>CALCGX010000042.1 GCA_937901225.1 uncultured Bacteroidales bacterium | reverse complement strand
CCAATGGTATAATGGCAGAAACCCTGATGCATGCCTAATACTTTTCCTCGATTATCAATGTATTCACCCTGTGGCACAGAAACGCCATGCTGGGCGAGGAAAGTGCGGTAGTCGTTGTTAGGAATGAAGCATATCTCTTGGCTCTCGGCTTTCTTGCTGAGTTGTTCGAAGCCATGATTGCGCGCTATTTGTCGTACCTCATCCTTGGTGAGTCCTCCGAGTGGGAAGATGGTTTTGCGTAGGTTGTCTTCGGTGAGCATCCAGAGGAAGTATGTTTGGTCTTTGTGCGTATCCACAGCGTTTTTGAGGTAGAGATGTCCTCGATGTTCGGCGATCTGTGCGTAGTGTCCAGTGGCGATATAGTCGCAGTTGTATAGTTCGGCGGCTTGTATGAGTTTGCCCCATTTGATGTGTGAGTTGCAAAGTACACAAGGGTTGGGCGTTCGTCCGCATGCGTACTCGCGGACGAAGTTGTCCATAACGTGTTGGCGGAAGGTGCTGCGAAAGTCGAGGACATGGTGCTCGAATCCCAAGGTGGCGGCCATGCGTTGTGCTTCGGTGATGCTATCTTCGGAGCAGCATCCTTTGTCGTTGTTGGTGCAATGGTCAGGAGTAGGTGGGTCGAAGGTACGGAACGTAGCTCCGACGAGTTCGTAGCCTTGTTCGAGGAGTAGAATGGCCGCTACGGTAGAGTCGATGCCTCCGGACATTCCTATGAGTACGCGTTTGGTCATGTGGTAGTTTATAGTTTTGCGGTGCAAAGGTAGGTGTTTTTTTGCAAATATGCAAGAGTTTGTATAAAAAACGCTGAGAAGGTTGCGTATTTCATAATTTTTTTGTACCTTTGCGGGCTGAAATGTGAGCAATTAAAAAAACATTAAAATAAATAATCACAACATGAGAAAAATTACATTATTATTTCTGTCAGTGTTCGCTTTGACAGCGACAGCACAGGTGACAACCATCCCTAGCATTATTCAGAAGGGCTACGATGGTGAAGTGACAATTATTTTCAATCCAAACGAGGGAAATGGTGGTATGGTAGGTGCCACCCAATGTTACGCGCATACGGGTGCGACATTCAATGGTACGCAATGGCAAAATGCACCAACCTGGCGTGGTGGCGAAGAGAAATATAAGATGACTCAGAATGCGGATGGAAACTGGGAGTTGAAGATTACTCCTAATATCACGGAGTTTTATGGTGCAAGAAAGATTACTACCTCACGCCAACCAGGTCCTGATGGTAAGCCAGTGATTGTAAAGGATACGGTACTGTATGAAGTGTCTCAGTTGTGCTTTGTATTCAATGATGGCCCTGGCGGCGAGAAGGAAGGTAAGGCAGATGGTAATGCTGATATTTTTGTGGATTTGGTAGATGCTGGTTTGGCAGCGATATTCGAGGGTTCGATTCCTGAGATTTCACAAGTGAATGATACCATCCACTTGCATGGCGTGGCAACTGAGCGTGCGACCTTGTCATTGGCTATAAACGGTGAGGTGGTTTTGACAGAGGAAGGTACAACATTGGATTATGCGTATAAACTTCCAGCAGAGGGTGATTATGTGTTTACTCTGACAGCGACTAAGGGCGAGGAAGTGAAGACCGTAACCGCACAAACATGCGTGGTGTCGGCTCCAGTGCAAGCAGCTCGTCCAGCAGGCATTGATATGGGTATTTTCTACGATGAGAATGATCATACCAAAGTGACTCTTTCTACATACGCTGCGAGCAAGACAGCGCCTGCGAAGCATGTGTTTGTGGTGGGTGACTTCAACAATTGGGCAGTATCGAATAACTATCAAATGAAGCAAGATGGCAATTTCTTCTGGTTGGAAATCAATGGTTTGACCCCTCAGAAGGAATATGCTTTCCAATATGTGGTTGTTCGCGAGGATGGCGTAGTGAAGAAGTTGTCTGATTTGTATTCAGAGAAAGTGTTGCACAAGGATGATCAATATGAGCCCACTACGGTGAATCCTGACTTGATGAAATATCCAGTGCAAGGCGATGGATATGTGACAGTGATTCAAACCAACAAACCAGCATACCAATGGTCGGATGCAACGTTGAACTTCAAACGTCCAAACAAAAACAACCTGATTATCTATGAGTTGTGGGTATATGATTATACTCCAGAGCGTTCTATTGCAGGTTTGATGAAGCGTTTGGATTATATCGAGAATTTGGGTGTGAATGCGATAGAGTTGATGCCAGTAACCGAGTTTGATGGCAACTACAACTGGGGTTATTCTCCTAACCACTACTTTGCATTGGATAAGGCATATGGTACTCCAGAGCAATTGAAGGCTTTTGTGGACGAATGTCACAAGCGTGGAATAGCCGTTATCTTGGATATGGTGTTCAACCATGCTACGGGTCTCAACCCAATGAACAAGCTCTATCCATATGGCACTGAGTTGGCACACAATCCATGGTTTAATGTAACAGCTCCTCACAGCGATAATGTATATGAGGATTGGAACCATGATTTTGAGTTGACGAAGTTGATGTTCACCCGCGCGTTGCAATATTGGTTGAAGGAGTACAAGATTGATGGCTATCGTATGGACTTGAGTCATGGTCTGTGTGGTACAACCAACAATGCAATGACTCATATAGCAGATTATTATAATAATGGTGTGAAAGCCGTTTCAGCGGATGCATATTTTATCCTAGAGCATTGGGGAAGCAATATGGGTAGCGATCGTCCAAAATTGATTAACCAAGGTATGATGTGCTGGGATAATGTGACTGAGGCATATCAAGAGACAGCAATGGGTTGGTTAGGCAGCAAAGCAGATTTTAGCCGAGCAAACCGCGATGGATATGTAACTTATTGCGAGAGCCACGACGAGGAGCGTATGCAGTATAAGGCAAAGATGTATGGTAATGCAGATTTGAAAACCAATGAGGAAGCTCGTTTGAATCGTGTGGCCGTGAATGTGGCATTCAACGTGTTGCTGAATGGCCCTCATATGTTGTGGCAATTTGAGGAGATAGGTTATGATTTCTCAATCAATTCTAGCGATGAGAAGCCCGATGAATACAATACCGATAATCGTTGTTCAAAGAAACCAAGTCCATATACTTTGGGGTATTTTGAATCAGAAACACGTATGAAACAATATACGCAAATTGCACAAATCATTCAACTTCGTACCAAGTTGTTGCCAGAGGTGTTTGAGGGTAATCCTACTGTGGCAAATATCACAGGTAGCCGCGAATTGCGTACGGTACAATGGGGTAGTGAAGTATGTCTGGTGGCTAACTTTAGCGCAGTATATGATCAGACTGCTACCATGCCAGAAGGTACCTGGTATAACTACTTTACTCAGCAATTGCAACCAGCTGGCGATGTGACATTGAAACCTGGTGAGATGTTGTTGCTGACCGGTAAACAGTTGCAATTGCCTAATGTTAATACCGATGTGGAGAATGTGTTTGTACCAGAAAATACAATGGATTTGTTGCCTCCATACAATGCGACAATCTATACTGTAAGCGGTCAAGCAGTGTCGGTGCAATACAATGTAAATCAAGTGAATATGAACGGATTGAATGATGGCATGTACCTCATTCAATTGGAGAAGAATGGTCAACGAGTAACGAAGAAAGTGATTCGTTAAGCCATTGATAAGAAATAAAAAACTGCGTCAAGTTTGACGCAGTTTTTGCATTTGTTGTTGGGAAACTTTTTGAATAAACATTACACATATGAAACGAGTAATTATTTCGTTGATTAGCCTCTTTTGTATCATTGCGGCATGGGCACAAAATGATGATTTTGTTCAATACCAATTGGACAATGGTTTGACGGTTTACTTGTGGGAAGACCACGACCAACCTGATGTACAGGGTTGGACTGTTACCCGTGCGGGAGCAATAGATGAGCCAGCAGATGCAACTGGTTTGGCACACTACCTGGAGCATATGCTCTTCAAGGGTACCGACCGCATCGGCGCACTGGATTGGGAGAAAGAGCAACCTCTTTATGAGCAAATCATTGCCCTATACGACACCCTCGCACTCACTACCGATGCGAAAGCACGTGAGGCGGTGCAATTGCGAATCAACGAAGTGTCGCTCGAGGCGGCTAAATATGCGGCTACGGACGAGTTCTCCAACCTGATTCAGGGTATCGGTGGCGAAGGATTGAATGCCTTTACCGCATACGATGTAACCTGCTATATGAACTCCTTCCCTGCCTACCAGATGGAGCGTTGGCTCACGTTGTATGCCGACCGCTTGACTAATCCTGTGTTCCGCAGTTTCCAAGCCGAATTGGAGAACGTGTTTGAGGAGTACAATATGTATCTCGACGACAACTCTACCCACTCGCGCAACTTCATCTTCGGCAAACTCTACGAGGGACACGCCTACGCACGTGATATTATCGGTTATGCAGAGGATTTGAAGAACCCTAAACTCCGCAAGCTCATCGACTTCTACAACACATGGTATGTGCCTAATAATATGGCACTTATCTTGGTGGGCGACTTCGATATAGAAGCCACCAAACCATTGATTGAGAGGACCTTCGGCAAGTTGCAAGCGCGTCCATTGCCAGAGCGCACGAAGTATCCTACTACCGCATTCGCGCAAGACGAACGCTACAGTGCGAAGCTCGGCTATATGCCAGAGTTGTATATCGCATACAATGGTGTACCAGTAGGAGATAAGGATGAGTTGCTGCTGGATTTCTTGGGCGAGATTCTCTCCAACTCCATGCAGATTGGTTTGTTGGACGAGCTCACTTTAGACAATAAACTGATGTACGCAGGCGCAGCCAATGATGTACGCCGTGACCAAGGTCGCTTCTTGGTGATAGCAGTGCCATACATGGATGCAGAGACACAGACTTATACTTCACTCAAAGAAACCGAAAAATTGGTTAATGAAGCGATCCAACAACTGGTGAGCGGCAATATCTCCGAGGAGTTGGTGGAGGCAGTTCGCCAGAACTTCTACCAAGAGTTCGACCGCACGATGGAATATCCAGAGATGAAGGTACAACTCTTGCAGAATGCGTTTACTTACCAACAGTCGATTGAGGAGATGTTGCAACTGAAGGAACGAGTGGCAGCTATCACGATGGATGACATCAAGCGCGTAGCTAAACAATACTTGGGTGCGCCTAAGAAAGTCTTTGAGATTGAGGAAGGTACACCTAAGAAAGATAAGTTGCCTAAGCCTAAGATCAAATCGCTGGAGTCTCCTAAGAGCGAATCGGTTTATTGCCAATACTTGGAGTCGATTCCTGCAGGCAAACTCACCCCAACCTTCATCGACTTCTCCGACATTGATCAAGACCTCTTCTACGAAGGCGTGAGCGTATATTGCACGCCAAACACCAAGAACCATATCTTCTCTCTCCGTCTCAAATATGGAGTGGGAACCTACGAGTTGCCATTCCTGGAGTACGCTGCTTCGCTGATGAATATGGCAGGTATCAAGGGTGCGCCAGGTATTAAACCAGCTGAGTTCCGTGCTAATTTGGCGAAGTTGGGCGGTAAGTGTAGCTATGCGGTGTCTGAGGACTATTTCTATGTGGACATTGAGGGCAACGAGGAGAATCTGGAGAAGATCGTGGAGATGGTCAATCTGCACATGATGTTCCCTAATTTTGATTCGGAGAATGACATGCTCATCAACAATATCAAGGGACAAGAGTACTCTGCTCGTCAAGTGGAGCAACGCAATACCGATATCGTAGCGGATGCCGCCTTCGACTATGTACGCTATGGCGAAAACTCGCCTTATATCAAGCGCCCAACGCTGATGGAGGATGTGTTGCAAATGACTGCTGCTCAATTGGAAGGCGTATTGCACCAAGTACAGAACTATGAGTTGGAGATTCACTACGCAGGTGCGTTGCCTGCTTTGGATGTGAAGAATATCCTTTACAACAAACTCTCGCTCAATAACAATGTGCGCCCAACTATGTCGCCAGTGGAGCGTCCGATGGTGCCAATCACCGAGAATAAGATTTACTTCTTGCCTGATGCAGAGATGCAACAAGCCAAGGTATATTTCCTCATTGATGGCGAGCCATACAATGCGAAGGAGGCGGTGAACTATATGGCATTCAACGAGTATTTTGGTGGCGGTTTCTCGGGTCTTGTGATGAACGAGATTCGTGAAAAACGCTCTATGGCATACAACGCATATGGGTATTTCTCTCGTCCGCCAAAACAAGGCCAGATGACCAAGTTCGTGGGTTATGTAGGTACACAGTCTGACAAGGTAGCTGATGCGATAGATGTCTATATGAGTTTGTTGGATTCTATGCCACAATATCCTGAAACGATGGAGAATATCCGCACCGTATTGCGTCAATCGGTATTGTCTAACAAACCTACTTTCCGCAATAAGAGCCAACGCTTGACAGCCAATATGCTGATGGGTTATAAGGTGGACCCTGCCATGTTGCAAGTACGTGATATTCAGCGTTTGACATTCGACAATGTGCTTTCCTTCTACCAATCACGTATTCAAGGTAAACCTATCACCATCTTGATTATGGGCGATCCAAAACTCATCAACCAAAAGCAAATCCAAGCCAAACATGGCAAGATAACCAAACTCAATAAGTCACGATTATTTAGTTATTAATGCACAAATCAGGTTTTGTAAATATAGTAGGTAATCCCAATGTGGGCAAATCCACATTGATGAATGTATTGGTGGGTGAACGCCTTTCGATTATCACATCGAAGGCGCAAACCACTCGCCATCGTATTATGGGTATCGTCAATGGCGATGACTTTCAAATGGTGTATTCGGATACTCCAGGAGTGCTGCAACCCAACTACAAGCTCCAAGAGCAGATGTTGGAGTTCTCACGCTCTGCTCTCATAGATGCGGATGTCTTGCTCTATGTGACAGACGTACAAGATAATCCCGACAAGAATGCAGACTTCCTAGAGAAAGTAAAGCGTATCAAAGCGAAAGTATTCTTGATTATCAACAAGATAGACCTCACTACCCAAGAGACCTTGGAGCAATTGGTAGAGTATTGGCATCGCGTATTGCCAGAGGCAACCGTCTTCCCTATCTCTGCGCAGCAGAAGTTTGGCACAGACCAACTCTTTACTGCTATCCGTGAGGCATTGCCTGAATGTCCGCCATTCTTCCCTAAAGATCAATTGACAGACAAGTCATCGCGCTTCTTCGTAGATGAGATGATCCGCGAGAAGATTCTATTGAACTACGACAAGGAGATCCCTTATAGTGTAGAAGTCGAGGTAGAGTCCTTTTTGGATGAGGAACCGGATGAACAACACCCTGAGGGAATTATTCGCATTGGTGCAGTCATCTATGTGGAGCGTGATAGTCAAAAGGGGATCATCATCGGCAAGGGCGGCAAAGCGCTGAAGCGTGTCGGTACGCAAGCCCGCAAGGAGATTGAAGCGTTCTTTGGCAAGCCAGTGTTCTTGCAACTCTTTGTAAAAGTGGATAAGGATTGGCGTAGTTCGCAAACACGCTTGCGCCACTACGGTTACGACTTGAATTAAATTAGGGTGAGGGTAAATGAAATATATTCAAAAAAAAAGTATATTTTTCTTGCATATATAAAAAAAAAGTGTTACCTTTGCGCTCAAAATACAAATAAAGAAAATAAATTTCAATTAAATATTATTAACTATTTAAAAATTAGTTACTATGATTCGCACAACATTCAATCAATTGAGAGAAGTGAAGGATAGCCTTCCAAAAGGTAGTTCAGCTGTAATAGCTGAGGAGTTAGGTATTGCAGCTGACGATGTACGCGCATTCTTCAATGGAACTGCAACTGCTGGTTATCATATTGAGCAAGGTCCTGATGGAGGTATTGTGGTATTAGAGGATACAAAAATCTTGGATGTCGCTCTTCGTCTTGCTTGGGTAAGTAAACATGCTCTATAAGAAGTGCGCTTTTGTATAGAAAAAAATGAATAAAAAAATATTATTTTTAGCACTAGCGCTGATAGGCGTTGGTGCTTTTTCGTATCAAGCGAAAGCGGAAGAGGCTTCAAAAGGTCTTTCGTTGGAAGTCGGGGCTGATGTAGTAAGTAGCTATTTGTGGCGTGGATATAACTTTGGTGGATTGTCCATTCAGCCATCAGTAACATTGGATTGGAATGGCTTGTATCTTTGCGGTTGGGCAAATATAGGTGCTGATTCATGGCGCTTTGAAGAACTCACTCCAGAATTGGATATCACCATAGGTTATGATAACTATGGAGTTGCATTGGATTTGACGCATTTGTATTATTTTGGTGGGGATAAATATTTTAAGGGATTGGATAATCCTCAAAATCTTAGTGCTAGTACAATGGAGTTGCACGCAGGATTTCACTTAGGTGATTTGGTAGAAAAAGTCCCATTATCTATTGATTGGTACACTACGATGCTTGGTTATGACCCTATTGTTGATAGTGAAGGCAATGTGAAGCGTGCATATTCTACCTATATTCAATTAGGTTATGATATCTATTTACCATTGGATATTGTATTGGGATTAAAAGTAGGTTTTACTCCATGGAAAGGTCTGTACTCAAATTACGAGGATGTGTGGACAAATGGCCGTACAGTAGGATTTAACAACCTTCACCTGCGTGCAGAGCGTGAGTTTGAATTTGGTAAATTATACATCAATGTCTGGGGGGAAGCTATGTTTAATTGCTATGGGGTAGATAAGAGTAACATCATTTTACCTTTTGGTGAGGCAGCAGACCAAAAATTGAATGGCTGTATAGGTGTTGGAATCTATTTCTGTGACGAGTGGTAAGATTCGATTGAAATAAAAGTATATGAAGAAGTGGATAGCATTGGTTTTAGCAATAGTAGCAGCAGGAATGCTGCTATTGTTGCCTAATGAGAAGAAGAAACAGTATTATCATCATCAAGGTAATATTTTTGGTACCTATTATAATATACGCTACGAAGGTACTGATGATTTGCATAATGCAATCCAGCAACGTTTGCATGAGTTTGATGCCTCGTTGAGCATGTTTAACCAGCAATCGGTGATTGCACGTATCAATCGCAACGAGATGGTATGTACAGACTCATTGTTTGAGCGGATGTATCATGAGGCGCAGATAATCAGCCGGTTGTCTAATGGCGCATTTGATATCACAGTAGCACCTTTAGTGAATCTATGGGGATTTGGATTGAAGCATGGTAACGCTGCCGATGTATCGCAAACAACGATTGATAGCATCAAAGCGTATGTTGGCTATCAAAAAGTGACACTAGTTGATCATTCGTTGCTTAAAGATGATCCGCGTATCACATTAGATGCTAGTGCAATAGCTAAGGGTTATGGAACCGACGTGGTAGCAGATGTGTTGCGTGAGGCTGGTTGTGAGAACTATCTGGTAGAGATAGGTGGTGAAGTGGTGTTGAAGGGCGTGAATGATATGGGAAAGCCATGGCGTGTAGGTATCTCTCGCCCTAAAACGGATGCAGACGGAATGGACGAGGGATTGCAGCATATCATCCAAAGTTCAGACCTCTGTTTGGCAA
>CALCGX010000041.1 GCA_937901225.1 uncultured Bacteroidales bacterium | reverse complement strand
TACGTATATCTTACGTATATGTTACGTATATCCTACGTATATGGTACGTAATTGAAAGCGGAAAGACAGGATTTTCAAAAGAGAAAAATTTAGGTTGTATTATGGTTGTATGGTGGTTGTATTGTACAGTACACTTAGAAGAATTTTGCTATCAAAAGTAAACTTTTGTGTAAAATTCTTGCAAATATGCATTATTTGTTGTACCTTTGCAAGAAATTTTGTCTTGAAATATGCAGTATTCCGTTGTACATTTGATATATTCCTTTTCGGAAGAATGGCAACAAGACTTGTTTGAACAAGACTTGTGCGATTTGGGTTTTGAGGTATTTGATGGGGGAAATGCCTACATTCAAACTAACATCTTAAACGCCAATAGAGCCCCATTAGATGACCTGATAGCAGGCACTGAAGGAGTCGAAATGCTTGGTATTGAGGAATGTGAAGATATCAACTGGAATGCTACATGGGAAGCTGAGCATGAGATTCAGGAACTGCCATTAGGCGTGCGAATCACACCTCATTGTGCTTTTGGTGCAGGGCATCATGAGACCACCAGCATGATGATTGAGGCATTGATAGAAGCACATGAACAGGGATATTTCGCACAAGAACGCCATGTATTAGATATGGGTTGCGGCACAGGCGTGCTGGGCATTATGGCCAAAAAATGCGGTGCGACCTCTGTAGTGGCGGTGGATATTGATGACAAGAGCGTAGCAAATAGCATAGAAAATGCCCAATCTAACAACGTGGTCATAGATGTGCAATTAGGCAGTACCCCACCCGATGGCGCATTTGACTTGATATTGGCGAACATACACCGCAATATATTGGTAGAGCAGATGCCTGCATATGCCAAGATACTGAACGATGGTGGCGAAGTATGGCTGAGCGGATTCTACGAGAACGATATTGCACACTTAATAGAAAAGGCAGAATCGGTTGGACTACAATATGTTATCACCAAAACACGAGGCGAATGGAGATGGATAAAACTAAAGAAATGAATACTATTTGTGCCATATCAACACCCTACGGCAGTGGAGGAATAGCCGTCATCCGCGTGAGCGGAGAGGATGCCATTGCGATTGTGGATACCTTGTTTCGTGGGCGGAAATCGCTTGCGGAAGCCGCAGCATACACCGTGCATTACGGGGAGATTGTGAAAAGTGAAAACGGAAAGGTGAAAAGTGAAAAGTATGAGGTACTCGACCAAGTGCTTGCAAGTGTCTTTCGTGCGCCCCATTCATTCACTGGCGAGGATGTAGTAGAGATAGCCTGCCACGGTAGCATGTACATCCAACAAACGTTGCTGCAATGGCTCATTGATGCGGGTTGCCAAATGGCAAAAGCGGGTGAGTTTACTCAACGAGCCTTTCTTAATGGCAAGATGGATCTGACTGAAGCAGAAGCTGTTGCCGACTTGATTGCAGCCCAAACAAAGGCAGAGAAAGACTTGGCACTCAGTCAGTTGCGTGGAGGTATATCCCACTCACTGGCTGCTTTGCGCGAGCGATTGCTCACCTTCACATCGCTTATTGAGTTGGAACTTGATTTTGCGGATCACGAAGAATTGGAGTTCGCTGACCGTCAGCAACTCTACGATCTCGCACAAGAGATTGACAGCACTATCCAAGGGCTCGTCAATTCCTTCAAGACGGGTAATGCCATCAAGCAGGGTATTCCTGTGGCAATCATAGGTGCCCCTAATGTCGGTAAATCGACATTGCTCAATGCTTTGTTGGGCGAAGAACGCGCCATTGTGAGCGATATTCAAGGTACTACTCGCGATACGGTGGAAGATACCCTAATCTTGGACGGTATGCTCTTCCGATTCATTGACACAGCAGGCATGCGTCAAACGGAAGATACGATAGAGAACCTCGGTATCGAACGTAGTCGTCAGGCTGCTCAACGAGCATCTGTAATCATCCATCTACAAGACCCTACACAAGACGCTAGTGACACATTGTCATCGCTATCTGACATACAAGAAAAGAAGATTATTCACGTCTTTAACAAGGCTGATATCCTGCCTTCGTTCACTCCGCCAAAAAATGCTATTTATATCTCGGCGAAGAATGGCGAAGTGGGTAGAATAAAAGAGCAGCTTATATCATTCGCAAAAGAACAATTTGACACAAGAAATGCTGTAACTATCAGCAATACACGCCATTACGAAGCGCTCACTCGGGCATTGGGTGCCATACGCCGTGTGCAAGACGGATTGGATGTCCAACTCAGTGGAGAGTTCCTCAGCATGGACCTTCAAGACTGCCTTTCTGCCCTCGGAGAGATCACAGGACAGATTACTTCACAAGAAGTTTTGAACAATATTTTTGGTAAATTCTGTATCGGAAAATGAGAACGAAAATTAACATACTTTTAGGTGCATTGATTGCCCTATTGAGTGGTTGTAAAAGTCAGCAACCAGTCATCCAACCAAACGAAAGAATCAGGGTGTTGTATGGTCCACCTTCTGTGTTCTACGAGCAAATAAAAGACAGCACTAAGAACGACGACCAACCTACTCCACCCAACACATTTCAACAAAATAAGGTAGAACGACCCGATAATAGTAAATCATTATGATATATTCCATGACGGGCTACGGCAAAGCCGAGAGCCAAATTGCAAACAAGAAACTAATCGTTGAGATACGCAGTCTCAACTCTAAGTCTATGGACCTCAATGTGCGTATTGCACCACAATTGCGCAGCAAGGAGTTGGAGATTCGCACGCTGATTAGTCAGCGCTTAGAACGTGGTAAAGTGGACTTGAGCATCTACTATCAAGACGCAGTTCAAGGTGATACAGCAAGTGTCTTTGCACCTATCAATCGCGATGCCTTTATATATTATTATAAGGAGTTGAGTGCATTACAACACGAATTGGGTATCCCAGCCCAAGACCTTGTGGCTACTATCATGCGCATGCCAGATGTGACCAAGTTGCAAGATCAGAGCGACATCACCGACGAAGAATGGGCTATCGTGTTGCAAACCATTGAGGCTGCTGTTGCCCAATTCAATGCTTTCCGCGAGCAAGAGGGAGCATCGCTCTATCGTATGTTCTGCGAGAAACTGGATGCCATAGCGGCATTGCTAAGTGATGTAGAACCATACGAGCAAGGGCGCGTAGAGAAGATCAAATCACGCATCGAAGCTAATCTGGAGCAACTCAGTGCTGCTACTCAACAAGCCATTGACCGTAATCGTCTGGAGCAAGAGATGATCTTCTATCTTGAGAAGTTGGACATCACCGAGGAGAAAGTACGCCTCACTAACCACCTGAAGTATTTCCGTGAGACGATGGATAACGAGGGCTCTGGTGTGGGCAAGAAACTCGGATTCATTGCTCAAGAGATGGGACGTGAAATCAACACCCTGGGCAGCAAGAGCAATCAGAGTGAGATGCAAATCATCGTAGTGAAAATGAAAGATATCCTTGAGCAAATCAAGGAACAAGTATTGAACGTGCTATAATCTCTCGCATCCAACATGGTTTCAGTAGAACATCTGAGCATAGAATTTTCTTCGCGTCCAATATTGGATGATATCACATTCCTTATCAATCCCCGCGACCGTATTGCGCTGGTAGGTAAGAATGGTGCAGGCAAGACTACTCTACTCCGTCTGTTGGCAGGTGTGGAGACTCCCAGTTTTGGACGTATCAGCAAGATGGGCGACTTGACCATCGGCTACCTGCCACAGGTGATGATGCACGTGGATGGCAAGACATTGAGGGAGGATGTGATGTCGGTTATCGCTCCTCGGAGCGATAGTTTAGAGAACGCTTCGCTACAGGACGGCGCAAGCGCCTACAGTTTAGAGACTGGGATATCAGGCGAGGAGGCGCGATTTATTGCTGAGATGGATCGTACTATCATTGGTTTGGGCTTTGAGCGCAAGGACTTTGACCGCCCTTGTTCGGAGTTCTCAGGCGGATGGCGCATGCGTATTGAGTTGGCAAAGATACTGCTGCAACACCCTGATCTGCTGCTACTTGACGAGCCGACCAACCACCTTGACATTGAGTCTATCCAATGGTTGGAGGAGTTTCTCAAGACCAATGGCAGTGCGCTTGTATTGGTGAGCCACGACCGCGCATTTCTGGATAATGTGACTACGCGCACCATAGAGATCACTCTTGGGCGCATATACGATTACAACGTGCCTTACACCCAGTTTAAGGTACTGCGCCAAGAGCGCCATGAGCAACAAGTGCGAGCGTATCAGAATCAGCAGAAGATGATTCAGGAGACCGAAGAGTTTATTGAGCGTTTCCGCTACAAAGCCACCAAAGCTGTGCAAGTGCAGTCGCGTATCAAGCAATTGGAGAAGCTGGAGCGTCTGGAAGTGGATATGGAGGATAACTCGCGACTGAGTTTGCGTTTTCCTCCTGCACCACGTAGTGGTGATTTTCCTGTGATAGCAGATGATGTGCGCAAAGATTTTGGTGAGCACATGGTATTCCAACATGCTACATTCACTATCCGCCGTGGAGAAAAAGTGGCGTTTGTAGGCAAGAACGGTGAGGGCAAGACAACCCTTGTTCGTTGTATCATGGGCCAGTTGGACCACTTCGGCACACTCAAGATAGGGCATAATGTCAAGATTGGCTATTTCGCACAAAACCAAGCCGCATTGTTGGATGGCGAATTGACTGTATTTCAAACGATTGACCATGTAGCTGTGGGAGATATCCGTACACAGATTCGCAATATCTTAGGCGCGTTTATGTTCGGTGGCGAAGCATCGGAGAAGAAGGTGAAAGTGCTTTCTGGTGGCGAACGTAGTCGTTTGGCGATGATTCGTTTGCTGTTGGAGCCCTGCAACCTCTTGATTCTTGACGAGCCGACCAACCACCTTGATATGCAGTCGAAGGATGTGCTGAAAGCCGCGTTGAAGGAGTTTAACGGCACTGTGATCTGCGTAAGCCACGACCGTGATTTCTTGGATGGACTGGTGGACAAGGTGTATGAGTTTGGCGGAGGTAAAGTGAAAGAACACTTGGGAGGAATCTATGATTTCTTGCGCAGCAAAAGGATTGACTCGTTGCAGGAACTGGAGAAAAAGAATCAAGAGGTAAAAGGTGAAAGATTAGAGGTGAAAGGCGAGGTTACTTCTGCAAAGTTGGATTACGCAGCACAAAAAGCTGCCGCAGCAGCACGCCGCAAGAAGGAGAAGCAGATTGCAGACATAGAGGCAGCTATTGCTAAATTAGAGCAAGAGCAACAAGACATCGAGGCACTTCTAGCCGATGTAGCACACCAAACATCGGAGAATTTCCGACGCTACGACCATATCAAGCGTGAGATGGAGCAACGTCTCTACGAGTGGGAGATACTCAGTGAAGAAGAATAACCATAAAAAATATAACACAGATATGAAAAGATTGATCTTATCTTTTGCGTTGGGCGCAATTAGCTTAAGCATGACAGCCCAAACCGACTCTACCAAGGTGGCCAGCGATAGCATCGAAGGTTTTCGCTTTACCACAGTAGATAGCATTGCTATCACGCCAGTCAAAGACCAAAACCGCAGCGGAACATGTTGGAGTTACTCCACCATCGGTTTCCTGGAGAGTGAGTTGCTACGTATGGGCAAAGGCGAATACGACCTTAGCGAGATGTTCGTGGTTCACCATACGATGCTCGATCGTGCAGAGTATGTAGTGCGCATGTACGGCACCGCACAGTTTGCTCCTGGAGGCTCGGCTTATGATGTGATCTACTGCTTGAAGAACTATGGTATGGTACCACAAGAAGCCATGCCAGGTATCCAATACGGTAGTACACCTGCGGACACGTTGCCTGTTCACACCGAGTTGGACGCGGTGGCTGGTGGCGTAGTGGATGCTGTAGCCAACAGCGGACTGAAGAAGCTCACTCCAGTATGGAAGAAAGCCCTCACTGCAGTGTATGACACCTATCTGGGCGAGTGTCCTGCTACATTCACCTACAATGGTAAGGAATATACTCCTAAAAGCTTTGCAGAGGAGTTAGGTTTGAATGCCGACGATTATGTTAGCATCACGAGCTATACCCACCATCCGTTCTACACCACATTCGCATTGGAGGTGCCAGACAACTGGCGTATGGATCAGATGTACAATGTGCCACTTGATGAGATGATGGCCATCATCGACAACGCATTGGCGGAAGGCTACACCCTGGCTTGGGGTGCTGACGTGAGCGAAATGTGCTTCACCCGCAAGGGATTGGGCGTAGTTCCTGAGGAGGAGAAAGCAGCAGACTTGACTGGCAGCGATGCTGCACGTTGGTTGGGATTGTCTGCTACAGACAAGCGTGATGAATTGACCAAGAAACCTCTGCCTGAAAAGACTATTACTCAAGAGATGCGACAAGCTGCCTACGACAGTTGGGAGAACACCGATGACCATGGTATGCAAATCTTCGGTACTGCCAAAGACCAAAACGGCAAACGCTACTACATGGTCAAGAACTCTTGGGGAACCAAGAAAAGCGAATACAAAGGTATATGGTACGTATCGGAGGCGTATATGCAATACAAGACCAACGATGTGTTGGTGCACAAGAACGCCATTCCTAAAGACATCCGCAAGAAATTGGGACTCAAATAAAATAAAAATCGCCTTTCGGGGCGATTTTTTTGTACACTAATACTAAACTATATTAACAGAGTATTACAAAAACATCATTGAATTATTATTCCATCGCCCCTCGGATGTGAAAAACAAAAGAGACACCCCGCAAGGAGTGTCTCTTTATCGGCTATAGGACGCTGCGCTATAGGACGGCGCAAGCGCCTATTGGATTTACTTGTTCAATGCCAACGCTACGTTCACAGCGCAAGCCACGGTGCAACCTACCATTGGGTTGTTACCAATACCGAGGAAGCCCATCATCTCAACGTGTGCAGGTACTGAAGAAGAACCAGCGAATTGAGCGTCAGAGTGCATACGACCCAAAGTATCAGTCATACCATAAGAAGCAGGACCTGCAGCCATGTTATCTGGGTGCAAAGTACGGCCTGTACCACCACCTGAAGCTACAGAGAAGTATGGCTTGCCAGCCAATACGCGCTCTTTCTTATAAGTACCAGCTACTGGGTGTTGGAAACGAGTTGGGTTAGTAGAGTTACCTGTGATAGATACATCTACGTTCTCGTGCCAGAGGATAGCCACACCTTCGCGTACATCGTCAGCACCATAGCAGTTCACCTTAGCACGTGGACCGTTGCTATATGCTTTGGTCTTCACGATATTCAACTCGCCAGTAGCGTAGTCAAATTGTGTTTGTACGTATGTGAAACCATTGATACGGCTGATAATCATAGCAGCATCTTTGCCAAGACCGTTGAGGATGATACGAAGTGGTTTTTGGCGCACTTTGTTAGCCATCTCAGCAATCTTGATAGCACCCTCAGCAGCAGCGAAAGACTCGTGACCTGCCAAGAAAGCGAAGCACTCGGTCTCCTCGCGGAGCAAACGAGCTGCCAAGTTACCGTGACCAAGACCTACCAAACGGTCGTCAGCTACAGAACCAGGGATACAGAATGCTTGCAAACCGATACCGATTGCCTCAGCAGCGTCAGCAGCGTTCTTGCAACCTTTCTTGATCGCGATAGCGGTACCTACAACGTAAGCCCACTTAGCGTTCTCAAAGCAAATCATTTGGGTCTCCTCGCAAGTCATGTAAGGATCCAAACCGTATTGCTCGCAAATTTGATTAGCCTCTTCGATAGAAGCAATACCATGTGCGTTAAGCGCAGCGAGTACTTGTTTCTCGCGGCGATCTTGTGATTCGAATTGAACTGGACGGATCATAGTTTTACTCCTTTCTTATTATTCATGACGTGGATCAATAAATTTAACTGCGCCTTGCTCCTCGGTTGTACGGCCATAAGTACCGGTAACCTTCTTCAAAGCCTCCTCTGCTGGAACGCCCTTCTTGATAGCATCCATGAATTTGCCCATATGAACGAACTCATAGCCGCAAGTCTCGTTGTCAGCATCCAAGTATTGCTTGGTGATATAACCCTCGGTCAATTGGAGGTAACGTGAACCTTTAGCCTTGGTAGCGAACAAGGTACCAGTTTGGCTAACGAGACCCTTACCCAAGTCCTCAAGACCAGCGCCGATTGGCAGACCGCCCTCAGAGAAAGCAGATTGGGTACGTCCGTAAACGATTTGGAGGAACAACTCGCGCATAGCGGTATTGATAGCGTCGCACACGAGGTCAGTGTTGAGTGCCTCGAGGATAGTCTTGCCCACGAGGATCTCGCTTGCCATAGCAGCAGAGTGAGTCATACCTGAGCAACCGATAGTCTCGATGAGAGCCTCCTCGATGATACCGTTCTTAACGTTCAAACTGAGTTTGCATGCACCTTGTTGTGGAGCACACCAACCGATACCGTGAGTCATACCAGAGATGTCAGCGATCTCTTTAGCTTTCACCCACTTACCCTCTTCTGGGATTGGAGCTGGACCGTGGTTAGGTCCTTTAGCTACTTGGCACATTTCCTGTACCTCTTTGCTGTAAATCATAATTCTAGTTAGTTTATTAGTTAAATTGTTTCAAAGTTTCAGGGTTTCATTGAAATAGCGCAACGCATGTGGAATATTGAAACTCTTTTATCCACAAAAACGGAGTTCACGCAATTTCGGGTGCAAAAGTACAAAAAAGTTTGGATATATGCAAATAAAATCGAATATTTTGCTAAATCAGTTTGTTTTCATAGATTCCTTTGACTCTTTTAGAGAATGATCGGAGGTATGCTAAATATGCTGTTTCTTAAGATTCTATTCCTTTGTACCTTGTATTTAAGAGCACTATTAAAGACCAACGAAGAACCAAAGAAGAACCAAGGAACGACCTAAGAACTCCGAAATACAAAAAAGGCTTTTTATTAAGATTGTCTTAATTCCTAAAAAAGTTGACTCCTTTCCTAAAACGGTTGACTACATTCCTAAAATAGTTGACTCATTTCCTAAAAATGTTTCCTTGCTTTGTTTATTAGCCAGCGGGGCCTCGATAACGCTCGCCTGCGGCGTTATGGGGTGCTTGACGAATGGATACAGCATGCCTTTAAACTCTAAACTGTAGGCACCTTGCGCCATCCTCTAAACTGCGACATAGTCCCCGCTTTACACGCTACACTTTACACCCTACACAAGAAAAATCGCTCCTAAATGCGATTTTTCTTGTATATCTCAGAAAAAATCCGTAACTTTGCAGGCTAAAGCGTGTCTTTAACTAAAATCCTAATTGATAATGAGCAAGACAATACAAATCCGTAATAGTACAACAGACTTTTTGGTGTTTACCAAGCAGAATGCAGAGGATACCATCCAAGTACGTGTGCATGATGAGAATGTATGGCTATCACAAAAGGCGATGGCGCAGCTCTTTGATTGCTCGGTAGATAATATTGCCCTACATTTGAAGAATATCTTTGCTTCGGGCGAACTCAATAAAGATTCAGTATCCGAGGAATCCTCGGCAACTGCCGCTGATGGAAAAGTATATAAGACGCGCTTCTATAATCTAGATGCTATTATTTCCGTCGGGTATAGAGTCAATTCAATTCGTGCTACGCAGTTCCGCCAATGGGCGACTAATGTGCTCAAGACTTTTGCTGTTCAAGGGTATGTATTGGATAAACAGCGTTTGGAGAACGGGCAAATCTTTGACGAGGCATATTTCGACCATTTGATAGATGAGATTCGTGAGATTCGTGCCAGCGAACGCAAGTTCTATCAGAAGATAACGGATATTTATGCTACTGCGGTGGATTACAATAGAGATGCATTGATTACGAAGCAGTTTTTTGCAACGGTTCAGAATAAGTTACATTTTGCTATTCATGGTAATACGGCTGCTGAGGTGATTATGCAACGTGCCAATGCGGAGAAGGAGCACATGGGTTTGACATCGTGGAAGAATGCTCCTAATGGCAAGATTGTCCGTGCTGATGTGAGTGTGGCTAAGAATTATTTGTCTTTGGTTGAATTAGACGACCTCAATCAGATTGTTACGATGTATTTGGATTATGCAGAGCGTCAGGCTAAGAAGCAGATACCTATGACGATGGAAGATTGGGCAAAGAAGTTGGATGCTTTTTTGCAGTTTAATGATGAGGCGGTATTGCAAGACAAGGGCAAGATAAGTGCGGAAGTGGCGAAAGCATTTGCAGAAAGTGAGTTTGAAAAATATCGTGTTATTCAAGACCGTTTATATCAATCCGACTTTGATCAACTCTTTCAGTTAGAATCCGAGAACTAATCCGCGAATTGCCGAATTATGCAATAAATTTCATTAGATTAAAATATTGTAGTATCTTTGCAATCAAAACCAAAACAACCCTCTAACCATGCCAAGAACACGATTAGCAACTATCCGTTATCAAGCATTAGACAAATGCTTTAGCGACCGAACTCGCTATTACTTTGCCGAGGATTTGCTTGCTGCGATTAATCGTGAGTTAGATGCCAACGGAGCACCTGCTATCAGTCGTCGTACTCTTTTCAACGACATCAACGATATGCAATACAACAACGGATGGGATTTTCTATTCGAGGAGCCTGCCCGTATCAATGGTCGTCGTTATTATCGTTATGCAGATCCAAATTATTCTATTTGGCGTAGAGATTTGAATGAGCATCAACTATCACAACTCAAATCTATGTTGCTCATGTTGCAACAATTTCGCGGATTGCCTCAGTTTGAACGAATTGAAGAGATGATGCAACAATTGGAAGAACATTATCATTTTGAGTTAGAGGACACGCAAGATATTATAGCTTTTGACACCAACAACTATGTTGATGGATTGCAACACCTCAGCCCATTGTTTGAGGCAATTATCAACAAACAAGCGCTCAAAATCACTTATCGTCCGTTTAACAAGTCACCTTATGCCACCATCGTACACCCTTATTATATAAAGCAATATAATGGTCGTTGGTTTATGTTTGGATTAACAACGAATGGTGTATATCAAAATATCTCAAATCTGGCATTAGATCGCATTCAAGAGATTGAGCATACTACTGAAACATATATTCCTAATACGACCCTTGACTTTGAAGAATATTTTGAAGATATTATAGGTGTAACCAAATCAGCAAATGATATATCTGTAAAGATTTTGCTTCGTTTCTCAGCGCATCGTCTGCCTTATGTATTGTCAAAACCAATGCACGAAAGTCAACGAAATAGTAGAGCAGATGAGGGGATAATAGAATTAGAAATTGTTCCTAATAAAGAATTTTATCAACGACTCTTGTCCTTTGGAAGTGATGTAGAGGTACTTGAACCGCAATTCGTTCGAGAAGAAATGACCAAAAACGCACAAAAATTATACGAAGTATACAAAAAATAATAATCCATTACCGCTTGTGCAAATAGACTGCACAAACATGCACTACTTTTGCACCGTCAAACGAAAAATGAAC
This sequence comes from uncultured Bacteroidales bacterium, assembly GCA_937901225.1. Taxonomy (GTDB): domain Bacteria; phylum Bacteroidota; class Bacteroidia; order Bacteroidales; family Paludibacteraceae; genus Colicola. The sequence goes on along the minus strand of CALCGX010000041.1, from coordinate 16,186 downwards.
ACAAAATATCCTTATTAATTATGGCAGCTATCACTTCTCTTAAAATCCAAAACTTCCGCATTTTTGATCAAGAAGGTTCAACTTTTGACCTTGCACCTCTCACATTCCTTACTGGCTGCAATAGTTCTGGAAAGAGCTCAATAACCAAAGCTTTGCTATTACTTTATAATTTTATTGATCGTCTTCGTACTCAAGGACAAAATTTTGATATTAGAAGCGAATCGTTGGGGTTACACAAATACAATTTAAAATTAGGTGATTTTACATCTGTTTTAAATCATAATGAAAAGAATGATGGATGTATTCATTTTACCTATACATGCAATAGTAAAGGTTTCATAAGAAAAACTTCTAAACCGTTAGAAGTTGAATATGTATTTGGGAATGACTCAAATGACAGTAGCAATGATGCTTGGCTAAAAATAGTTCGAATAACCACTTCTGGTAATACCATTCTAGAATTAGATTTTACAAAATTGCCCAAAGGAGGAGATAATCCATATAAATCTGTACTAACTGAAAATATTACAACATTTAATCCATCATATTTATTTGAAGACTATATTACTTGGGTAAAAAAAGGTCATCGTCCTTGCCCTGCTCCAGAGAAAAATATTCATAGACCAACTATAAGCTATGATAAGAAAAAACATCTCCCTTTTTTGCAAAAACATATTCAAAGTGGGATTATACATTATTGTCCTATTTTATTGCTTATTGGAGATATTGCAAAATCAGAAGTTCGTAATCTTTTAGACGAACAAATAAAAACAGATTCAGAAATAGATTTAATCATTAATGACTTTGAGAAATCAGATTTTCTAACCTTTAATGAATATTATAAAGATTTGGAGTTACAGCCTAATTCGCATGTACACACGAGTTTACTAAATGATCAATTGTTATTAGAGATCCATCAATTCTCTACGCTACGACACATATCACAGATTGCATTAGACGGGGACTTTTTAGATAAAGAAAAGGCTCTAGAAAGTTTATTGCGAAATAAGGATTTTGCAAAAAAATACGCACACAAAATAGTTAATAAAAAGCAAACTATAAATTTCCAGTTTGTAGCTTATAAATTAATGCAGCTCTCCTATAGACAAAAGGACTTGGCATTATCCGCTATACTTCAATGTCCATCATTGGGTGAAGATTATTCTTATGCAAAGCTTACGAATCCATTTTACGATTGGTTCATAATGTATGTTATGGATATCATTGAACATACTCTGTTGCCAAAATGTCCTATCAATCAGCCCAAACAATGTCATTACATTTCTTCGGACACTTGCACCGTACAACGTTTATACACACTTGAAAACTTGTCCGATAAATTTGGAAACATTTTACAAGAATACACCTACTCTATAAAAAATAGTTATTATATGGTTAATAATGCTAAAGAGGAATTTCTTAACAAATGGCTTCAAAAATTTGACATTGCTCATCATATTAAGCTTGAAAGTGTAAATGATGGATTGGGCATCACATTGCGACTCTACAAGTCAGAAGAAGACAATACAGGTCAATTGTTAGCAGACATGGGTTTTGGCATAACACAATTAGTATCAGTATTACTCTCTATCGTAACACATGGTGCTCCTGTTTGCGAAGAAGGATCATGTCCTCCTTACACGATTATTGCAATCGAGGAACCAGAAAATCATTTACACCCCGCATATCAATCTTTACTAGCAGATTTGTTCTATGATGCATGGAAACAGTTAGGAGTAATGTTTCTTATAGAAACACATAGCGAATATTTGATACGTAAAACGCAAGTCATAGTAGCAGAGGCTTATGCTGGTAATGAAGCAGAACGTGAATCGTGTGAGTATTATGTTCCTCCATTTGATAATCCTTTTAAGGTATATTACATTCCAAAAAATGACAAGCCTTATGAAATGATATATCGTAAGGATGGTAATTTTGAGAATGATTTTGGTACTGGTTTTTACGATGAAGCTACCAACCTCGCATTCCAAACATTGTAATTGCGTTATGGATATATATTTTGACATAGAGCATTTAGTATCATTCATAAAGAGATATTATTCTCATCCCAATAGGGATGATTTGCTTCGCTTGTTGAAATCAGAGTTAAATATCAAGTGTACTTTTGATAACTCTTCACTCATCTGTAATTTAAAACGTGCTGACATAGAAAAAGTTAAACATTTTCTTGCCCAACTAACAACTGGCAGAGGAAAATCAGAACCAATAAAATATACAGCAAAAATACCACAACTGAGATTAAATCATTGTCAAAATCAAGAGAATCCACTTGAAAATGGTTTGTCGGATATTTATATGGTCTCTAATTGTAGTATAGTGACCGTAAACGATCGATCAGTTGATTTGTGCGAAGTTTTATTATCCCCATCCAAACAAGGTGATGAAGTTAGAATATTAGAGAATTTATTTATCGAAGAAAGCGAACTATCCTGTGATTATTTGAGCCAAGAAATGGACGATTGGAACATTATTGATGAAAATAGGTCCTTATGTACCGACATAATAATCGTTGATAAATATATCTTCTCAGAAAATGATGCAATAAAAGATGCAAATATATACTCTATTTTGGAAATTTTAACGCAATCTCAACATATCCCAACCAATATTATTATATTCGCTACTGCAGAAGGACTTGTTTTAGAAAGTAAGCAAAGTGATTCAGGACTCATTAACACCATTAAAAGGATTGTCAAGACTAAAATAGGAATAGAACCTAATGTTACATTTGTCAAGTGTGATTCTTTGCTTGGAGAATACAAGCGAATAGTGCATGATAGACACATTATAACAAACTATAAACACTTTGAGAGCCGTGATTCTTTCAATTATTTTGAAGGGCCCTCTAAACCCGATACAACATTATCAATCAATTCTCTATGTAAATATGATAAATTCAAGAATATCAATCTAAAATTACAAAAACTTCAACAAGTAATAGATTATTTAACGGACAAGCCACAGTTAGAACCATACATAGTAGGCGATAAAAAGAGTAATTATTTGATTTTTTAGATAAAGTTTATCATCAAAATAATGATTCACTCTTGCATATCTCAAAAAATAATTGTAACTTTGCACGCGGTTTGTAATGCTAAAGAAAAAACTTAAATTATGGGAGTAATATATACAATAGGGCATGGGAATAAGTCATTTGAAGAGTTTCTTTTAGAATTAAACTCTCTTGGCATCAAGTACCTAATTGATATCCGTAGTAAACCATATTCTAAATGGAGTACACATTTTAATCAAGAACCTCTAAAGGCACTCTTGCAAAGAAATGGTATTACTTATGTTTATATGGGAGATGTACTTGGTGGATTGCCTAGTGATCCTACTTGCTATACAAACGGTAAAGTGGATTATAGCAAAGTAGCACAAAAGGATTTTTTCATTGCAGGAATAAATCGCCTAATTAAAGCTTCACAAAGTGATATACCCATTTCGATTATGTGTAGCGAGGCAGATCCCAAAATGTGCCATCGCTATAAACTTATAGGTAAAGTGTTAACTGATAACCATATTCCTGTTCTACATAGAGTAAACAATGTCTCTAAATCACAAGAAGATTTAGACATAGAAGCCACTGAAGGATGGGGGACGATGGATTTATTTGGAGTTGCACCAACAGCTTCACGAAAGACATATTTAATCCCAACCGAACAAAGTAGTTTTTCTCAGTTTGACTAATTAACCAAGCGCTATGTTGGAAATTTATACTATAGGAGTTTACAACTCTACTGAAAATGTATTTTTTGATAAATTGACGAAGAATGATGTTGATTTATTTTTAGATATACGACAACGTCGTGGTGTGCGTGGAAGTCAATATAAATTTGTAAATAGTTCGTATTTACAAGAAAAATTAGCGAAATTAGATATTAAATATAAACATATTATAGAACTTGCACCGACGAAAGAAATTCGAACCGCTCAAAAGGAAGAAGATATACGCAGTGGCAATAGTAAGAAAACACGTAAAACATTAGGGAACATTTTTACAAGATTGTATATATCCGATGTCTTAGACAAGTACAATTTGGATGATTTAGTGCAAGAACTACATAATTTAAATGTTTGTAGAGTAGTTCTATTTTGTGTTGAAGAATCACCATATGCCTGCCATCGTTCTATCGTCGCAAATAGACTTAACCAAAAATATAATCTTACTGTCAAACACTTGTAGTCATGGGAAGAGTTTTAATTGTATCTAAAACCAAAATGCAGCACAACCATGTTTGCGTTGGGGCGATAGATTTAGATAAGAAGAAATCTATACGTTTGTTAAACGAGGACGGATTTCATGAAACACTTCAAGATTGTCCATATGAGTTACTACAGATTTGGGATCTTGAGTATGAATATACTAATTATCGTCCTTTGCCTCACTCTGAAGATGTTGCTGTATTGTCTCGCACATTTACGGGTGAAACAATTAATAATCAGGATTTGATAAAGGTATTGCACGAGAGTGATGTTCCTCTGTACCAAGGGTCGCTCATGAGTGTTTTTGAAGATAAGTTGCGTTTCACATCTGCTGGCAAACTCTATATAAGTGAAGATTCATGTCCTTCATTTAGTACTTGTTTTTGGATTTCGGATAGTTTGATACTCAAGAATGAAATCAATGGCAAAGTATATTATCACTACACTGCAACAAGGTTCCCTTCTGGTTTTCAAATGCCATATGTTGGTTTAGAAGACGCCACAGTACAAGAGATTCCACAAGGGACATTACTACGTTTATCTTTAGCAAATTGGTGGGCACCAGAAGATTCGGATTGTGAAGAACGTTGTTATCTTCAATTATCAGGAGGATTCAAAATATAATCAAGATATTTTGTATTTAATTACATTTGTAAAAAACACTGTTACTCTTCCGTAATATGAAGCCCCTATTTATCTTTCCTTTTGTAATTCTTTTGGTTCTTACCTCTTGCACCAAACCTGTAACATCTTCTGAGCAAGACAACATAACCGACTTCACGCTAACTCACATCTTCCATGCCACATTAGATAGTACGCGCACAATCATGGAAGTGAAAGATGATATCCTCCAGTTGATTGACACGATGCAATGCCATGTGGAACATCATCCAGATATAAACATTCGCATTGGCGCAAAGAGTTTGGCAGGCACCTTGTTACAATTGATGATGGATGAAACTATCAATACTCCAGAAGAAGTGACCTTTACTATCGACACACTACTAATGCCATTTACCAATATAATAACTACTTGGTATTACGATACAATAGCATTAGAAACATTAGGTTATTCATGTTTGAATCAAGCCGTAATAAAGTATGAAGAGTATGACGACGCGAACCATGTTAGCATTCTTGATGTACTCTTATCGCCCGAAAATGATTTTTTGACACTTACACTGCCTGACGATCCTGTTGTATTTGTAGCCATTGCTTTTTCAAACGGCATAGACGATATAAATGGTGCATCGTTTGGAAGGGAAGATGCTTTGGAGATTCAATCTGAAGAATCTATCAGCGAAAAAGTGTATTTTGGGCAAGATATGGTAGATGCCATGTTGTCACATGATGTGATGTATATTGCATATACAGAAACCGACCCTGCAAAAACCAAGAATGAAAATTTCCACTCTTGTATGCTATTGTTAGATAAATTTCAACAGCAATACAAATCTGTTAAAAGCAAACACATAAAACAATAAATTCCGATACGCAAAACAAAACTTTCGGCACAATCTTCAGCATAAAGAAAAAAATAACAAAAAAATCACCCAAGCGGGATGCGTTGATAATCAACACCTTCCGCTTGCTTTAAGCGTCTTTTTATAGCAATGTTTACAATTCTTCGGCACAAAACCCCTTCCGTGCCGAAGATTTTTGCAGCATTATAGAGACACGTTTATAGAAAGCCACCGAAAGCCCACAGAAGTCCTAGAGATGTGCTACAGTGGTCGCGAAGTGGTCGCCTAACCCGCAGGTAACTTGAAGGCGAATTAACAAACAGATAACTTTCTCCTAACTCGGTTGATACCTGATTCATCCGCTATCCATCACCTCATTCCCAAGCAAGCTTAAGTGAGGTGTTAAATATCGTATGAGATAGATTGTCTATCTTTTTTACATATTTTACTCGCTTTACTTGCGTATGTGCATTTTTTGTAGTAACTTTGCACCGCATTTGTGCGTACTCCAATAATACATACTAAATATCATGAAAAACAAATCTCTGAATATCCTCGTACTCGTGCTGCTAATCGCGTGTGCAGGATGCTGCCCAAAGGCAAAACAAACCATTGAACCAAGTCAAGTAATCGTAACATCCTATCCATCTAGCATTGGAGAAGCAGGTGTAGCAGTCTATCTACCAGAAGGATATGCCACTTCCGAGAAGGATTATCCTGTGTTGTATTTATTGCACGGCAGCGGTGATGACGAGACAGGTTGGCTAACTAAAGGCAAAGCCAAAGCAATCCTTGACTCGCTTATTACCAATAATTTGTGCCAGCAGATGATTGTCGTTATGCCTAACGGCTATCTCGAACAAACAGGAAAATACTATGCCCCTGAATCACGTCTTTGGATGGAAAGTACTTTTGAGGAGAACTTTAGCCAACTCATCGCGTGGACAGAAGCGCATTTCCGCACTCTCACCGACAAACAGCACCGCGCCATTGCAGGATTATCTATGGGTGGATTCCATACCATGCACACCGCAGCATTGCTCAATCAATCATTTGACTATGTAGGTATCTTCTCGGCGCTATATGTGCCTCACACCAAGCAGCCACATTCTGAGCGCATCATCGAGATGAGCGCGTTGGCATTATCTGATAAACCTGCTTACCAGCAGACAGAGACGCTACTAGCGCAACAGTTTGCCAATCCCCCACAACTCTACTGGATTGCTTGCGGTGTGGACGACTTCCTCTATCAAGACAATGTTGTATATCGCCAATACTTGGATGAGAAACAATATCCATACGAGTACCACGAGTCTGCTGGCGGACACTCATGGGAAAACTGGATAGACTATCTCACGATTTTTGCGCAGCGGATATTTTAGAAGACCGCTTCGCTGTTAGAAGTTAGACCGCCTTCGGCTGTTAGAAGTTAGATAATGAACAAATTAAAAACTATAAAACAATGAAAAAGACATTTTTAACCTCTCTTTGTGTGGCTATTGCATGCGTTAGTTTTGCAGCAGAGCCTTATTTTCGTGCCACATGGGTGAGCACAGTAGCTAACATTGACTTCCCTACCAAAGCAGCTATCGGCAACTATGAGCAACAAAAGGCGGATATGATTGCCATGTTGGATGAATTCCAGAAGATGAACCTCAATGCTATCGTGTATCAAGTTCGTCCAACTGCGGATGCGCTTTACCCTTCAGAATTGGAACCATGGAGCCATTGGTTGACTGGCAAACAAGGAGAGGCAGCCACTTACGACCCATTGGAGTTTGTATGCACGGAAGCGCATAAGCGCGGTATTGATGTACACGTATGGATCAATCCTTATCGTGTGACTCTTCCTACGATGAATATTGAAGATTTAGCACCAAACCACATGTATCACAAGCACCCAGAATGGTTTGTGAAATATGGTAAACAATGGTATTACGCACCACACTTGCAAGAGACACGTGATTTCTTGTGCAAAGTGGTAGCTGATCTGGTAACTCGTTACGATATCCAAGCCATTCACATGGATGACTACTTCTATCCTTATCCAATCTCTGGCGAGGAGTTTCCTGATGCAGAAGTGTTTGCTGCCGACCCACGTGGTTTCGACAATGTAGGTGATTGGCGTCGTGATAATGTGAACAAGGCAATTGAGCAAGTCCACAACACGATCATGAGCATCAAACCTCATGTACAGTTTGGTATCTCTCCATTCGGTATCTGGCGAAACAAAGCTAACGACCCACGCGGTAGCGAGACCAATGGATTGCAGAACTACGACCAACTCTATGCCGATATCCTTCTATGGATGGAGAAGGGTTGGATTGACTATGTAGTGCCACAACTCTATTGGGAGATTGGTAAGAAAGTGGCTGATTACAAAACACTTGCTTATTGGTGGGCACAACATGCTACTGACAAATGCCGCGTGTATATCGGTATGGCGCCTTACCATATGGGTAACCCAAAGATGGCTGCGGCTTGGAACGAGGGCAACGAGATTTGCCGTCAGTTGCGCCTGAATCGTAGCATTCCTGGTATTACAGGCGAATGCTATTTCCCAGCGAATGTGATACTTAAGAATCACCATAATATAGCGGATAGCCTTAAGCAAGTATTCTATCCAACCTATGTTTCTGCTCCAAGAAAGTAATTCATCAAACAGATAAAAATGGAGCGAGTCTTCGCTCCATTTTTAATAATTAGACTATGGAAATCATTATTGCATCTATTATCGGAATTCTCCTGGCAGTAGCAGTGGGAGCGTTGGTATATTGGCTTATGCGCCAACAGCTTACTCATGTTCGTCAACAACTGACTACTGCCGAGCAAGCGCTTGCCGAGGAACAAACAAAAGTCCAAGAAACCAAACTTCTTCTCTCGCAAAAAGAACTCGAACTCAAGTACGAGAAAGAAAAGAACGAGGCTACTCGCCAACAAGCTGATGAGAAATTGGCGGAACAAATCAAGTTTCTACAAGCGGAACTTACCAACACTACCCAAAAACTCTTAGACATACGCAGCGAGAAGTTGGAACAAACCAACCGCACCCAGATGTCCTCCATCATTGATCCTCTCAAAGAGACCATTTCTAAATTAGAGAAAGAGATGAAGGACACCCAAACACAACATGGGAATACTACCACTCGTCTTGAGCAGAGTATCAAAAATCTTGTAGAAAAGACCGAATCTATCGGAACTCGAGCAGACCGATTGGTAGAAACCCTACTCTATCAACCTAAATCGCAAGGCGATTGGGGCGAATTGGTAGTGAAGGAGATGTTGGAGAGTCAGGGACTTAAAGAGGGTATTCACTATGTCTATCAACCCACTTTGCGCGATGAAAAGGGGCAAACCTTGCGCAACGAAGAGACGAATAAGATCATGCGCCCTGATTTTATCCTGCACTTAGATGATAAGGAAGATGTGATCATCGACTCTAAGATGACTATCACTTCCTACGACAATTATGTCCATGCTAAGACTGATGATGAGCGCGAGATGTATGCCAAGGAGATCTTGACTAGCATTCATAATCATATCAACGAACTACGCCGTGCTAACTATGCTGCGTATATCGAAAATGGCAGAAAATCAGCCGATTTCGTGTTTATGTTTATCCCTAACGAAGGCGCAATGCAAGTGGCTATGGCACATGAGAAGAATCTCTGGCGCGACACCTTCCTCAAAGATCGTATCTTCATTGTCAGCGAGATGAATCTGTATGCAGCGCTACGCATTGTGAATGTGACTTGGCGTCAGATCGAACAGAATAAGAGCTATGCTAAGGTATTCCAGACCGTAGGGTTGCTACTCGATAGATTAAACGGTTTCATCGAGAAATTTGGCAAAGTAGAGAAGAGTCTGCAACAAGCCACCAAAGCATATGAAGAAGCCAACCATCAGTTGATGATTGGCTCCCGTAGTGTACTCGATACAGGCTATCGCTTACGTGATATGGGCGTTAAGACCAAGAAAGCGCTACCCGAATCGTATATGGACGAATCCTCAAACGATGACATCGCTTAAATGTATCATTGAGCGCTTTGCTTCACCCAAATAAGTTTGCTGGTATCATAGCCACGACGATCTGCTTCGGCTAGAATGAGCGATTTGGTGGCATCATCCAATACGGGTGTACGTGATAGAATCCACAGATATTTGTCAGTACTACCGCCCACCAACACATATTGGTAGTCTTCATCTAACATCATAATGCGGTAATCACTGAAAAATGGACCGAAGAAGGAAACACGTAGCAAGCCCGGAACATCTGTCGTTTTAGCGATACCCTTAGCATCTTTTGCGCGTCCATCTTTAATGCCCGTGTTCAAGACATCAATTTTGCCATCATCGCGCAAGGTATAGCGCGCCATCGCATAGTCCAAACCTCGTTCAAAACTGTGATCGAACTTAGCAATCTCATACCAACTACCTAGGTAGCGATCCAAATCTACTGATTTTACAGTACTGTTGTCAATGTTGGATGCGGCATCGCATGCACCGAACAGGCCGACAACACAAGCCATTAGGAAAAATCTTTTCATAGTTGTTTGGTTTTTAAGTTAAGGTGAATTTATGATAGACAATCCTCACAAGGATTGGATTATAAATCTTGATAAACATACTGCATGAATGGAACACTAGCAGCCATATGTGAGCCATAGTGGTTATAATCGTAGGTTTTCCCGCTTTCATCAGGCATCTGCTCTTGTAGGTTGATTGTATTCAGCATAGGAACAACCTCATCATCCAAACTATGGAGGAAATAGGCAGGTGATTGCAAATCATACCCCACATTGCTATTCCGTAGCAATAGTTTATAGAGCATATCTGCTTGCGGACTATCTAGTCTTAGCGCATCTTCCGTCATCAATTCGCTCATGATTGTAGAGCCCATTAGGCGATTAATCTCACTGACCGTGTATTCTTTTGACAATATCCAATCCTCATAATTAGATAATAGCGGTTCTAGAAAAAAATCTTCTAATTCAACCTCCACATCATACGCATCGCTCAACCCCATGACAATCATCGGAATAGCAGCAGGAATACCCATCTCATCACGTTCCATACTATATAGATATGTGCCTGCAGGGTCATACGGACCTGCACCCGCATAGAGTTTGCGTACTATCCAAGTGCTATCTAATTCCTCCAACAATCGTGTCACACCCAATGCCACTGCCCCACCCTGTGAATAGCCAGTCACTAGCACATCTATTGGGTATGAGTAGCCATAATAATCCAAGAGTTCAGGCATACAATTCAGCAAGTCCACTGCAGTATGCGCTGCACTACGCCAATGCAGATAAGGGTGTACTTCATCGCGCGATAGTCCATAACCTACATAGTCTGGCATAATGACCGCATAGCCCTTCATGGTGTAAACACTTTCCATCGAAAGCATATTGCTTGGTAGTTCTGAATCCGCAGTCATGGTGTAGTGATTAGCAATTACGATACCATTTAGGTAACGGCGTTTGGGTAAGTACACGCGTCCAGAAACCAACAACGAGTCTCCTTGTGGATCCGTACTCCAGTATGCCACTGGGAAGGTAACATAATGCTTGTGGGTATTGCGATATAGCTTTACCATAAGTTTGTACACGCTTTCATCGGAGAAGTGTTCGCGTTGTAATTGCTTGAGTGCGTGTTGCCACATGGCATTACCGTCAAGAGCAGAACGCACAATATTACCGCCACAATCTTTACTTGGAATAGCCGGTAATGCTGCCGTGTCCAGCGGAGTCAGCATCACATAATCATTTGCCTGCAATGCTATCGTAGCGCAGAAAGCAAACGTGAAGATAAAAAAAGTAGACTTGTGTTTCATTGTCGTAAAAAAATTAGTTAAGGTTAATAGGTTTAATGGTTGGTTTGTTTAAAGAGATACAAAAACCGTGCAAAAGTTGTAAATAAATTTTCGTATTTGCAAAAATTGTTGTAATTTTGTGCGCAAATATAACTAAAACAATGAAATATCCTATTATTTTTCTGGGCATAGCAGCACTACTAACAGCTTGTCAGCCCAAGCACAAACAAATTATGATTAGTGACACAACTATCCAAGCAAGTATCGCAGCTATCACCACAGCGCATCCCGAAGCCGACGTAGCCCTTGTCACACGCGGCGTAGAGCAAGTGGCTACCCTATGGCAAGAGAATGATGGTTCTGAAGCTGATTTCCAAGATTTAGTAAGTCATTCGTATGCAGGCACTTGCGAAGAAAAACAAATGCTTTACAATCGTTTGGCGTATATCATTGAGCAATGCAATCAGAGTGCCGACATGCTAAATAATACGCTACAAGAACCTACCACCCTTCTTGGAAAAGGTGAGCCGACACAAGTGGATTGGATTATCAGCGGATATAGTCCCATGGCGCATTTCACTGAGGATATGTTTGCCAACAAAATTGCTCATATCTGCGTGCTGAACTTCCCGCACTACTCACTCGAAGAGAAAAATACGTTGGGTAAAGACTGGTCACGCCAAGAATGGGCATATGCTCGCCTTGGTGATGTATTCACCGACCGAGTACCAGGCAAAGTGATGGCCACCTATTCGCAAGCACTCAGTGAAGCAGAAAATTATATTGCTGGATACAATATTATGATGCATTGCCTGCGCAATGAACAAGGCGAGCAACTGTGGCAAGAACCAATGGCATTGCTCTCGCATTGGAATCTGCGCGATGAACTCAAGTCCAACTATGCTACCGTGCCTCACGCTCACGAAAAACAAGAGATGATTTACCAAGTGATGCTGCGTATTATCCGCCAAGAAATACCTAATTGCGTAGTAAGCAATGATAAACTACTCTGGTGCCCTACGACCAACGATGTAAGTGGCAATCCCGATTCAGACATCAAGCTCAAAGTGGATATCAGCCGTGAGCCAGACACACGTTATCAGCAAATTATCAATATTTTCCATGCTTTGCAAGCGATAGATAAGCATCGTCCGGATGCCCCATCACATGTACTGCGCACCTTCAACGAGGACTTGCAGATTCCTTTTGAAGAAATCGAAGCACTCTTCACCCAACTTATCCAATCGGACGAGGTGAAGCAAGTAGCAAGAATTATCCGCGAACGTTTAGGTCGTGATCTTCGTCCATATGATATATGGTACGACGGATTCAAGAGCCGTAGCAATATCTCCGAAGATGTGCTAACCGCTGAAACTCAAATGCGTTATCCCGATGCCAAAGCCTTCGAGAAAGATATACCACGCATGCTAAAGGACTTGGGATTCGCACCCGAAAAAGCGAAAGAAGTGGCATCGCATATTGTTGTAGAGTCCGCTCGCGGTTCTGGTCATGCTCGCCCTTGTGTGGGTAGAGAGCAACCCGCACGCTTGCGCACGCGCGTAGGTGTTAAAGGTATGGATTATAAGGGATACAACATCGCTGTACATGAGTTTGGACATAATGTAGAAGAAGTTATTTCGCTCTACGACATGGACTATTACACCCTGGCAGGTATTCCCAATACGGGTTTCACCGAGGCGAGTGCTTTCCTTTTTCAAGAACGTGACTTGCAACTGCTACATAAAAATCTACAAACATCACAAAATGCAGAACAAATATTCGACCTTATTTGGGGTATGTACGAAATTATGGGCGTTAGCCTAGTAGATATGCGCATGTGGCAATGGTTATACGCCAATCAAAAAGCTACTGCTGCTGAACTGCGCGAAGCAGTAATTGCCATTGCTAGCGATGTGTGGAATGAGTATTACGCTCCTGTCTTGGGCGAAAAGGATAGTCCATTACTAGCCATCTATTCGCACATGGTGGGATATGCATTATATTTACCAGCCTATCCGATAGGCAACTTAGTACAATATCAGCTAGAAGAGCATTTAGCACAATGCACCACCCAAGCAGAATGGGCCAAAGAATATACGCGTATCTATCAACAAGGTTGCCTTACACCTGATGCATGGATGCGCGGTGCAGTAGGTAAGCCAATGAGCGTGGAACCTATACTAACAGCAGTAAGAGAAGCATTAAACCAATAAATAACACACAAGAGGCGGGATATCCCGCCTCTTGTTATCTATTTAATCTAATGCCAATTATATCAATTCTTTCACAAAATAGGCAATCATCACACCGCAACAGATAACCTTGATTAGTGTGCCCGTTAGCAGACCTATAAACGATCCAAAACCCGCACGAAGAGCCCGATTAAAATTGGTATTTTGAGGTTGTGTAGCAGTCTCTTGCGGATGACGATTAAAATAGATTAACTCGCCTAAAACTGCACCTATAAAGGGACCTACCACAATACCTAACGGTCCCATAAAAAGTCCAACGAATAGACCTATCGTACTACCCCATACACCATATTTAGTACCGCCGAACTTCTTTGTTCCCCATGCTGGAATAAAATAATCAAGTATTTGAATGACTACCACGACCACTCCCCATACAGCAAGAAACTGCCAGGAGAATTGCACGCGATCAGTAAAGTGCAAAAGCAATAAGCCTAGATACGATAGGGGGACACCTGGCAATACTGGTGCCACACAACCTATAAGCCCCAACAAGAGGCATATTGCGCCTAAAACGATGAGAAGAATATCCATTTAGTTGAGTGTTTAGTGATTAAAACTGCACTTTAGGGGCTTGCTCGGCACCATCAGTTGCTTCAAAATAAGCACGTTTCTCCGCATTCATCGCATTGGCAATAAGATTAGTTGGGAAACGGCGAATAAGAGTATTAAACTGACGAGCAACTTCGTTGAAGTTGTTGCGAGCGACTGTGATACGGTTTTCTGTACCTTCAAGCTGCGATTGCAATGCAGAGAAGTTTTGGCTAGCTTTCAAATCAGGATAACTCTCCGAGATAGCCATCAGTTTGCCCAACGCTTGGGTGAGTTCGCCTTGTGCAGCCTGAAAAGCTGCAATCTGCTCTGCGGTTGCATGGGTAGGATCAACCACCACTTGTGTCGCTTTAGCGCGAGCAGCAATCACGCTTTCGAACGTTTCGCTCTCATGTGCCGCATAACCTTTGACGGTTTCAACGAGATTGGGAATCAAATCCGCACGACGCTGGTATTGATTTTCTACTTGCGACCAAGCAGTATTTACATTCTCTTCTGCGGTAATAATAGCATTGTAGCGACTTACGCCCCAAATGACTACGATTGCCAGTACTCCCAGTACTACAATCCATGTTACGGTTTTCTTATTCATAATTATCTTGTAAAGTTTTGTTTAATATTGTGTAGAGTTGTATAATCTTGTCATTTAAAACTTTCCTCCTGCACCACCTCCAAAGGTGCTGCCTCCGCCGAATCCACCGCCAAAACTCCCCCCACCAAAGCCTCCACGAGAACCTCCGCCAGTAATAATGACTGTAGGTACTTCTCTTGGAATGACATAGGATTTATCTTCACGATGCCCACAGTGCTTACATACATAGGTACGCACGCCCAATCCTTCTTTCTTAGTAGTTGCACGAGTGATTATTTGTTCATTAGTCTTGTGCATGCCGCGTTTGCCGCATTTAGGACATTTCTTGGGTACAGCCACTATCGCGAATGCAAACACAAGCAATGCCAACACTATGCCCCCTGCTAATAACAACTCAAAAAGTTCGTTTTCCTCGGATTCATCGGCATAATGATAGCGATTGGTGGCCGATGTCATTTGGCGTAGTTCTTCAGACGCAGCACCATCAATACATACCTCATATATGCGCAACGCACCTAACGCCATGGCATCCGAATAATCGGCATTACGAAGTGGCGCCATCATTGCGGTTTGAATGATCTCGTTGCACACTGCATCGGTGAGAACACCCTCAATGCCACCGCCTGTCATAATGCGTACGTCACGCGATTCCACAGCCAAGAACAACAATACTCCAGTATTCTTCCCTTTCTTGCCAATTCCCCAACGCTGGAAAACTTCGTAGCAGAAGTCAAAAGCGTCCATTTCACCAATACTATTCACTGCTACTACGCATAGCTCCACCAGAGTAGAATCCTCGAGTTGCTGCGCTAGGCGATTGAGAAATCGGACCTCGCTGCTATCCACGATTTCATCGGGATTGCAGACATAATTATTAATGTCGTGTGCCTTGGGATTGGGCAAAGAAGTTGGCGTATATACCGCCGCTTGTGCCCCGAAGCCAAGCAATAAGAACAGAAAAAATAGTTTAATTCGTTTCATACACCAAAAGCACGACAAATATCGTGCCACTTTTTTGAGACTGACAAAATGGTGGTTAATCTAATACCGCCATCACTTCAATTTCAACTAATCCGCCCTTAGGCAATGCTGCTACTGCCACAGCAGAACGCGCTGGGAATGGAGCCGAGAACAAGGTAGAATACACTTCGTTGAGTACGGCAAAATTAGCCATGTCTGTCAAAAAGACAGTCGTCTTTACCACATGGCTAGCATCCGTACCTGCTGCTTTGAGGATTGCTGCCACATTCTTAACTGCTTGTTCGGCTTGCGAACGGAAATCTGCACC
>CALCGX010000040.1 GCA_937901225.1 uncultured Bacteroidales bacterium | reverse complement strand
TACCGCAGTTACCTGCGCATGCTCTCAACAAGTTGGAGCAACGAGGAATAATCCTTATATATAATAATACCAAAAGAGCCATCCATTCGGGTGGCTCTTTTGGTTCCCCGCCTTTAACCTCTAACCTCTAACCTATCGCCTTGGGGTGGTCTTTAGCGTTATGTATGCGTTTTATTAAGATTCCCTCCCCTCGTACCTTTCTGTATTCTTTCTTTTGCAAAAAAATGCTCATTTTTTTGCGTATATACATTTTTTGTATTACCTTTGCAAGCAAATTGAAAAAGGAATGCTATTATTCTAGATTATGTTCTTGATTCAGAATACATTAGTCAGTTTAGATGTCCTGGAGAAGGACTTCTGTTGTGATTTAGACAAGTGTCGTGGATGTTGCTGTATCGAGGGGGATGCAGGCGCTCCGCTTACCGACGAAGAGGAGGAGAAAATACGCGAGATACTGCCGATTATTCTTCCTGATATGACCAAAGAAGCAAGAGCCGTGGTAGAAGCACAAGGACTATCTTACCTCGACCCTTCGGGAGAGAAGGTGACCTCTATCGTCAATGACAAAGACTGTGTCTTTGCACGTACCGATCACAATGGTTGGTGCTATTGCCTCATAGAGAAAGCATACAACGCAGGCAAGATTGATTTCAAGAAACCCATCTCATGCCATTTGTATCCTATCCGCCTCAATAAGGTAGGCGATATGATTGGGGTGGAGTACCACCGTTGGGATATCTGCCATTGCGCGCGTGTGTTAGGAAAGAAATTGCATCTGCCTATCTATCAATTCCTTAAAGAACCACTTATCCGTCGTTTTGGACAAGAGTGGTATGATGAACTATCGTTAGTCGCTTCTGAATGGAAACGCGCTGGAAGCGCTTCAGTTTAGTGAACGCCCTGCGGGCTACTGTTTAGTGTTTAGTGATTTATCGAGATATGAATAGTTTTAGAAAATTGAATGCATATATCTACGCAAAAGAATTGGTTAAAAAAGTTTATGAACTTTTGAAAAAGTTTCCACGAGAAGAGCAATATGCATTATGTGATCAGTTACGTAGAGCAGTGATTTCTTTGCCATCAAATATAGCAGAAGGTACAGGCCGTGTTTCATCAAAAGACCAAGCTCATTTTTTCACGATTGCATATGGTTCATTGATGGAAGTCTTAGCACAAATGGATGTTGCGTGTGATCTCGGCTATATTTCGAATGATGAATTCAATGAAATAGAAAAATTGATAGATACAGAGGCCAAGTTACTTACTGGTTTGGCCACAAAATGCAAATCACTAAACAGTAGCGGCAACGCCGCGTTCACTAAACACTAAACAAATGATTGCTTCAATCATTACTATAGGCGAC
The DNA here is from genome assembly GCA_937901225.1 of uncultured Bacteroidales bacterium. Lineage (GTDB taxonomy): Bacteria > Bacteroidota > Bacteroidia > Bacteroidales > Paludibacteraceae > Colicola. Next base: position 26,100 of record CALCGX010000040.1, on the reverse strand, counting down.
GAACTGCTGATAGGGCAGGTGGTAGATACCAATTCTGCTTGGATGGCACAGCAGCTCAACGAGGTAGGGATTAACTTGTATCAGATTACATCCGTACACGATAATCGTGAACATATCTTATCTGCTTTGGATGAGGCCTTCTCTCGTGCTGATATAGTGCTGACTACTGGTGGATTGGGCCCTACCAAAGACGATATCACCAAACATGTGATGTGTGAGTATTTCGGGACTACCTTAGTGGAAGACTCGCGCGTACGTGAGCATATACACGAGTTGTATAAGGAGCGTCCTGATGTACTCAATCGCTTGACCGCTACCCAATGGCTTGTTCCTGCATGTGCTACGATACTTCCAAATAGAGTAGGTAGTGCACCGATTATGGTTTTTGGAAGAAACGAAAAACTTCTTATTGCGCTTCCAGGAGTACCATTTGAAATGAAAATCGGTATGACAGAGCAAGTCCTTCCATATCTTTCAACTACAGGCGCAGCCGATCTACAGCGCAGCGATCTACCATCTACAGCGCAGCGATCTATTGTTCATAAAACAATTTTATTATCTGGTATAGCAGAGTCCACCTTGGCTATCCTCATTGAAGACTGGGAGAATGCTTTACCAGCAAGCATGCACTTGGCATACTTGCCCAAAGATGGCATTATTCGCTTGCGATTGAGCACGTATGGCGAAGCAAGCAACGAAGAAATAGAAAGGCAATTAGCAGCTCTAAAACCATTAATAGCCGACTATCTGATTGCCACCGAAGACTTGCCTCTTGAAACAATCTTAGGCAACTTGCTCAAAGAACGTCAGCAAACCATTGCCACGGCAGAGAGTTGTACAGGAGGACGTTTAGCAGCTGCCCTGAATGCGCAATCGGGATCATCGGCATATTACATGGGTTCGGTGGTGGCCTATGATAATCGTATCAAAGAGCAAGTGCTCGGTGTAGCGCATGACACCTTGATGGAGTGGGGCGCTGTCAGCGAACAGACGGTTCGAGAGATGGCAGAAGGTGCTCGTGCCTTGATGCAAACCGACTATGCAATAGCTACTTCAGGTATTGCTGGCCCTACAGGAGGTACCGCCGAAAAACCCGTTGGTACAGTATGGATAGCATGGGCGATGCCAGAGGGTACAATAGCCAAATGTTTTCATTTTGGCGTAGCCCGCGAGCGTGAACAAATCACCCAGCGTGCAGTCACTGCTGCGTTGGTAGAACTAATCAAATCACTAAACACTAAACAGTAGCCCGAAGGGCGTTCACTAAACACCAAATATGGAATACATACGAGAATTATTTTTGACACCTTCAGTTACGCAATCTATTGTGTTGCTCACGCTGACTGTGTGCCTTGGTCTGTGGGCAGGCGAGCATTTGCGCATTAAGAACTTCTCGTTGGGTATCACATGGATACTATTTGTTGGAATCATCCTTTCTTCTTTTGGCATTTCAATTGATCCGCAAGTCAGCCATTTTGCAAAGAATTTTGGATTGATATTATTTGTCTATTCCATTGGTTTACAGGTGGGACCATCCTTTGCTCCCTTTGGCAAAAATGGCTTACGATTGAATCTCCTAGCAGTTACTATTGTACTGTTGGGTTGTGGCATAGCAATCGCGTTGCATTATCTCACAGGCATCGAGATGACTACCATGGCTGGTATCATGTCGGGTGCGGTGATGAATACGCCGTCCTTGGGTGCCGTGCAGCAGACAGCAGCAGATTTGTTCGGTGAGGTATCACCCGATATTGCTACGGGTTATGCATTGGCATATCCTTTGAGTATAGTCGGCTTGATACTCTCCTTTGAGTTGATTCGTTTTTGTTGTCGTGTTAACCTGCGTCAAGAAGATGAGAAGTTACGCCAAGAGCATGTGTCGGATGATGATCCAATCTGTGTAGATATTCGTTTGATGATAGATCATGCAATCACACTGAAGGAATTGCATGACCTTTGCCCCGTGGATAAGATGTTAGTCAGCCGCGTAACGCATGAGGATGGACGCGATGAATTGGTAGATGCAACAACGGTGTTATATCCTAACGATGTGATTCGCATCGTGAGTGATAAGCGCCATGAGAAGGATTTACAAGTCTTAGGTGAGATGACGCATTATGGCTTTCGTGGTCGTGAGCGCTCCGACCACTTGATTTCTCGCCGTGTGGTAGTCACTCGCACGGAGTGCAATGGTAAGCGTTTGAGCAGTTTTGATGTCCGCCATCGCTATCATGCCACCATCACACGTATCAATCGTGCGGGTGTGGAGTTGTTGGCGACGCCTGATTTCGTATTGCAATTGGGCGATCGTATCATGGTCGTGGGCGATCGAGATGATGTACGCCATGTGGCGGAGATGTTTGGTAATGAGCTCAAGCGTTTGGATTTGCCTAATCTGATGCCCATCTTCTTCGGTATCTTCTTGGGTGTGTTGCTGGGGTCTTTGCCAATAGCGATACCAGGTATGAACCAGTCCTTCAAGTTGGGTTTGGCAGGTGGCTCGCTGATTGTGGCGTTGCTGATTGGTCGCTTCGGCCCATATTATAGTATGGTGACTTTTGCCACGACGAGTGCCAATATGATGTTGCGTCAGGTGGGTTTGACGTTGTTTTTGGCTGCGGTGGGCTTAAGTGTAGGTGATGGCTTCGTGAATACCATTTTGAATGGCGGCTATATGTGGGTGGTGTATGGTGTGTTGATTACCATGATACCGCTCGTAGTCGTAGGTTTGATAGCGTATAAAGGAATGCAGATCAACTTCTTTAAGGTGGTAGGTCTGCTGATAGGTGCTATGACGGGTGCCCCAGCGTTAGGGTATGCAGAGAGTCTTTCTTCGCACAACGACCAAGCATCGGTGGTCTATGCCACGGTATATCCGCTCACCATGTTCCTGCGTGTGATGGGGGGACAATTGCTCATCGTCTTCTTCTGTTCATAGGATTTTTTATTAAGATTTCGTTCCTTTGTGCGCACTTTGTAACCTCCTTGTAAAAGACCAAGGAGAAACCAAAGACGAACCAAAGAACACCGAGGGAACTCCCAATCACAAAAGTGCGTTTTATTAAGATTGACTTCTCTTTTCAATCTATCCCAACACATCCGCCATTTATGTTTTCGGACATAGGTGGCGGATTTTTTGTATATATATTTGCACAATTCAAAATAAATTTGTAATTTTGCACCCGTAATGAGTCCACGCCTTGGGGTTATGTCTTTGAGGGTGGGCAATTGCAAGACATAATAAAGGCGTCAAATACGCTTTGTGCTTGGCATTTCGGAATCTGGTACATTCATAAGTATCCAACACATTGCAGCATTTTGATGTCCTCGGGATATGTATATTCGTATCCGTGCACATTGTATATAGGTGTGTGCGGTTGTACATATCGGCGTGGACTCGGTGTTGCTTGTTCGGATACTAGGGCAATACCAGAGCCTCGAAATGCGGAACAGCAATAGTGCAGTCCCGCTTTTTTTGTATCCCAATTAGGTTGTTAGTTAAAACATTAGAAAAAAATGGATTTTAGAGTGGATTAGTAGCATTCTTTGTGTTAGGAGGAATATATTATTATTTGCTTCAATTGTCCCAAAGCACAACAATACGTAGAGATGGAGCAAAGTGGACTGTAAGATGTATGAATTGTTTTTATCATGATCTAGAAATAATAGATGAGGAAGAAGTTTTTAAGGATAATAAATGGATAACTCGGGTAAAAGTTCGGTGCGTACGATGTGGTGATACAATGTGGTATAACTTAAAGTAATATTCCTAAAACTAAAAACTAAATGATTTACAATAAGTAAAAGAATAATTTGATAGTTTTTAGTGGACACTAATGTAAAATAATTATGAAAATAAAAAATAGACTTCTTGTTAAAGATGGTGTTATCATTATCTGTGTTGTTATAGTTTTAGCAATCGGATTGTTTACTATTCATAACTTTGGTATTGCGCTTCCAATATCAGAAGGTCTTACCGCAATGATTAGTGCTATTATTGGTATTGTTATCACTACAGCCATTACTTTTTTGTTGCTCAACAGACAAAGTGAATATGATCGAATGAAAGAACGCTCTGCTAGTCAGTTTGAAAAAAAACAAGCCGTTTATTCAAATTTCTTCAAGACATTAGAGAAGAATATAATACGTTTAACCGATCAGAGCATTAAAGATAATAAAGGACTAGCATATAATAATGTTGTGGTATTAGAAGAACTGATTTTCAAATTTGCATATATCAAAGTTCATATGAACGATAATAATTTTTATAAGATAATGTCAATTGTTGCAAATATCTTAGAGAAATATCGAACTCTCAATTTGTCTTTATCATATAAAACGGAAGTAGTACAATCAGAAAAATGTCGTTCGGATGAGTTTAATGGGAAATTGTATGAACTCACATTAGAATTAACAAATGAATTGCTGAATATATCAGAGATCTTAAAAGAGGATTTATATGGCAAATCTAACGAGGCGATAAATGATGATTCTTATACTGATATACAGAAGTTTATCAAAAGTTGTGGACTAAAGCCCTTTAACGAGTAAAAATAACATTTAAATAAAATTTAGGTATGAAAAAAAAATTACTTTGTATTTTGTTGATTTTATGCGGAATGATATCCGTATATGCTGAATCGACTGTTGACACAACGAAAACCTATGAAGTGGATGAGGTAGTTGTGTCTGCTCGTTACGTTTCAAACGTATCGTTAATGGGACAAGATCAACCATTAAGAAGCATTCCTCAATCTGTTTCAGTTGTAAATCCAATTCGTATGGTTGATATGAATATTACTACAATTGATCAGGCGATGCAGTATGTTACAGGTGTAACTACTATTGCAAATGACTATATGCGTAGTCAGTACAAATCTCGTGGATATAGTTTAAGTGTAATGAATGATGGCTTGCCATCATACAATGCACTTGCAATTTCTCAACAATTGGATTTGTCGTTCTATGATCAAGTAGAGGTTTTACGTGGTCCTATGGGAATATTCCAGGGTGTGCCAGATGGATCATCATTAGGTGGAATCATAAATTTAGTTAAAAAAACTCCTCATCAAAAATTAGAAGTAAATACTTTGGCTAGTGTAGGATCTTGGTCAAATTTTCGTGGTGAAATCGATTTAAATGCTCCTATCCTCAAAAATGGAAAATTAAATACTAGATGGGTGTTCTTTATCAATGACAGAGAGTTCTTTTATGATAAATCAGATGCTACCAAAATGGGAGCTTATGGTGTCGTAGAATGGCAAGCGACTAAGTCATCATTATTTAGCGTGTCTTATGCTTACCAAAAAGCAAATGGTGATGTACTATATAATGGTTTACCTGCCATGAGAGAAACATCAGATGACCCAAGTCGTAATCATCTAGATGTGGATAGACACTTTAATCCAACCCCAGATTGGGATTATACAAAATGGGAAACACATGAGGTTTTGTTTAAATATGAGCAAAAATTGGCAGAGAAGTGGAATTTAGATGTGAAATTTAATTGGCGTGGACAAAATCAGGAGAATAAGTATGGTTTTGCAGGAACTGTAACATTGGCAGATACTTCATCTAATTATCTGCGAGGGTATAACGATGAACAAATTCCTCGTTTCTCTGGCGCAGCCAATGTAAATGGCAAATTCAAAATGTTTGGATGGGAACAGAATTTCTTAGCCGGTTTTAATTTTGAGCATTTTGTGGATGATAAGCAATATTTGAGTGCATACTATAAAACAAAATTCGGTGATCCGTTTAATGTTCCGGATTTTCAGATTCCATATGATATGCTAAATCACTCAAAGATGCGAGTTATTCAGGGTGGACTATATGCTCAATTCCGTTTGCTATTTTTCAACAACTTACGTGTATCATTAGGAGGACGTTTAGGATCTGTTTATGCGCATATGTATAATTTTGCAGATGCAAAATGGCAAGAGGCAATAAAAGATGAATACCATTTTACACCATTTGCAGCCCTTATGTACACGACTAATCCAGTCTCTGTATATGCGAGTTATTCTAGCATCCATGTTCCTCAAACTCTACAGCGTGAAGATGGAAGTATGCTTGATCCTCGTATAGGTCATCAAGCAGAAGTAGGAGCGAAGAGTCAGTTTTTGAATAACAGGTTGAATTTTGATGTTGCTTTATTCTATATGATGGATGATGGACGTGCATACAAAGTTAGTCCTAAACCTGCTTATATTAATGCTGGACGTGTAGAGAATTTGGGTGTCGATTTTGAAGCACGAACATATCCTTGCGAAGGTCTTGAACTGATGGCGTCATATACATATTTACATACAAATATTTCAAAGTCATCAGATGGGGATGAAGGTTTAGCATTTAGTCCAGTAGAGCCGGAGCATACTCTTAAGTTCTTCGCTTCGTACCGATTCATGTCTGGTGTTATGAAAGGATTTGCATTAGGAGCAAATGTGATGTTCCAAACAGAAAGTTATGCATCTGTTTTAACTCCTGAACGCAATCAACCAGCATACGCGTTGTTAAACGCATTTGCTTCGTATGATATCTGTAAGTATGTTTCTGTACACTTTAATGTTAATAATATATGTGATCAAGTATATTATGCACGCTTAGGCGGTAATGGTGATTACTTTGGTGATCCTCGTAATTATACATTAAGTTTAAGATGTAAATTTTAATTAGACTAATGTCTTTTGCTCACAAAAACTTTGGATTTTCAGAACTAAAAGAAGCATGGTCTATTGTTAGACCGTGGTGGTTTTCCGAAGAGAAATGGCAGGCAAGATTTTTATTCTTGTCTGTCTTTCTAATTGATATGGGGATAGTTGGAGTAGGCGTTTGGTTGACCAATTGGAATAAACGTTTTTTCAATGCGTTTCAAGATTATGCATTAGATAGTGTATGGATATTGCTGGCTGAGTTTTTAGGAATAATATTTATTGGTATTATTTCTGAATCATCTCGTGTGTATCTCTATCAAACACTTCAGATGAAGTGGCGTAAATGGGTAACTCATATCTATTTGAAAAGTTGGCTTAACGACTCAACTTTTCATGAGATTGAACAACTGCATAGCATAGACAATGCAGACCAACGTATTTCAGAGGATTTAAAAAATATGGTGGATCTATGTTTGCATCTAAGTTTAGGTTTTTTCTCTAATTTAGTGACACTAACAACATATTCTATTATTATATGGAGGATATCAGGGACTTTGGTCTTTAATATTTCCAGTTGGACAATTCAAATACCTGGTTATATGCTTTGGGTGTCAATCATTTATGCAATAGTTGCTTCTATTATTATGGAAAAAACAGGGAATAAGATAGTAAATGTTGAATATGAGCAACAGTTATATGAATCTGATTTCCGATTTTCAATGATGCGAATAAGGGAGAATAGTTCTCAGATTGCTATCAGTAATGCAGGAGATGTTGAACGCAAAATTCTAAAAGGTCTATTTAGCAATATAGAAAGCAATTGGAATAAATTTAAGTACTTTACACGAAAAATTACAATTGTAGAAAAAGGTTATACTGAATTTGGAGTGCTACTCGCCTATTTGGTAATCATACCACGTTATTTTTCGCGACAAATAACATTAGGATCCATTATGCAATTAACTATGAGCTTTACACGTATTCGTGTAGGATTTGCATGGTTTGTTTTTCAATATAAACGATTAGCTTCATTACGTTCTATATGTCGTCGTCTCGTAGAATTAGATCATAATTTTAATATTGATAAGTCTCATAACATAGATTTTTATCATACGAAGGATGGCTCGTTGCGGGTTAATGATCTAGCTCTTTCATTGAATGATGGTCGTACGATCGTCAATATCCCAAATCTATTTGTGGAAAAAGGGAGCAAATGGATGATTCAAGGAGGCTCAGGAAAAGGCAAAACATCTTTATTAAAGGCAATATCTGGAATTTGGTTATACGGAAAAGGAAGCATAGGACTCCCTATAGGACAGATGATGTTTCTACCTCAAGAACCTTATTTGCCTTTAGCTAATCTTGCAACCGCATTATGCTATCCAAAATCTAGTGAATTATTTTCTAAAGAACAATGTGAAGAAGTGATGATTTTATGTGGACTTAAGCATTATGCAAATAATCTATATGATGATGATTCTACATGGAGTAAAAAACTTTCACCAGGAGAGAAACAACGTTTAGCTTTTGCAAGATGTATTCTGCTGAAACCAGACTATTTATTTATGGACGAATCAACTTCTGCATTGGATCAAGAAATGGAAGATAAGTTATTTCAGCTTTTATTAGAATGTCTTTCCAACACAACAATAGTAAGTGTTGCTCACAGAAGAACTCTAGACAAGTATCATACTTGCTTCTATAAATTCAATTAAGTTTTAGGGGGTAACTTTAGTTTTCTTTTTGTGTAACTGATAGTTAACCCATAGTTAAGAAAATGATAGGTGGCGGAAGTGGCGAAAGTGGCGGACTAGATCTCCGCCATTCCGCCACAAACGTCATTTCCACCATACTGTGTATTGAAAAAGGAGTGCTGATTATCAAGGAGATAGATTTTTGGACTTACTTTCTGAGAATTATCTATGGACTTCTATAAATATATTCTCAGAGAGTCCGTGGAAAGGGTTGTGTAATCTCTATCCCTTGCTTATCCCTTGCTTATCCTATGCTTATCTCTTCGTAGTGGTATCGTAGTGGTAACGGTAAAGGTAGGTAATCTACTCAAAAATCACTTGATAACATTAGTTAAATCTAATGACCGATTTTGGTTTAAAAACATCAAGCGGGAAGAATTGTAATCAATTGCTTCCCGCTTGCTTTAAGTACCTTGTTACAACAAAATTCACAAATCTTCGGCACAAAACTACCAAAATGCCGAAAATACGGCATTATTATAATATATGGAGGCACAAATAATATTAGATAATCGCCACAGATAGAGCACAACTAGGCGATAGATGTGCTACAGTGGTCGCGAAGTGGTCGCCTAGCCCGAAGGGAACTTATCATTATTCGGCACTCGAAAACTTTTTTCAAAAAAATACACTCACGCGGGAGGCATAGTAAATACTACACTTCCCGCGTGTTGCATATATACTACCGAGTACTATGGCTTTTCAGGCATTTTCGGTATAGACAGAATCATATCCTCCGTGCTCTTGTTTCCTGCAATAAACATAGAATAATAAACTGGCAAGTATGTAATTCCGTCTTTATCAATCTCTACCTCGCGTTGATTACAAAGAACTATAGCTTCCTTCACCGAGTAATCCTCATTAGCAATAAACTTATCCAATGCGCTATGCACATAGTAGTCTTTACCAGACTTCACCTCTATTGGCAGAACAGATAAGTTGGTATAATCATCAATAATAAAATCCACCTCTCCAAGCTTCTTATTATCATAGTAGAACAACGGACATCCATGCGCATGTAATTCTTGCGCAATAGCCGATTCATACACAGTTCCTAGGTTGATACTCTTGATATCCTCTAAAATAGCATTCGCATTCATTCCGTACAACAAGCATGTTAGCAACCCTACATCATTGAGATACAATTTCAATAGATTCTTCTGCTCGCTCTCCTTCAAAGGAAAATGCGAATTGCTGATAGCACGCACCGCCATTGCCACACCAGAAGCAGTCAGATAATCAAACTCCTCCTCATAGTGCTCATAGCGCTTATTTTTATTATGCTCAATATCGCGATAGACCACACGCTTTTTCTTGTTCTCCAGTATCGACGGAATGAGATCATAAATAGTGCGTATCTTCAATTTTTGTTCTTCGTCATATTGCGAAGCATCTATGCGATACAATTCAATGATATCCTGCTGTATAGCACGCACTTTCGCTATGTTTTGATTATGCACAAACTGGTTGACTGCCTCTGGCATACCACCCACGATTAGATAATATCGGAATAATCGCAATAGATAATCATGCATTGACTCATTCACCGACTCGCGTTTCTCAAATTGCGAACGAACCGCAGCAATAGAGTCTGTGTTAGCGCCCATCGCCCATAAAAACTCCTCAAAATCTAGGGGATACATCTGCTTGATGGCTATACTTCCCATCGGAGTAGAGGGGGTCATCTTCAAAGCAATACCCAACTGCGAGCCACTGGCTATGTAGCGGTACCGTGCATCTTGATTGAGGAACTTTAGCAATGTCAGCAAATGGGGATATGCCTGTATCTCATCTAAAAACACAATTGTGTCTTCACGACTCCCCAAGCGTTGTCCAGCAAAGATACCCAACTGCACATAGAAATCCTGTACCGAATGTACATTGGCGAAGGTACGAGCACCTTCCTTGTCCTCTTGCAGGTTAATCTCTATGTAATTGGCAAATAGTTGCTGACTCACATAGCGGATTAGGTAAGATTTTCCAATCTGACGGGCTCCATTGACGAGCATAATCTTATCGGGTTCCTCTTGCAAAAAACGGGATAAGTCTGTTGTAAATTTACGCTGTAGCATATATTATTATTCTAAAAAACGCTGCAAAGATACAACTTTATTTTGAATTACACAAGAGGAAAAAACGCTTTTCCTATATTTTCTTCACAAAAACCACACGCTTTTCCTATAAAATTGCATGTATTTTCACACGCTTTTCCTATTTTACGCTTAAATATAAACTAATAACTCTATTATACAGCATTTACAAATCTTCGGCACAAAACCCCTTCCGTGCCGAAGATTTGTGCAGCATTATTATAGAAGCGCATAAAAAAAACGGAAACTGAACTTTTGCCCATAGAAAGCCCACAGATCTCCTATAGATGTGCTTATTTTGTTCTATGCTTGCGCTGATTCCTCAAAGTGGGAACTCTTCGGGCGCTGCGCTCGGAGTGCGTTCCGTCGCACTCCTTCAGGTCGCGAAACTTGAAGGTAACGTGTATTAGATTTATTCGCGAAATTGGATAAAAATACGATTTTCGCCATTTATTTCTTGTAGGTATCACAAAATTATTGTACCTTTGCAGCGAAAAAGAACGAGTTAATGCTCGAATGTTCATAGTCTAAAGTCAAAGAAAATATATGTACGCACTAATCACAGGAGCTAGTTCGGGGTGTGGATTTGAGTATGCCCGAATAATGGCACAAAAAGGATACAAACTCCTAATAGTCAGCAATGAAGAAGCTATTCACGACAAAGCAAACCTTATTCGGGAAGAATACGGAGTAGAAGTGGTAGCACTGGTGCAAAACCTTGGGACACAAACCGCTGCTAAAGAACTATACGACTACTGCAAGCAGGCAAACATAGAGGTAGAAGTGCTGATCAACAACGCTGGGGTATATCACGACCGTGACTTCTTGGATGACTCAGAGGCATTTAACCAACTCATCTTTAACCTACACATGCATACACCTGCGATGCTAATGTATTATTTCGGACAAGAAATGGTGAAACGTGGCAAGGGGTATATCCTGAACATGTGCTCCATCACAGCCGACATAGCTGTGCAGCGATTGAGTACGTATGGTGCCACCAAAGCGTTCTTGCAAAACTTCACGCGCTCACTCCATCTCGAATTGAAAGGCAAAGGCGTATATGTTACCAACGTGACACCAGGGGCGATCAATACGGGCTTGTATAATATCCGTCCGTGGTTGACCAAGATGGGCTTGGTGTTAGGTTATATCGTGCAACCAGACTACTTGGCTCGCCGTGGTGTAAATGCGATGTTCCGCGGTTGTGCCAAAGTGTCGGTGCCAGGAGTATGGAACACGATCTTGCTCTTTTTTGTGGCACTGATACCAACATGCTTGCTGCGCCTGATTCGCAAATTACGAATCTTCTAAAATCATCAACAGCTAAGCAGTCAATGATTTATCGCATCTTCGATGATATGGAGCAGTGCTGTGCAGAGGAGGTGGCTCGTCTGCTGCCATTGGTGTCTGATCAACGGCGGGAACAAGCCTTGCGTTTTTCACATCTCTTTGGTCAATACTGCTGCTTAAAGTCTTACGAACTCTTATGCGAATTGCTGAGAGAGTGGGGGAGCGATATTCAGCAGCCAGTCTTTGAATATAATGAATATGGTGCACCATCTATTCAGGGCGGACCGTATTTCTCCATCTCGCATTGCAAGGAGGGTATCGCTGTAGCTGTGGATAGCCAACCAATAGGCATTGATATTGAGTCGGTGCGCCCATTTAAGGAGGCGTTGATGCACAAGACCATGAATCCCGCCGAGCAAGCAGCTATCTTATCATCCGATGATCCAGACTGGGCATTCACACGCTTGTGGACAAAGAAAGAGGCGGTACTAAAAATGCAAGCCACAGGTATCATCTCTGACTTGCATGAGGTGCTTTCTGCTGCACCAAACACCCGATTCACATCGTTTGACAATACGAATCGTCGTTATGTGTTGACCATTGCCCAGTTGACAGTTGATAGTTAACAGTTGACAGTTGGCAGTTGATAGTTGGCAGTTGACAGTTGGCAGTTGACTTATTCTTCTTCGTAGTATCCTTGTTCGATGCCGAATTGCAATTCACCATCCATGATGAGTTGCAATTGTTCGCTTGTTAATGGACGTCCCAATGCTTTGGTTTGCTCGATGAGGTAATTGAGTTGCTCTGTTTCGTCAATCTCTCCTTCTAAGTAGGTGACTTCGTCGCTGTTGTCCTCTTCTTGCAGCAAGCCTTGTGAAACGAGATAATCGTCCATCAAATCCAGTACCATTAGTACATCTGCTTGGGTCATTCCTTCGCGATCTTCTGCTGGAATAAGATTCCAGATATACTCCAATTGTTGTTTCTCCTCAGCATCCATCAAACTGAGCTCAATATTCGAATTTGCCATAATAATGATATGTTTTTGTGAAATTGTTTGCAAAGTTACGATTTTTTTGTTACCTTTGCAAATTATTTGGATAAAAACTTCAAAAGTATGAATAATTTTATTACTCGCACCTTGTCTGCAATTGTATATGCAGGATTGGTAATTGGTGGTATTTTGGTGCAGCCAATTTGTTTTGGTGGACATCCTTTGCTGTTTGGCATATTGTTTATGATAGTCAGCACGTTAGCTGTGCGTGAATTTCATGCATTGGTGGGGTCTGATATCAAGACAATGACCTATGCCATGATGTCGAATGCACTGCTGTATAGTACGTTGTATTTCCTCTTCTTTGGCGATTGGATTTGGCGTGGTTTGCTGGTGGCATATATCGCCATCATGCTGCTTGCTCTCATTTCCCATCTGTTTCGTCCGCAAGTACAGCCAATTCAATCCTGGGGCAATCTATGTGCAGGACAGGTGATGATAGCTTTGCCTTTTGCGTTGATGAATGGTGTGTTGATGCACAGCAAATGGCTGATGTTGGCACTATTTATTTTGCTCTGGGTGAACGATAGCGGTGCGTATATCGTGGGCAGCCTAATGGCAAAGCGCAAGGGTGGTAATCACAAGATGTTTCCTCGTGTGAGTCCTGCCAAATCGTGGGAAGGATTGATAGGCGGATTCGTGTTTGATTTGATAGCAGGTTACGTGTTCTTCCGTGTAGGCTGGATGGGGGATATGACATTGATGAATAGTTTGTTATTTGCTTTGGCTGGCGGTGTGTTCGGTACATTGGGTGATTTGATGGAGAGCCTATTCAAGCGCACTTTGGGTGTCAAAGATTCGGGTAAGTTCATGCCTGGTCATGGCGGTGTGTTGGACCGTTTTGATAGCTTGCTATTGGCTGTGCCAGTGACGTATTTCTTCTTTGTTTATTTGCCAACGATTCTATAAACAAAATGCTCTTGTTGATTCGCATATTCAGTCTGCTACCTCTGCCAATCCTCTATCTATTAGCGGATTATCTCATCTATCCATTGGTGAGGTACGTCGTGCGATATCGATTGAAGTTGGTTCGTAAGAATATCACTTTGTCCTTCCCTGAGAAGTCGGAGGTGGAGCGCAATATGATAATCAATGCCTTCTATCACCATTTTGCTGATATACTGGTGGAGATTATCTATGGCTACCGCGTGAGTGATGAGGAAATGCGTGAGCGGGTGGTGTTTGAGAATATGGAAGTGCTGGAGGATTTGGCGCGTAAGAAACACGGCGTGATTGCTTATCTTGGGCATGTGTGCAATTGGGAATGGATTGCGGATGTGGGCAAACAATTTCAGGATAAGTCCATCGTCGAATACAACGTCTATCGCAAGCAAAAGAATGCTAAAGCGGATAATGCGATGTTGGTTTTGCGTAGCAAACGAGGTGGAGAATGTGTGGAAAAGAATGTGCTATTGCGTAAGTTGGTACAATTGCGCCATGCTAATCATCCGTTTGTGATTGGTTTGATTGCCGATCAAAAACCATCACCACGCAATGCCCATACTTGGACCACTTTTCTGCATCAAGATACTGCATTCTTAGATGGCGGCGAGGTGCTGGCTCGTAAGTTTGATTTAGGGGTCGTATATGCCAATATTACATCACCAAAACGAGGATATTATCGTATTCATTTTGAGGTGATTACAGATGATCCTATGGCAATGCCAGAGAACGCGATTACGCTAAGGTATGCTAGTCTGATTGAGGCTAATATACGCCAACAACCTGAACGTTGGCTTTGGACACACAACCGCTGGAAATGGGCAAAACCGTGCTAAAAAACTGTAATGATCATTTAGCGTAATGCTGGGCTATCTTCGGGGTATCTTCGGGATATCTTCGGGACAAAGCGGTGTCGCAGGTAAATATAAAAATGACAAAACATTTGGTGGAATCAAAAAAAAGTAGTACCTTTGCAGGCTAAAAAATAGTAAATAATTTTGAAAGTAAAGTATATGGCAACAAATCAACAAAACACTGGTGCATTATATAATGCATTGACTTCAGGCAGTAAGATTATAGGTACAGTGATTACGGATAGCGATATCCGTATTGATGGTACCATCGAAGGCGATGTAAAATGCTCTGGTAAGATGGTTATTGGTGAGCAAGGCTTGGTGAAAGGCACGGTAGAGTGTCAAAGTGCCGAAATCATGGGAACATTGGATGGCAAGATCAATGTGAAATATACCCTTGCGCTTCGTGCTACTAGTCGTTTGAAAGGCGAAATTAATACCCAGACATTGATGGTGGAGCCTAACGCAGTATTTAATGGCTCATGCACCATGGGCGGAGATAAGCCTCAGGAGGGGAAGAAGTAGTTTAGTGTTTAGTGTTTAGTGTTTAGTGTTTAGTGACTAGGTTATGAAGATAAAACCATTTCGTGGTATTCGTCCGCCTAAGGTGTTGGCGAAACAAGTGAGTAGTCGTCCGTATGACGTATTGAACTCAGATGAAGCGCGTGCAGAAGCTGCAGGTAATGAGATGTCGCTGTATCATATCATCAAACCAGAGATCAACTTCCCAGAGGGGACAGATGAGCATGATGAGTGTGTATATACGGCAGCTCGCGAGCAATTTGATTTGTTCCGCGAAAAAGGATGGCTTGTGCAAGATGCTCAGGAGCACTATTATGTATATGCGCAAACGATGGCTGGTCGCACTCAATATGGTTTGGTGGTGGCAGCATGGGTAGAAGACTATATGGAAGGTCGTATCAAGAAGCATGAACTCACCCGTCGCGACAAGGAGGAGGATCGTATGAAGCATGTGCGTGTGAACAATGCGAATGTAGAGCCAGTGTTCTTTGCATATCCTCATCACGAAGAGTTGGATGCCATCATTGCTCGCGTGTGCGAGGGGACACCAGAATATGACTTTGTATCGGATTTGGATGGCTTTGGTCATACGCTTTGGGTGATTAGCGACAAAGAGGATATCGCTCGTATCACAGCGCTTGTGGCTGAAATGCCAGCCATGTATATCGCCGATGGTCACCACCGCAGCGCGGCAGCAGCATTGGTAGGCAATGAGAAGAAACTGCAAAATCCAAATCATCAAGGCGATGAGGAGTACAACTATTTCTTGGCGGTATGTTTCCCAGACAATCAACTGCATATCATGGATTATAACCGTGTGGTGAAGGATTTGAATGGAATGACTGAAGAGCAATTCTTGGAAGCCTTGAAAGCGGATTTTGAGGTGGAAGAAATGGGTACTGCTATCTATCGTCCAGAGGCGTTGCATGTGTTTGCCCTCTACTTGGGTGGACATTGGTACAAACTCACAGCTAAGGATGGTCGTTATGATGACAATGATCCAATAGGTGTGTTGGACGTGACTATTTCATCGAATTTGATATTAGACAAACTGCTCGGAATAAAAGACTTGCGTTCGGATAAACGCATTGACTTTGTAGGCGGTATTCGTGGTTTGGGCGAGTTGAGCCGCCGTGTAGATTCGGGTGAGATGAAGATGGCATTGGCATTGTATCCTGTGACAATGAAGCAGTTGATAGATATTGCTGACACAGGTAACATCATGCCGCCAAAGACCACTTGGTTTGAGCCTAAATTGCGCTCAGGATTAGTGATACATGAATTGGTGTGATTTGAGAATGTTGAATTAAAGAATTAAAAAATAGTGATATGAATAAGTTTCAAACTGTATTAAATGTAGTATTAGTAGCCGCAGTGGCTGCATTGTTTGTAATCTGTTTTACTGCTAAGAAAGCTGAGGCTCCAGCAGTCGTAGCTGAGGGTAGTGCAGAGGTGATGCCAATAGCCTATTTGAATGTAGATAGTTTGTTGGTAAACTATGTATTTGCTCAAGATGCTAGCGAGCGTTTGATGAAGAAGCAAGAGGATGCACGCCTCAAACTCAATACCAAAGCACGTACTTTGCAAAACGAGATGGCTGATTTCCAACGCAAATTGGAGAACAATGCTTTCTTGAGTCGTGAGCGTGCAGAGAAGGAGCAACAACGCCTCTTGACCAAACAACAAGAGTTGCAAGAGTTGGAAGCTAAATTGACCGAAGACATCATGCTTGAGAACCAAAAACTCAATATGCAATTGGCTGATACTTTGACCAATTTCTTGAAGGAGTTCAATGCTGATGGTCGTTTCCATGTGATATTGAGCAATAGCGCCAAAGACAATGTCTTGATGGCTGCTGAGCAATACGACATCACTACCCAAGTGATTGATGGACTGAATGCTCGTTGCAAGAAATAAGATTCAAGGTGAAGGGTAAATTGATATATAGACCTTATGTGCGCTATATCGTAGCCGATGTAGTGGCATTGTTGGTAAGTGTGTTGGTGGTATTGGCGTGGTTTCCGCTCAATACTGCCGTGCCTTTTCATAAATATAGCGTCTATACCTTGATTTTCTCGGCAGTGTGGCTTGTGACTAGTTATGGCTGCCATCGCTATGTCCCTGTCAAGTATATGAAGATGGGGACGGATATTTTCCGCTTATGTATAGCGGCGATATTCACCTTCGGCTGCATGTACGGCTATTCGTGGTGGCGTGCAGGCGACAATTTTTCGATATGGGTGTTGCTGACCATATGGTTGGCTATGCTTGCTGCATCGGTGCTGTTCTTGATCTTCAAGCATGCGTACCGCTATGCGTTGGATGCGGATGAGACACCGATGGAAGCACCAAAGCGTGCTCCGCAGACAGTTTTGCGAGCAGCCGAACAATTGGCAGAGAGCGATAAGAAAGCCTTGCAAGAGAGTATCTTGGAGTTTGCTGAGGAGAAAGTATTGCGCTATGTGGAGAAAAATGTAGATATCTATAGTACCAATACCTTTACCTTGCGTTCAGCTGATTTGTACAATATCAAGAAGTTGCCTAATTATCGCTTCGATGCGATTGTCAATTTCATGCCGCTCAATCAGATTCGCGGTGTCAATAAGCTATTTACTACGGTGAATGACAAGTTGCCAGACAATGGTATTTGGATCTGCTGCTACGAACCGCAATCGGTGACCAAGCGCAATATCCTAAAGCGATTCCCGCCAGTGATCAACTGGATATACTATACCTTGTTCTTCTGCTACAAGCGTGTGTTGCCTAAGTTGTTCATGACATCACGTTTGTATTTTGACATCACAGAGGGCAAAGACCGTGTCTTGAGTAAGGCAGAGGTATTGGGCAGGTTGTGCTATTGTGGTTTTGAGATTATAGATGAACGCAAGAAAGGCGACTTAAATTATGTGGTGGCTCGCCGTAAATTCCGTCCGCAGATAGTGGAGCGTCGTCTGTATGGTATCTTTGTGAAACTCAATCGAGTAGGGAAGAATGGCAAGGTGTTCAAGGTGTATAAGTTCCGCACAATGCACCCTTATAGCGAGTTTTTACAAGCCTATATCTATGACCGTTATTCGTTGCAGGAAGGCGGTAAATTCAACCACGATATACGTGTGACCACTTTGGGAAGATGGATGCGCAAATGTTGGGTGGATGAGTTGCCAATGCTGCTCAATCTGATTAAGGGCAATATGAAATTGGTAGGAGTGCGCCCTATTTCGCAGCACTATTTCTCGCTGTATAGCAAGGAGTTGCAAGAAACTCGTACACGCCATATGCCTGGCTTGTTGCCTCCATTCTATGCCGATATGCCTAAGACACTTGATGAGATTGAGGCATCCGAAATGCGTTATCTCACCATGTGCGAAGAGCGCGGCACATTCGTGACGGATGTAATCTATTTCTGGCGAATCTTCTATACCATAGTCTTCAAGCGTGCACGTAGTCATTAAGCCATGAAGAGGTTATTGCTCATATTATTTATCTTTGGACAGGCGTTGGTAAGCATAGCGCAAAATATCCCTGTTCCATTGACTCAAACCAAGCTGTATGATTTTCTGGATGAACTTCTAACTGATGGAGTGCTGGTGCATCAGACGGCAGTGCGTCCCTATTCGCGTCAACAAGTGGCTGCTATGTTGCTTGAGGCGCAAGCGGCTGATTCTCTGCTAAATAATCGTCAACAAAAAGACTTGGCATTCTACCTCAACGAGTTTGCTTTGGAGCGCGATACGATGGTTGATAATTATGTGCAATACACAGACCATAGTACATTCAATCTCTCGTTGGCTGACCCACAATTCAGCTATAAATCGCGCAACAACATGTTCAAAATGCGCCTGCGCCCTATTTTAGGTGCTAATATATCCATCAATCGACATGGTGGTTTATTACAACGTTGGTGGGGAGCAGAATTGCAAATGGATATTGCTAAGCACTTGAGTATTTGGGGAAGTTTGCGCGATAACTCATGGAATGGCAATTGGCTGAAAACAGAAGATTACCCAGGCAAATACGATAAGATGTATGGTGCACAGATTCATTATGGTGCATCTCGTCAGCAACCAGCATTGTTGCCTATGCCAGGTGTACAATACAAAGAGGCTACCTATGGTGGCGACTTCTCCGACTCCAAAGGTGGAATCAGTCTATACACTTGGTGGGGTAGTATCGGTATCCAACGCGAGAATATCCAATGGGGAGACGCTTATCATGCCTCTAATATCCTCTCGCAGCGTACGCCTGCTGCGCCGATGATTACGTTGCAATTGACACCATGCAAGTGGTTCCAATTCGACTATTTCCATGCTTGGTTGGTGTCGAATGTCGCAGATTCTACCTATTATTACGTAGAACAAACCACCGATGGCGTGCTCAAGAACTACCGCCCAATGAATAAGTTTATGGCGGCAAATATGTTCACATTCACGCCTGTTAAGTATGTGTCGTTGTCGTTTGGTAATTCGGTGGTGTATGCCGAGCGTACCATTCAGGCAGCTTATTTGATACCAATTGCGTTTTACAAGTCGCTTGACCACCTTTTGAGCAAAGGTATTCGCACACAAAACCAAAACTCCCAAGCTTTTGCTTCGCTGTCGGTGCGCCCTGTTGAGCACTTGCATGTATATGGATCGTTCTTTGTGGATGAGGTGAAATTTTCTCGTTTCAAGCCCTCAAATCCCGAGAATAATCCAATCTCCTATCTCGTGGGCTTCAATTGGTCGGGTTGGCCAATCAAGGGTCTAAGCTTGAAGGGGGAGTTTGTGCGTTCTTATATCGCATGCTATACGCACTCTATTGAGGCATTGGCATGGACTTCCAACTCCTATAATATGGGTCATTATATGGGCGATAATGCCCAGTCTATCTATGCGGAGTTGGCATACCGACCAATCAGGGGAATGCTCGTGAAGATGAGTTACACCAATGATACAAAGTATAATTCCTATGCTTATCTGCGTAATAATATCTCAGAGACTATAGCTCAAAAACCATTCGACCATGCCATCTTCCGCAACGATGTTTTCCGTGTAGATGGTATCTACGAGGTGCATCCGAATATGTATTTGACATTGGCGCTTGAATACAACAATGCGCGGGCTTTTGACAACCTTAAAACCGATGCACTGCCTAGCGAAGATATTGGCACTGCGCAATATTATTTGGATAAATACATGCCACGATACTATCAAGGTAAAAACTTCACCGTTTCAGCCGCCTTTAGTTTTGGCTTCTAATCCACTAATTGTCAACTGTAAACTGTCAACTTGAAGTGCTCTGTCGTCATACTGACTTGGAATAGCGAAGCGATGCTTCGTCAGTTCTTGCCATCGGTTTTGCTGCATACTCAGCTGCCCGATGTAGAGATTGTGGTGGCAGACAATGGTTCTACCGACCAAACTTTGACTTACCTTCAAACACAACCTGTACGAGTGATTGCATTGGACCAGAACTATGGCTTTGCGGAGGGCTACAATCGCGCTATTGAGCAGGTGGATGCCGAATATATAGTACTGCTCAATTCCGATGTAGAGGTTACGCCACATTGGCTAGAACGTATGTTGGAGTATATGGATGCGCATTCTGAGGTGTTAGCGGCCCAGCCTAAAGTGCTATCATGGCATTCTAAACAGCTTTTTGACCAGGGCAAAGTGACTGCTATTCGTTTTGAGCATGCAGGAGCTGCTGGTGGTATGATGGATATGCTGGGCTATCCGTATTGCCGTGGACGGTTAATGACACAATTGGAGGAGGACCATGGGCAGTACGACGAGGTGGCTCCTATCTTTTGGGCAACGGGCGCATGTCTGCTCGTGCGCACGCGAGTATATAAGGAATTGGGCGGATTGGATGCTAATTTCTTCGCGCACCAAGAGGAGATTGACCTCTGCTGGCGAATGAATAATAATTTTCCGTTTTCCGTTTTCGCTTTTCCGTTTTCAACGGTGTACCACGTTGGTGGTGGCACATTGGGGTATGAGAACCCACGTAAGACTTTCCTTAATTTCCGCAACAATCTGCTGATGCTTCGCAAAAACTTGCCTTTCTCACGCCTTTGCTGGGTGATGGTGGTGCGCTTCTTTATGGATTATTTGGCGGCATTACAGATGCTGCTGACCAAGCAATGGCCCAATGCTAAAGCGGTCTTTCAGGCACGCTGTGCATATCATCAGATGAAGAAGCAATATCCGATGTCTTGTACCCAATGTGACGGACGCTCTATCTCCTGCGACTATCTTGCAAAGCGTAGTATTGTATGGGATTTCTATGTGATGAGAAAGAACAAGTAATGAGGTAAATACCCCGCTTCTATCTTTCTAATATTGCTATATAGTTCCGCTTTCTTTCTCGTTACCATCTCGTTACCACTTCGATACCAATCCATTACTATCCAATACTTTCCCCGTACTCTGTCCTGGTCTATCTCTCGTCGTTTCACTATTTCGCCTTTCCGCTTTCAGTTTTCACCTTAAAAATTTGCACACTTGCAAATTTTGTTGTACCTTTGCAGCGAAATTGGTAAATGGGCATTTGTGCGCCCTGAGCCGTAAACATTTGTAGGTTTATTAAAAAGAAAAACATGATTAAAATCACTTTTCCGGACGGAGGCGTCCGCGAGTACGAGAGCGGAATCACCGCTTACGAAGTAGCTGCTAGCATCAGCAGCCGTTTAGCACAAGACATCCTTGTTGCCAGTATCAAAGCTCCTAATCAAGAGGAGTGGCAAATCGTAGAACTCAATGCACCAATCACAGAAGATTGCGAGATTAAGCTCCACAAGTGGGAGGACAAAGAGGCAAAGCATGCCTTCTGGCACACCTCAAGCCACTTGATGGCAGAGGCATTGCAGGAGTTGTATCCTGGCATCCAATTCGGTATCGGTCCTGCTATTGAGAATGGTTTCTACTATGATGTGTATCCTGCTGAGGGACAAACCATCAAGGATAGCGACTTTGCTGCTATTGAGCAAAAGATGGCTGAGCTTCGCGCTAAGAAAGAGCCACTAGTAAAGAAGTCAATTGCTAAGGCAGATGCGTTGGCAGAGTTTGGTGCAAAGGGACAAACATATAAATGCGAGCTTATCAGCGAACTGGAAGATGGACATATCTCTACCTATACACAAGGTGCGTTCACTGACCTTTGTAAAGGTCCTCACTTGGTTTCAACAGAGGCCATCAAAGCCATCAAGGTGCTCAGTTGTGCGGCTGCATACTGGCGTGGCGACGATTCTCGTCCAATGATGACTCGTATCTATGGTATCACATTCCCAAAGAAAGCGATGTTGGATGAGTATCTAACTCTCCTCGAAGAGGCAAAGAAACGCGACCACCGCAAGATTGGTAAAGAGCTCGAACTCTTTATGTTCTCTGATATGGTGGGTAAGGGTCTTCCTATCTGGTTGCCAAAGGGCACAGCACTCCGTTTGCGCCTCGAGGACTTCCTCAAGAAGATTCAAAAACGATATGGTTATCAGCAAGTTATCACTCCACATATCGGTAACAAGAATTTGTACATCACTTCTGGTCACTGGGATCACTATGGTAAGGACTCTTTCCAACCAATCACCACTCCAGAGGAAGGCGAGGTTTACTTGCTCAAACCAATGAACTGCCCTCACCACTGTACAATCTTTAAGAACCAACCTCACTCATACAAAGATCTTCCTTTGCGTATTGCTGAGTTCGGTACAGTGTATCGCTATGAGCAATCAGGTGAGTTGCACGGTTTGACGCGCGTGCGTTCATTTACACAAGATGATGCGCATATCTTCTGCCGTCCTGACCAAGTGAAGAGCGAGTTTATCCGTGTGATGGAGATTATCGAGATCATCTTCAAGTCATTGGCATTTGAGAACTTCGAGGCACAAATCTCTCTCCGCGATCCTAACAACACCACTAAATATGTTGGTTCAGACGAGGTATGGGAGAAGGCAGAGCAAGCTATCATCGAGGCATGCCAAGAGAAGGGATTGCCTGCTCGCGTAGAGACTGGTGAGGCTGCTTTCTATGGTCCAAAACTCGACTTTATGGTCAAAGATGCTCTCGGTCGTCGTTGGCAGTTGGGTACTATCCAAGTGGATTACAACTTGCCAGAGCGCTTTGAGTTGGAGTATGTAGGCGAAGATAACCAAAAGCACCGCCCTGTGATGATTCACCGTGCGCCATTCGGAAGTATGGAGCGTTTCGTGGCTGTGCTCATCGAGCATACCGCAGGTAAGTTCCCATTGTGGTTGACTCCAGACCAAGCCGTAGTACTCCCAATCTCTGAGAAGAGCAACGAGTATGCACACAAGGTGAAAGAGATGCTTGAGGCACAAGATGTACGCTGCATCGTGGACGACCGCAACGAGAAATTGGGTCGTAAGATCCGTGATAACGAACTCAAGCGTATCCCATACATGCTCATCGTAGGTGAGAAGGAGGCAGAACTTGGACTCGTCAGTGTTCGCCAACAAGGTGCTGAAGAGAAAGGTCAAATGACGGTGCAAGAGTTTGCAGACATGATTACTGCGACTGTGAAAGAGCAGATGAATGCGTATTGATAGTACCTTCTAGGATAATCTATATAAAAAATGCACATGCACTTGCGTATGTGCATTTTTTTTTGTACCTTTGTCGCAAAATATATTTTTGACATGAAACGAACAGTATTTTTCTTGCTATTAGCGTGCCTATCTGTGTCGCTACAAGCAGTATCACCATCAGGTACACTGCCCGTGTTGTATATTCAAACGGAGAACAGTGCAGCAATTACAAGTAAAGAGGATTACATTAATGCCACTTATTATCTTGATAATATGGGGTTGAGTGACTATCAGAGTATAGGTACAAAAACGGAACCTTTGGCTATGGAGATCAAAGGACGTGGAAACTACTCTTGGACGGGCTTTGACAAAAAGCCTTACCGCATCAAATTTGACCAAAAGCAATCGCTCTTTGGGCTACACGAGGCAAAGAGCTGGGTGCTGCTTGCCAATGCCCAGTCGGGTTCGCTTATGGCAAATGCCATAGCCATGAAGATTGGTCAGATGGCAGGTGCCGAATACACAAACCACATTGTACCGGTAGAGCTATACATGAATGGACAATACATGGGAAGCTATATGTTCACAGAAAAGGTGGGATTGGCAAACAACAGCGTTGATGTCGATGAAGACACCGGCTACCTGCTTGAACTAGACAGCAACTCAGACGACGAATACAAATTCAACAGCAAGAACTACAACTTGCCGGTATTTGTAAAAGAGCCGGACCTGAACGATTCTTCCACTCCTAACGTAACCGCACGCAAAAGAACTATTCCGGATCAGTTCAATGAATTATGCAATGCATTGTATCAGGGAAAAGAGATAGACGACATGGCAGATATGGGAACTTTGGCAAACTTTATACTCGCAAATGACCTTGCTCTCAATCAGGAGTTAGGTCATCCCAAAAGTATATTCATGTTCAAGGAGGTAGAAAACAGTTCAAGCTCCAAATACAAGTTCGGACCAATATGGGACTTTGACTGGGGATTTGGATACGAGAACGGACATAGTTATTGCTACTACGGCACAACATCAAGTTTGTTGAACTCATCGATGTATAGCGAATCCGGATACAAATTCTTTAGTGACTTGATGAACCTTGAATCATTCAAGAAGCATTACTATAAAGCATGGGTTGAGTTCATGAACGACAACAGCATCGACGAACTTTTCGACTACATCGACCACTACTACTCTTTTGCCGAAAGTTCATTCGAGAACAACTTGTATGCACCTAACAACGCATACGGATTCACAGAAACAGACAAGAACCGTCACAAGGAGTGGATTGAAGAGAGAGCAAACTTCATATACGAAAACCTTGAAAAGTATGATATAGATGACCTTATACATACAATGGCAGGCGATGTCAACAACAACAACCAGATAACAATACACGATGTTGCACTTGTAACAGCGCACATCAATGGCAACACACACACATCGCTCAGCACAAGCAAAGCCGATTACGACAAGAATGGAAATATTGAACTCAGCGATGCCGGTGCCATTGTAAAATTAATTGAAAGCAATGAAGCTCCAATTGCCACATATTGGTACAGCACGCCACTGGCTATAAGTGAATTCATTGCAGATGAAATGGTGTTGGAGGTTGGTGACACACAGCTTGCAAGCCTTAACCTGCTGAGCTACGGCGAGGAAGAATACAAGGCCATGCAGTTTGATGTTACATTACCTCAAGGTATTTCTGTTATAGATGTGTTTAGTGGAGATATTACAGCCAATCATAATCTATCATACACCGACAGAGGAAATAACATTTATCGCATAACAGCATATTCCGACAACGACGAATGCTTCTCAGAAGGTGAACTTATAGCAGAGTTGATACTCTCATGCGAAGAAATCATAAATGAAGAAAACCGTAATATTAAAATAAGCAATGCATACGTTGTGGATAACGAAACAAATGAATTGCGCATAAACGATTACAATATCAGTTTCACCCAATCGACAGGTGTCAACAACGTTGAAAGCGACAATATCCTTGTCGAAGGAGGAGATTGCATAATGATGACACTGCTTGAGCCACAATTGATTGAAATATACAGTGTCGATGGTCGCAAGGTTCGTGAAATTAATGCAAAGAAAGGAACAACCCGTATTGCAATTCCAGCCGGAATATATATAGTTAACGGAGAGAAGGTTGTTGTACGATAAAATAAAACATTGCCACTTGCTCCAACAAGTGGCAATGTTTTATATAAAGGTCAAACAGCTATATAATATCAAACATGACCTTTGCCACATTTTCGCAATATTTTAAGGCATAATTAAAATTATTAGCCCAAAATAGTTTGTTTTTGTAGTTTTTTATGTACCTTTGCAAACGAAAACAGAGCGGGATGTAGCTCAGCCCGGTTAGAGTACGCGTCTGGGGGGCGTGT
>CALCGX010000039.1:0-15000 GCA_937901225.1 uncultured Bacteroidales bacterium | reverse complement strand
TTCACCAACCAAGGTTCACCTATTGAGATTTGGGGAGATGATTATCAACCATGTTTGCGCTATGAATGGAATCTAATGTTTCCTGATGAGTGGAGTTATGTAGAATTTGATTATACTATTGATTTGAATCCGATTGGAGCTATTGATGTTGTCCTAATTTACATGATAGATGAATTAGGTCAAGAGCGTGAGATATTGAATTACTCAAATCAGCCTATTTCTGAAAAAATCACCTTACCGATCTATTCACCTTCTGCTCGCGTAGTATTTATTTCGGAATATGGAAATACAGGGGAATTATATCATGGTTTTAAGTTGAGTTATCGTCAGAGCAATGGTACCTCAAATGATCATGTGTTTTATTCAAATGTTGGTATTGGAATTCAACCTCAAGAACGTTTACATGTAAATGGTGCTATCAGAGGTGATGGAGAAGGTGGCAGTTTGCGTATTCGTACTACAGCTGGTACTACCGAAATAGGTGCTGCGGATAGTGTATATTCTCACTTCTATACAGATCGTTCGGCGTTCTTCTTTAACAAACCATTGTATATTGCAAAAGGGACTATAGCCTCGTATGGATATCCAAATTCGTTGAATTTTCAGACTAACGATACCAATAGAATGGTTATTAATTCGGAAGGTGATATAGAAATATCGGGGAATATCTATTTAAACGGAGCTATCAATGGAGCAGATAAATACAATCAAGCAATACGCGTAAAATCCAACTATGGATATGCCGATATGGGAGCTGTGAATGCTGGTTATTTTCATTTCTATACCGATCGTCCTGGATTTTATTTTGGCAAAACGATAACTGTCAATGGTGGTAAAATACGCTCTGCAAGTGGCAATAATCTATACCTCAATACGTTTGACACTACTCGCGTCACTATATTAAAGAAGAATGGCAATGTAGGTATTGGCGTGGATGATCCTCAGGAGAAATTGCATGTTAATGGTGCAATTCGTGGTAATGGTTCTTATGGTGCACTACAAATAAAGACATCTACAGGTAATATGGAATTGGGCCCGATGGATTCTGGCTATGTTCGTTTCAAAACTAACATGTCCACTTACCATTTTGACCGAAGATTATTGCTACAAACAGGAGAGTTAACATCAGCAACTAAATTTACTTTTGTAACCAATAACTCAATACATTGTATGACAATGTTGACAAATGGTAATGTAGGTATAGGTACACAAAATCCTAATTACAAATTGGATGTTGCAGGTACAATCCGTGCAAATGAGATAATTGTAAATACCACTGGTGCAGACTTTGTGTTTGCCGAAGATTATCAATTGCGTCCATTGAGTGAAGTGAAGGCGTTTATTAAAGAAAATAAACACTTGCCAGAGATCAAATCTGCACAAGAGATGCAAGAGAATGGTATAGGTGTAAACGAGTTGCAGACACAATTATTGCAAAAAATTGAGGAATTGACGCTCTATATTATTCAGCAAGAGGAGAGGATCAAGGCGTTGGAAACTGAATTGAATAAGTAAATCGGATATATTTATGAAAACGAAGTTGTTCTTTATCGCACTTTTGGCATTAATCTGCTGTAGTTGCGAACCCAATCCAGTTATAAATCCAGAAGACCCAAAAGATCCTAAAGATTTACTGATGGGTGATTGGTATTGTGTAAATAATAGCAATTTGACAGTCGCTATCTCTGACAGTTTGATTCATTCTAGCATCATGGATAATTTTGTATGCCGATATACTATCGACGACAAGCAACTGCACCTTAAAAGGTTATGGCACGATGAATCAGAGCCTTATTACAATGCCGATTGTAACTATTATTTGAAAGGCGATACATTGCATATCGAAAATTTTATAGAGACTTATGCGGCAATCAATCCGCCTAAGTTTACAAATATTATTCTCGCTCGATCAACAAGCAAACAGCCGAATACTGCGCAATGCGACCATCAGTGTTTTGCAAACGACACTATATCTGATGCTGAATTAACGAAGATGTTATGGACAGTTTGGGTTACGGATGATGAGGTTCTGGAATTTGGTTGGGGTAACGATAACGATAGTTTGGTGTATTACTGGAACGGAATAGCAGGTATTTGGGACGGTTATGGTATACTTTATCGTTTCCGCGTAGTAGATGGTAAGATATTGTTTTATACAGACGAAGAGTTCAATGAAACCAATATAATTTATGGGCTGAATATTAGTTTTCAGTCGTGCTTCCATATAAAAGATAATAAGCTTCATATCCACCAATTTTCCGTGGATGGTAGTAATTTCTTCCCATTAACATTACGTTAATCAATATTAATCATTATGTTTCTAAAATATTATACATCATTGCTGTTCCTTATTATACCATCAATGTTATTTTCACAAGATTATTATTGGTATGGGAACAAGAAAGTATCATTAATTCCAACCGACAAAAAATATGTCGTAACAAGGAATGTAGATACTGTTACCGCAACGAATGTTGTAGAATCCGCAACAAATTATCAATATACTAATTCTAGTGACCCTTCATGGAATATTATTTCTAATGCAGAATTTAACAACTTAGACCAATCTACATTACTTTACTCTTCACCTTCGTATATCAATCAGGATAGTAATGAAATCTTTGTTTCGCATTACTTTTACGTAAAACTAAAGAATGTTAACGATAGTGATATTTTACAAGATTTTGCATACAGAAATAATGTAACAATCGAATATCAAAGTACTTTACTTCCATTATGGTATGTATTGTCTTGTCTGTATAGTGATAAAAATGCATTGGAAATGGCAAACTACTTTTATGAGTCAGGATTATTTGAGTTTGCAGAACCAGATTTCTTGTCAGGGAAGGATGAGTCATGTTCCATAAATGACCCCATGTTTGGCTCCCAATGGAATCTAATGAATACTGGACAATATGGAGATGAATATATCGGAATAGATATTAACTATGATGGTGTTTCTCAACTTATTCCAGATACAACTGATATAGTAGTCGCAGTTGTTGATGAGGGCATTCAACTTGATCATCCTGATTTAGCTGCGAACATATTGGGGGTTGGATATGATGCAGAAACGAGGTCATCTCCGAGTGTGTGTTATGGGCCACATGGTACAAATTGTGCAGGAATCATAGGTGCAATATCCAATAATGGAATTGGTATAAGTGGAATTTTTAATGGACAGTTAATGTCTATAAGTAGTAAATTAAAAAATGACACATTGTCATATTTAAAAAAGGCAGAAAGTATTGTTTACGCCGTTGAAAATGGTGCAGATGTTATTAGTAATTCATGGATGAGTTGGGCACGTCTATCTGCAATAGATGAGGCTATTAAATATGCATTGTCTCATGGTAGAAATGGGCTAGGATGTGTGGTGGTATTTGCATCTGGGAATAGTGGTTATAAAGAAGTTCTATATCCTGGTGATGTTAGTGATAGTATTATAGTTGTTGGTGGAATTTCTCCTTGCGGAGAAAGAAAAAGTCCCGCCTCATGTGATAAAAATAAGAATTGGAGTGGTTCAAATTTTGGAGATAAATTAGATGTTGTTGCTCCATGCACGTCTATATACACAACGAACTTGATGACACTTTCTACATCGGGCTACTGTTCATTTAGCGGAACATCAGCTGCGTGTCCACATGTAGCTGCAATCGCAGGTTTGATTTTGTCGGTAAATCCAACTCTAACGTGCAAGCAGGTGGCTGATATAATAGAAACTACAGCACGAGAAGTTGGTAATTATGACTATGACTTACATCCAAATCGCCCAAATGGAAGATGGCATAGAGAAATGGGTTATGGATTAGTAGATGCTTACGCCGCAGTATTGGCTGCAAAGACTAAATACATTCAAAATCACACCTATCAAAGTGGTAGCGTGATAGTTGAGAACTATCCCGAAATCATTGCAGGTTATGATGTAACAGATAACAAACCCTATGGAAATGTAATATTGGAGGCTGGTAGTGATGTTACCTATAGTGCCACAGAACAGGTGGTGCTAAAACCAGGCTTCCATGCGAAGGCAGGTAGTAATTTGCATATCAAAGTGGACATACCTACTACTACACAATCCATAACAGCATCCGCCCCTCAACGCATAGCGCAAAAATCCTTGTCTGCACCTATTGGTGATACAAGGCAAACCGATGAGGTCGCAACAATCAATAGTTTTGAGAATATCGAAAGCGAGGTGATTGTTTCTACTTCCATTTATACTATTAGCGGTCAGTTGATACAGACCATATCAGGCGGTCAGCATAGTGCGGCACACCTACCAAATGGTTTGTACATCCTACAACACCGCATGAGTGATGGCAGCATGAGAAGTGAGAAAATTGCAAATAATAAGTAAGAGTTGTTGCAAAAGATAGAGGAACTGACGCTCTATATTCTCCAACAAGAGGAGAGAATCAAGGCATTGGAAGCGGAGTTGAATAAGTAAAATCATGTGAAATAATATCTTATAAAAAAGGTTGGCGTTTATTTTACTATCTTATTTTTGAATAACATGAAAAAAAGTATTTTATATTTAATGATATTAGGAATATTTGTTGCCTGTGATAACAAAAATGTTATTAACAATAATTATAATGATAGTACTAAAGACACCACCTCTAATTCCAATGTGAAAATTGATCCTAACGAATGTTACATGCTACAAGAGTTTAATGAGTTAGGGGAGCCTGTTGAATCTTACATATGTATAGTTTTTGAGAAGAATGCTGGGTGTACATATGAAGATGCATTTAATAGCATTAAATCAGATTTAGATGCCCTAGTAAATAGAAATATTAGCGAAGAAAAAGATGGGGGTAATTATGATACAAGTCTATGGGAAGTTCGTCAAATTATAAGGAACGTTAAAAATTCCCCTGATGAAAAATTAGTATATACTTCTATAGAACTTTATATGTTCTCTATTGTGTACAACTCATATACAATCGTACATCAATATTGCGTGATAGACTCAGAGGGTAATATATATCAAATTGTTAGTCAGATAGACTAGGAAGATGTTTTGACCCTTTAGGGTTGTGATTTTGTAGCTGAAAATAAGTTATACACCTCATGCCCATTGTGGCAATGCATACCCTCGCCCAGTTCCGTGTGGACTGGGCGAGTTTTTTATGCTTGTATGAGAAGAAAAATGCAGAAATGGTAGCACATACCATTTCTACTGCATTTGTGGTAAATGCTACCACCGAAGTATCAATAAAAAGTAGTAATTTTGTTGTAGAAGTTTATATGTGTTTTTTAGTTATATATTGCTTTTCTCGGGGTTCTATATCTGCTACGAATAGTGTGGTTATAGTCTGGTTTTTGTGCGGTAATAGTGTGGTGCGAGTAGGGAAGGTGAAATGTGAAAAACGGGAAACTGAATTTTGCTCACAAATAGGATACGTTTAGGCGATAGATGTGCAATAGTGGTCGCGAAGTGGTCGCGTAGCCTGAAGCCAACTTGAGAGCGACCTAATACAGCCACCGAAAGCCCATAGATGTTGTATGGTGCTCCCGAAACTGACAAGAAACTTGTAGTTTGAATTATGGACACCAATATACAAGGCGTGTGCAGATGTGAATAAATGGGAAAAGCAATAAGCGCCAGTTGAAGCCCACCAATGGATGGCATGAAAAACATGTGAGGAAAACAACTAATGCAATAAGCAGCAGATACACAATACCTAATGCCATATCCACACCCCATGAGAGGTGATGGCGTCGCCTATCGTAGAGGGATAGTGCCAACATCAGTAATGCAAAGAGCAAGATGCCCCACCAGCAATTGGTGTACCATGGAACAATGGCAGGTGGAAAAGCTGCTATATGTTGACTTTTAACTAATGGCGTACCGTCAGAAAGCTGCGCCTGAGCCATATAGTTCATTAGTTCTTCAGGTAGGAAGAGTCGCTGCTCGTTGGTCATCGGTTGGTCAGCCCTGTTACCAAAAACGAGATTGATACCAAAATCTACCCACGAGTTGTGCCCCGTATAATGTGTGATGGCCTGTCGGAAAGTGGTGCCCTCGTATCCATGATAGGAAGATATGATGGTATCTTGCAGGGCGCTTTTAATGAGGTGATAGGGACGTGTAGCGCAGTTGTCGAATACGAAATTGTATAGGTAGTAGCGATTTGCGGGTTGGTAGTTGAGTAGCAATGCGTCGAAAATTTGTTGCTTCTGCGATGGGGTGAGATTGAGCTCTTGCCAATAGGTGGTTCGCCCGATATGACGATAGAACTTGTCGAAATAGCAGTAGGACTCAATGCCAAGTTGGTAGTACGTCTCTCCGTACACGAACTTAATATAGAAATCATCCGAAGTTAGGTCGAAGATGCCATAGTTAAAAACGATATCGAGTTGCTGGGTATTGTCCGTTACCCGAATACCTGTATGTCCGTACTTGGACCAAACTTGATTGCCAGGAGTGCAGGTTAGCAAGTATATCTGCGCACTATCGCTAAGTTGGCGAGGTGCAGCCCAACTAAAACTGGCAATTATAAGCAATATTGACAAAAGGATTTTACGCATATGTGATGATGAGTGAAGGGATAAAAGTGCAGAGTAGTCCTAGCAGAAAGCCACATACGACTTGCAAAGGGGTGTGGGCATTGAGATAAAGGCGTGCATATATGAGTAGCAATGCTGCTACTAATACGGTAATAATTAGCGCAATGGGTAGAGTGGAGTAGTTGATCGCAAAACTGCAAATACCGCCTAATAATCCACCAATCCCCGTGAGATGAGCAGATATTTTCCACCAATGATTGATTATAGTAACTGCTAACAAAGCTACCATTGCTCCTATCGCTACTAACAGCAGAAATATAGGCAGTTGCATGGTCGCACGCAAGAAATATGCCCAGAAACCATAGCATATGAGGGTGTATATATAAGGTGTGGTACGTTGTTTGGCATCATCAATATGCAATGAATCAATATATCCTTTGCGCCACAAGAATAGTAGTAGGAGAATAGGAATGATGAGTGTTAATACAGCGGTCCCTGTCACACATAGCCAGAGGTATGCAGATGGAAGGAGAGGGAGCAGGTGCTTCGCTGCAAAGCAAAAGAGCAATATACCATATAGTGGCATTAGCATGGGGTAGAGCAGTACACTCCACGCTTGCGATAGTATATTGAGGATTTTTTGCATGTTTTTGTGGGTGCAAAAGCATTACTTCAGCAGTTGTCGGCGAATACGCGCTACAGGGATATTCATCTGTTCGCGGTACTTGGCCACAGTGCGTCGTGCGATAGGGTAGCCCGACTCGTGCATGATAGTCACTAATTGATCATCGGTAATAGGATTGGTCTTATCCTCTTGCTCAATCACCTCACGCAGCTTTTGCTTGATCTCTCGCGTAGAAATTTCATTGCCTTGGCTATTGACAATCTTATCAGAGAAGAAGAATTTGAGCGGGAAAACACCAAATTCGGTTTGTACGTATTTGTTGGAAAAAGTGCGTGAAATAGTGGACACATCGTACCCGGTACGATCAGCTACATCCTTGAGTGTCAGCGGTTTGAGATACATGCTGTCGCCTTGCAAAAAGAAGTCACGCTGTAATGCTACCAGTACTTCGATAGTGCGCATCATAGTTTCGTTGCGTTGGCGAATAGCATCGATAAAATACTTAGCATTCTCCACGTTAGTCTTCACAAAGCGCGCAGCTTCACGTATCTGTGCACTATTTTGTGACTCAGGATGCGAGTATGCTTCAAGCATCTGCTGATAGTCGGCAGAGATATGCAATTCGGGTATATTGCCTTGATTGATAGTAATGGTAAGATCATTGTCCTCTTGCTCAATGATGAAGTCTGGGATAATTATTGACTGATTGCGTTCAACCACAGTGCCAATCCATGCACTTCCAGGGCGAGGATTGAGGCGGATAATCTCGGCCGTAGCCTGCTTGAGTTGCTCTTCAGTAATATCCATACGCTGCATAATCTTGGCATATTTACGATTACTGAAGGAATCGAAGTGATTTTCTAATATGTTGATAGCCAGAGAGATTGCAGTGGTTGGTTCCTTCTTTCGCAATTGTATTAGTAGACACTCTTGCAAATCGTAGGCACCCACACCATCAGGGTCGAACTGCTTGACTTGTTCTACAATCTCGTACATCTTCTCATCGGTGACTTGCAATCCCTCGCGAAAACTTAAATCGTCCACTAACTCTTCTACTGTTCGGCGTAAATATCCATCTTCGTCAATGTTTCCAACCACAAACTTAGCAATATGGCGGTCGGGTTTATCCATCTTTGTGAGATAGATTTGTGATTTGAGGTATTCCGCAAAACTTGTTCCCATGGAGAATGGGATATCTTCATGGGCGCGACCACCAGTGGAGAAAGATGATTCGTGCATGTCATCGTCTTGCACGTAATCATCGTAGTTGAAGTCATCGTTTTGCAGCGGATTGGTGTACTCATCTTGCAGATTGGTATCGTTGAGTTCCACTTCTGCATTTTGGTCCATCCCTTCTTCGAGTGCAGGATTCTTTTGCAACTCCTCATTGATACATGCCTGCAATTCGCAAGCAGGTACTTCTAGCAATCGCATAGCTTGAATTTGTGCAGGCGAGAGCTTTAGCTGTTGCTTGAGTTGTTGCGATAAGGTCAGTGAGGTAGCCATGGTGGATTGGGTATTTAGTGTTGTGCATTGAGAGATTTCAGCACGTGCTCGGTAATGTATGCTAATTGCTCTTCATCCAATTCAGTGTGCATTGGCAAGGACAATACACATGCAGCCAATCGTTCTGCCACTGGGAAATCGCCTACTTTGTAGCGAGGATCTTGGTATGCTTTTTGCATATGTAGTGGCACAGGATAGTAGATCATTGCTGGTATGCCCGCCTCTGCCAAGGCGTTGCGCAGTGCATCGCGATCCACGTCGATGAGGCGTAGTGTGTATTGATGGAATACGTGCGTAGAGCGCTCGCTACGAACAGGTGTCAAGATATGTGGATGGTTGGCAAATGCTTTGTCGTAATAAGCTGCCGCCGCTTGACGCGCAGTAATATACTCATTGAGGTGAGGCAACTTGGCATCCAAAATGGCTGCTTGGATACTATCCAAGCGTGAGTTAACGCCTACAGTATCGTGGTAATAGCGTACAACCATACCATGATTGGCAATTGCACGCATCTTGGCTGCAAGCTCACCATCATTGGTGAATATAGCACCGCCATCACCATAGCAACCAAGATTTTTTGATGGGAAGAAACTAGTGCAACCAATATCTCCAATGGTAGCAGCTTGCTTTTGTGTACCGTCTGCGAAGGTATATACCGAACCAATGGCTTGGCATGCATCTTCTATCACGTATAGATTGTGTTCCTTAGCAATCTCCATAATTGCCTCCATATCAGCGCATTGGCCGAAGAGGTGTACTGGTACAATGGCTTTGGTCTTAGGGGTAATGGCTTGGCGCAAGGCATCAATTGATATATTCATCGTATCCCAATCTACATCCACGACAACAGGTTTCAGTCCCAACAAAGCTACCACTTCGGCAGTAGCAATAAACGTAAAGGTAGGAGTGATTACCTCATCGCCTGGTTTTAATCCCAATGCCATCAGCGCAATTTGCAGTGCATCGGTGCCATTGCCTACAGGAATCACATGTTTCGCACCAGTGTACTCTTCCAAATTGGCTTGAAACGATGCTACAGCAGGACCTTTGATAAACGAAGTAGAGTCAATAACGGACTGAATACCACGGTCAATATCTTCTTTGATACGTTGATACTGCGTTTGCAGATCTACCATTTGAATCTTTTTCATAACTTATAAATGAATTAAATATTCCACCGATGAAGGGGATATACGAATGTTAGTTATATAGGGGTTGTTTGTTAGCACTTCTACGGGCAATGCGCTGCATTGCTGCTTAGGATAGTGGCAAATGACTTGTAAATCATTGGCTTGCACCTCGGTAAAGTGGGAAATACCTACGCGCACTACCACATTCACTTGCTGTGGGAATAGGCGTACGTGTTTGCCTTCTGGTATGTTAATCACTTGCACGGGGATGGTAAATGTTTTTTCAGTAAAAGGTTCGGCTTTCCAAAGCACGTCTACAGTCTTGGGGTGTATGCGAATACCTTCAGGGGTAATTAAATTGGTTGTTATGCGAACGGAGTCACGCAAATTGGTCACTTGGATACTATCTGTCATGACATAATAGATTGTATCGATAGCATCTTGATTACCAAATATTTGCACCATATTGGGAACAATACGTTTATCGCCATCTAACTGATGTTGAGAGGCAATAGTAACCTGCGATTGTACCACTACAGGCACCAATTTGGTTTGTTGTATGTAGTATGCAGATTCGATTGTTTCAGGTTCGATTTGCAGAATGGTAGTAGAACCAGGCAATAAATCTTGCAGACGTGGACGCAGTATGTCTGCGGAAAGGGTAATTGTTCCTTCTTCTCTTGATAGATAAGGACTTAAGTTGATGTGTAGGTTGAGGTGTTGATGAGCGATTTGTCGTAGTTGTCGTCCGTTGTCGCGTACACTCAAAGTGATTATCTTAGGCAATGTTTGTTCAAATACGATTTGCTCAGAAACACCTGTATAGGTTACAGGGACGTGAATTTCAACATCTCTTGGTGAGGACATCGCACGCCCCCACCAAAAGATACTGGTTATTCCCACAAACAAGAGAAAGATAAGGATATCTTTTCTCAGCAACCAAAGCCATAGGCGTTTGGCTAGTTTGCTTATGTGATCAAAGTTAAACACAAATTAATCCCTTTTGTGGGCTTTGGATATTATTTTTGTGCTTGTTGTTGCTGAACATCTTCAGCAGCTACATATACACTACCTTTATCCACTTTGATAACAACGTCTTTAGCTACTTCAATCAAGAATGTAGTTTCTTGTACCTCTTTGATGTTGCCATAGATGCCACCAGCTGTGATAACCTTGCTGCCTTTGGTGAGGGCATCACGTTGTTTTTGCAACTCTTTTTGTTTCTTTTGTTGTGGGCGAATCATGAAGAAGTAGAACACTACGAAAATCAAGATCATCATCACCCAGAATGACCAACCGCTTTGTTGTTGTGCACCTTCAGCAGCTGCAGGGGTAGCTGTTTGTGCCAATAAAAAAATGAAGTTTAACATAATGTTTTGAATTTTTAATATGATTTGTTATTTATCTAATCACTTTGAAGAGCTGATTGTCAGCGCGCAAGTCGTTTACAATGCGGTTGAGGACGCCATTGATAAATACGTAGCTCTTGTCGCTGGAATATTCTTTGGCGATTTCAATATATTCGTTCATTGAAATCTCTAGTGCAATCTCGTTGCAGTTGCGGATTTCTGCCAATGCTACGAGAAGGATGATTTGATCCATATATGCTACACGATCAGCCTCCCAGTTTTGCAATGATTTGGCTATCAATGACTTGTTTTCTTCTGATTGCTCAATGCTCCAATGCAATAGGTCTTTGGCGAAGGTCAACTCCTCTTCGGAACCAAACATGTCCAATAATGGTAACTCATCGCCATCGCTAGCTTTGAAACGCTTGATAGTTTTGATTACGTATGTGATGACCATATCAATGTCGGTAGTCCAACCCTCATGATCAAGTGCTACTTCCATTTCTTCGAGGGCAGATGTAAGTTCTTCGCTTTCGAGTAGCAATGTGCCATATATCTTACGCCATAAGGTCTTCTCATCCTCATAGGTGGGAGCTTCTAATTCCATAAACTCTTTGTAGAATGGACTGTCAATCAGCATTTTGTAGGTATATTCTACTGCTGACATTCCAACATCCCAACGCAAATGCTCATTCTCCATATAATTACGGAGACGGCGATTGTTAAACAACTGCTGTGCGATGCGATTGTTTACAAAATTGCGATTGGCATTGTAGGTTTGATGGAGAACGGTTGCACGACGTTGGTTTTCTGCAATTTGCTCCTCTGCATAAGTGGTGAGTTCATCTGCAAAACTCAGCATCATCATGTACAGACTGTACGTGCTGGAGAACTTGTTGAGCAAAGTTTTGCGTGCAGATAAGGAGGTGTGATCACTACCCTTGTAGTGCGCAAAGAGTGTCTGAACGACTTTGGTTCTAACTAATGTTCGATTTATCATAATCAATGTTCGCTTTTACGCTGCAAAGGTACAAAAAAAACTGCACATGCGCAAGCAAACGAGCACCTTTTTTTGAAAAATGGTAGATGTTGAACATATTGCTCAAAATATTTGGTTCCTTTGTTTCTATGCTTGTTGTATATGAAGTGAGTGGGCAGGAAATGTATAATTAGATGTGTTTTTGTGATTTTTAGGTAGAAAATATGCTATAAATGTAAAAATATTTGGTCTTTTGCGAAAAAAGTAGTACTTTTGTGGTTGTTTTTGAAAAATAATCCGATTAAATAAAAAAAATAGCGTAAAATGAATGTCCGTTTTGAAGCTTTAAGGACTGCTTGGGCGCATCAGCCACAACATGTAACCACTACTCATCGTGCTAGTGTTATCTTCTCGCAGAATGTGTTTACACGAGAGAAGATGAAGGAGTATATTGCCAGCAATATCGTGGAGGAACTATTCGACCTAATGGACAACGAGAAGACTCTCAGTCGTGACATAGCCAATAGTGTGGCTATTGGTATGAAGAAATGGGCGATGGAATTGGGCGCTACCCACTATACCCACTGGTTTCAACCATTGACTGGTGGTACTGCAGAGAAACACGATGCTTTTTTTGACTTTGATGAGAAAGGTGTGCCAATGGAGAAATTCTCTGGTTCTGTTCTCTATCAGCAAGAGCCAGATGCCTCATCTTTTCCTAATGGTGGTATTCGTAATACGTTCGAGGCGCGTGGATACTCGGCATGGGATCCTTCGTCGCCTGCGTTTGTGATAGGCGACCGCCTATGTATTCCTACTATCTTTGTAGCATATACAGGTGAGGCGCTCGACTATAAGACTCCTCTATTGCGTTCTATCACTGCGGTAGGAAAAGCAGCAACTGCAGTTGCGAATTATTTTGATAAGAATGTCAAACGCGTATATACCTATTTGGGCACTGAGCAAGAGTATTTCCTTGTTGATGAAGCTCTTTACAATGCTCGCCCCGATCTCTTAATGACTGGTCGTACGCTCATGGGCCATTATGCCAGCAAGAGCCAACAACTGGATGATCATTATCTTGGTACTATACCTGAGCGCGTGTTAGCATTTAAAACTGAGCTCGAACAAGAGGCCCTCAAATTAGGCATTCCTATCAAGACTCGCCACAACGAGGTGGCTCCAAACCAATTTGAGTTGGCGCCAATCTATGAAGAAGCCAATCTTGGTAGTGATCACAATCAACTCCTAATGTCGCTCATGGAGCAAGTAGCGCACCATCATCAATTCCGAGTGCTCTTTCACGAGAAACCTTTTGGTGGCGTGAATGGTAGCGGTAAGCACTGCAACTGGTCGCTTGGTACGAATACGGGCGTGAATCTCCTAGCACCAGGTAAGAATCCATATCATAACTTGCAGTTTGTTACTTTTCTTGTGAATGTCTTGAAGGCGGTGCATCGCCATAATGGTCTGCTAAAGGCGTCTATAGCTTCTGCTACCAATGCCCACCGTTTGGGCGGACACGAGGCACCTCCTGCTATCATCAGTGTCTTCCTAGGTACGCAGATCAACGAGGCACTTGACCAAATTGAGCATGCCGATGTGGACAAGGGGATTATCATCAATGCTAAGAAAGAGATGAAACTTGGTGTGGGTAATATACCAGAAATTCTGCTGGATAATACCGACCGTAATCGTACTTCGCCATTCGCCTTTACGGGTAATCGTTTTGAGTTCCGTGCCGTGGGTTCATCGGCTAACTGTGGTGCCGCAGTCTTGGCACTCAATGCTACTGTTGCGGAGCAACTCAACCTTTTCCGCGAGGAGGTGGATGCGCTCATCGCTAAGGGCGAAGCCAAGGAGCGTGCATTGTTTACTGTAATTAAACGCTACCTGAAGGAGTGCCGCGATATTCGCTTCGATGGCAATGGTTATAGCGAGGAGTGGCAACAAGAGGCAGAGCGCCGTGGACTCGACATCGAGACTAGTGTACCAGTCATGATTGACCAATACCTCAGAGAGGAGAGTGTGCAGATGTTTGGCTCTACAGGGGTGCTTAATCGTGCCGAATTGCTTGCTAGAAGCGAGGTAAAATGGGAAAACTATTCCATGAAACTGCAAATCGAGTCACGTGTGCTAGGAGACTTGGTTATCAACCATATCATTCCTGCTGCAAAACGCTACCAAAATGTCTTGTTACAAAAGGTCGTGGGGGTGAAGCAAGTCTTCAGCGAGAGCGATGCTGCTGCACTTAACGAACAAGATATGCAGCTCATTCGCCGCATTGAGAATCATACTGGTGCTATTGTGGCTAGGGTAGAGGAAATGAATCGAGAACGCGCGCATGCGAACCATATAGATAATCAACGAGAACGTGCTATCACTTTTCATGATAAAGTGGTACCGCTGATGGAAAATGTTCGCAGTCATGTGGACGACCTTGAGATGGTTATCGATGATCAGCTGTGGCCACTTCCTAAATACCGCGAGTTGCTATTTATACATTGATAGCACTGATTGAGATTTATGTTTACTCTTCTAAGATTTTCCTCCGTTGTATGTTCAAAACAACGGAGGAAAACTTTATATCCAAAAATGTCGGAAATCTGTCGTGAGTGAATAAAAAAAGATTGATTAACAATCTGTTAACCAATCTTTTGTGGGCGTTGACGGATTGGTCTCGCTTCGCTCCCAATACCTATACCCTTCGGGGAATTAAAGCACAAACATACTGAAAGGCTTGCAGCCTATCCTTTTTGTCGCTTACAACATCCAAATTAGTAAACTATTGTCTGTTATAAGTAACAAAAAAAGGACATCAATGATGTCCTTTTAGTTTGTTTGTGGGCGTTGACGGATTCGAACCGCCGACCCTCTGCTTGTAAGGCAGATGCT
>CALCGX010000038.1 GCA_937901225.1 uncultured Bacteroidales bacterium | reverse complement strand
CGGTGTGCCTATACTAATATACCGTTTATCTACCGTGTATGTACCGTATATCAACCGTATATCTACCGTAGTTGATAGCGGAAGAGTAGCGAATAAATAAGTGATAAAGTATGAACTACGATTGATAAGTGATGAAGTATGAGTGATAAACTATTTATTGCCTATATATAGGACAGCTGCGCCTATTAGGCTATGGGCGATAGGCTATAGACAAGGGTAACCAAAAAGAGCACTTCGGGTGAAGTGCTCTGTGTATAGTGCTCTGTGTAGGGTGTAGAGTGTAAAGGGGATGTTTACCATACTTCGTTGGTGTTGGTGTCGGGGCTTTTGGGGTAGTCGATGGTGTAGTGCAAGCCACGGGATTCTTTGCGCTCCAAAGCTTGGCGGGTAATCAAATAACCCACATTGATCATATTGCGTAGCTCGCAGATATCCTTGGTGGCCTTGACACGTTTGAAGAGGTCTTCGGTCTCTTCGTAGAGCAAGTCCAGACGCTCCCAGGCACGGCGGAGACGCAAGTCGCTACGAACAATACCCACATAAGTGGACATCACTTGACCCACCTCACGCATATCCTGCGAGATGAGGACATACTCCTCGTTGGTCATGGTGCCTTCGTCGTTCCAGTCAGGGATATTCTCGTTGAAATCGTAGGTTTCAATCATGCTGAGCGAGTGTTTGGCTGCCGCATCGGCATAAACAACTGCCTCAATAAGGGAGTTAGAAGCCAAGCGATTGCCACCATGCAAGCCTGTGCAACTGCACTCACCTACCGCATACAAACGGCGGATAGTGGATTGCGCATCTAAGTCCACCTTGATACCGCCGCACATATAGTGCGCACAAGGGGTGACAGGGATATACTCCTTGGTGATATCAATACCGATACTAAGGCACTTGGCGTAGATATTGGGGAAGTGATGTTTGGTCTCTTCGGGGTCTTTGTGTGTGACATCGAGGCAGACATGGTCAAGGCCGTGGATCTTCATCTCGTTGTCGATCGCACGTGCGACGATGTCGCGTGGCGCAAGAGAGAGACGTGGGTCGTATTTCTGCATAAATTCCTCGCCATTAGGCAGACGCAAGATACCGCCATAACCACGCATCGCCTCTGTGATGAGGTATGCTGGGTGTGTCTCGGTTGGGTTATAGAGGGCT
This sequence comes from uncultured Bacteroidales bacterium, assembly GCA_937901225.1. Classification (GTDB taxonomy): domain Bacteria; phylum Bacteroidota; class Bacteroidia; order Bacteroidales; family Paludibacteraceae; genus Colicola. The sequence goes on along the minus strand of CALCGX010000038.1, from coordinate 9,816 downwards.
GTTGGATGGAACTGCACAAACTCCATATCTTTGACCAGTCCCTTAGCGCGATAGACCATCGCAATACCGTCGCCCGTAGCGACATTAGGGTTGGTGGTAGTGGCATAGACAGCGCCTGTGCCGCCTGTAGCCATAAGGGTAATGCGGCTGAGGTAGGTGTCGATCTTGCCCGTTTCAGGGTTGAGTATATACGCACCATAGCACTCAATATCGGGAGTGCGACGGGTGACACGCACGCCGAGGTGGTGCTGGGTGATGATTTCTACGGCGAAGTGATTTTCGAGGACATCAATATAGGGGTTGTTGCGTACCGCAGCCATGAGTCCACGTTGGATCTCTGCGCCTGTGTCGTCGGCATGGTGGAGGATACGGAACTCGGAGTGTCCGCCCTCACGATGGAGGTCGAAGGTGCCGTCGGCTTGCTTGTCGAAGTTAACGCCCCAGTTGACGAGTTCCTCGATCTGCTTAGGGGCTTGGCGCACTACTTGCTCTACCGCAGCAGGGTCGCTGAGCCAGTCGCCCGCCACCATGGTGTCGTGGATGTGCTTCTCGAAGTCATCTACGAGCATGTTGGTTACACTGGCGATACCGCCTTGCGCACGACTGGTGTTGGTCTCGTCGAGGGTCGTCTTGCAGCAGAGTGCAATGCGATACTTCTGTGTGCGAGCCACTTTGAGCGCAAAGCTCATGCCCGCTACACCGCCACCGATGATGAGAAAATCATACTTTTTCATATATGTTAGAAACAAAAATGCTCAATATTTTAACGACAATTGGTGTCAATTATGATTGTCAATTAGGGTCAATTCAAGGAAACGTTTCTGTTTGCCCAAATGAATGCCATGCGGCATTGGTGGGCAAAACAAAAAAATATTTTTAAAACGACAATATCAACAACTTGCGCAGCAATCAACTCCCTGCCGCGCTCAAGGGATAATTATTCGTTAGCGATTTTTAGTAAATATGCTTTGGCAGCCTCGTACTCGTTGGGGATAATGCCGTCGAGTATGGCGTCTTTGATTGCGTTTTTGAGTTCACCTACACGGGCACAAGGTTCAAGATTAAGCAATTGCATGATCTCCTCGCCACGCACAGGTGGTTGGAAATTACGGATACGGTCTTTCTCCTCTAGTTCGATCATCTTCTGCCGTACCAGTTCGTAATTCTTATGGAAGCGACGCACTTTCTCTTCGTTCTTGGAAGTGATATCTGCATCGCAAAGCAACATCAAGTCATCGATATCATCGCCCGCCTCAAACAATAAGCGGCGAACAGCGGAATCGGTGACTGTATCTTCGATAAGGTTGATAGGGCGCATATGCAGGTCCACCATCTTGATGACATACTGCATCTTCTCGTTCTGTGGCATCTTCATAGCTTTGAAGATACGAGGGATCATCTTAGCGCCGAGGTAGTTGTGGTTGCGGAAGGTCCAACCTGCTTGGTCGTCCCAAGCTTTGGATTTAGGTTTGCCTATATCGTGCAAGAGCGCTGCCCAACGAAGCCAAAGGTTGTCGGACTTTTGGGCGAGGTTGTCCAATACCTGCAGAGTATGGAAGAACACGTCTTTGTGTCCTTTGCCGTCTTTGGTCTCTACACCTTTGAGGGCAGAGAGTTCGGGGAAAATAAGCGGAAGAAGTCCGGTTTTATCGAGCAATATCCATCCCACAGAAGGTTTGCGCGAGAGCATGATCTTGTTGAGCTCCTCCACAATACGCTCCTTGGTGATAATCTTGATTCGTTCGCGATTTCTCTCAATGGAATCGAAGGTTTCTCTATCCAGATAGAAGCCGAGTTGGGTGGCAAAACGGATGGCACGCATCATGCGCAGCGGGTCATCGGAATAGGTGATATCTGGATCAAGCGGCGTGCGGATGGTGCACTCGTTCATGTCTGCTATGCCGCCAAAGGGGTCGAGCAGTTCGCCGTAGCGGTCTTTGTTGAGGCAGACAGCCATCGCATTGATGGTGAAGTCGCGGCGATTTTGGTCATCCTCCAGAGTGCCGTCCTCTACAATTGGGTTGCGTGAGTCGTGTTGGTAACTCTCACGGCGAGCACCTACGAACTCTAGTTCTATCTTGCCACGCTTGACTTGGGCTGTGCCGTAGGTCTTGAAGACGCTGAGGTACGCCCCCTTGCCGAGGCGTTTGGCGACGGCTTGTGCGAGGTCAATACCACTTCCCACAACGACCACATCAATGTCGGTACTGTCGCGATGCAAGAAGATATCGCGCACATAACCGCCAATGACATAGCACTCCAAGCCGAGACGGTCGGCTTCCTCGCCCACGAGGTGGAGGATAGGAAGGTCTATTTTGGGATGGGAGGAGAGCATATCTTGAACAAAGAACCAGGAACAAGGAATCAAGACATATTACTTTCGTCTCAAAAGTCGAAACATATGCGTCTTGGCTCTTGGCTCCTGGCTCTTTACTCTATTGTTTAATGATTAGCGAACGCGCTCGCAGTAGCTACCGTCGCGGGTATCTACGCGGATAGTCTCACCTTCGTTGCAGAAGAGAGGTACGCGGATCTCAGCACCTGTCTCAAGAGTAGCAGGCTTGAGGGTGTTGGTAGCGGTATCTCCCTTGAGACCTGGCTCGGTGTAAGAGATAACCAACTCAACCTTAGTTGGTAACTCTGCGAAGAGAATAGTGTCGGTAGAAGCGTCAGATACAACTTCGCAGATAAAACCTTCTTTCAAGAAGTCAACACCTGTGATAAGGTCGTGAGTGATAGGCACTTGCTCGAAAGTCTCTTGGTTCATGAAGATATAATCCTCACCCTCTTTGTAGAGGTATTGATATGGACGGCGCTCAACGCGAACATCCTCGAGTTTCTCACCGATGTTGAAGCGGCGCTCCAATACGCGACCATCTACTACATCTTTGAACTTAACACGCATAATGGTGTTACCCTTACCTGGCTTAACGTGCAGGAAGTCAATTACAAAATACAAACGGCCGTCCATGCGGATACATACACCGTTCTTTACGTCTTGAGAGTTAATCATAATTATTTTGAGTTAAAAAAGTTTTAAAAGTTTTAAGAGTTCTAGAGGTGGCACAATTTGCCATAATCGAAATCGGGTGCAAAGGTACAATAAAAAATGCAAATACGCAAGTAAAACTTGCATAAATAAAAAAAAAGCACTAATTTTGCAGCATAATTGTAAAATCAGTAAACATTTGTTGTTATGAGAGAGTTTTTTGGTACAATTGACATTTGGCAAATATTATCATCATTCATCTTCTTATTTGCAATCATTGATCCACTCGGCAATATTCCTGTAACGCTCAACATGCAGCGTAAAGGTGTGAAAATTAATGCCTTTCAGGTTTGCCTTGCTACTATCGTCATTCTGCTAGCATTTTTGTTTGCAGGTGAATGGGTGCTTAAATTATTTGGTGTAAAGATTGAATATTTTGCGATTGCGGGTGGATTTGTGATCCTGCTGATGGCATTAGAGATGGTGTTGGATGTGACTATCTTCAAGAATGAAGGTTTGGATGGTTCGGGAAGTATCGTTCCATTGGCATTCCCAATGTATGCTGGTCCTGGTGCTTTCACGGCATTGCTATCCATTACTGCAGAGTACGACATTATTAATCTAGTTCTCGCAGTAACATTAAACACCGTGATGCTCTTCGCTGTGCTAAAAGGAACCAATTGGCTCAACAAATATTTGGGACAGACATCATTGTATATCTTGCGTAAGTTCTTTGGTATCATCGTATTAGCGATTGCTTGTAAGTTGATGTTTGGTAATTTAGCAACCGTATTTTTAGGACAATGAAACATATTCTAGTATATCTCTTATTGGTAGCAGGCCTCCTTGTTAGCTGCCAACGTACATCCCAATTTACGATTGAGGGTATTGTATCCCATGCTGAAGGTGAAACACTCTATTTGGAGCACACATCATTGATGCAAACAAGTGTGGTTGATTCGTGTGTATTAACCGCTAAGGGTGACTTTTTATTAAAAGCGTCCGCACCTCAATATCCTGATTTTTATAGACTTCGTATAGGTAGAAATTCGCTGATATTGGCGATAGACTCTACAGAAGTTATCACCATTACTGCTACTCGCGATAGTTTGGCAAATACGTTGGCGATAGAAAATAGTGATAATACCTTGATGATTGCCCAATTACGTGCAATGGCTCACGCTGCTTCACGCGAGGACTTGCGCGTGGAGGCCAAGAAGATTATTGTAGCTAACCCACGTTCGTTAGCAGCCTATTATGCGGTATTTATGAAGCAAAATGGCGAATATATTTGGAACATTTTTGACCCATCCGATCGTCGTATGTTCCAAGCCGTAGCAACCTCTTTCCACACATGGATGCCCAACTATGAACGTACTAAAGCGCTCTACATACAGGTTAAGGAAGTGATGCAGGTTGAGCGCAATGCCACCCACCAAGCAGCTGTACGTGAGATGATTGATAATGCAGAGAACGCATTTTTGGATATTACACTCACAGACGACAATGGCATTACACAATCGCTCTCCGACTTGCGTGGCAAAGTGATTGTACTCGACTTCTCTGCGATTGAAATGGAGCAAAGCAAGGGATATATCTTTGAACTTCGCGAACTCTACAACCAATATCATAAACGTGGAGTGGCTATCTATTCCGTATCACTCGACCGTAATAAACTGCTGTGGGAAGATGGCGTAGTAAATTTGCCATGGACCAATGTGTATGCAGGTGAACAAGCAATAGAGGTACTTACTCGCTACAATGTGCAATCCCTACCAACCCTCTTCCTGCTTGACCGAAAGGGTAATGTACAAGGTCGATATACCGATTTCGAAAGACTTGAAGCTGACATTAGAAAATATCTGTAAGCTTGCCCAAGAAGTGGGCTTTGATGCCTGCGGTGTGGCACCTGTTCGTCGGTTGGATGACGATGCGCAGTTTATGGATAATTGGATTGCGCAGGGGTTGCATGGTGAAATGGATTACCTCACGCGCAACTGCGATAAACGATATGATCCTACAGCGTTAGTACCAGGCGCACAAACAGTGGTGGTATGTCTATTGAGTTTTGAACATTCTGGCAGAGATTATCATCGCAAGGTAAAATCAATGCTATACGCACTGGAGGCACAACTAAAAGAGACATTTGGTGAAGATATTGTATCAGCAACACATCAACACATCTTTTGCGACTCGGCTCCGATGCTCGAACGACGTTGGTGCGTAGAAGCAGGATTGGGATGGATAGGTAAAAACCATCAATTAATACACCCCATGCTGGGCAGTTTGGTACACCCAGGTGAAATTGTACTGAATAAGGCGGTTATCGGAAATCGGTTATCAGGAATCGAAAGTCGAGAATCAGATATTGGACAACAATGCACCGATTGCCATCTCTGCTTAGATGCCTGTCCGACGGGAGCGCTGAGAAATAACGTGTGGGATGCACGTGAATGTATTGCATATACCACACACCACTGCTTAGAATGTCAAAACGTTTGTCCGCATAATAAACAATTAAGATATGAATAATCTCAAACTCGGCATTGCCTCTGATCATGCAGGCTTTGCTCTCAAACAAAGTGTTATTGCTTGGCTCCAAGAGCAAGGCATTCAAGTCACCGACTACGGTTGTCCCTCTACCGACAGCTGCGACTACCCAGACTTTGCTCATCCTATGGCTACTTCCGTAGAAGATGGTACCAACGATATGGGTATCGCCATCTGCTCTACAGGCAACGGTATCACTATGACATGCAACCATCATCAGGGCGTCCGCGCTGCACTCTGTTGGGACGAACCTTTGGCTCGCCTCGCTCGCCAACACAATAACGCCAACATCATCGGGCTGCCAGCTAACTATATTTCTGAGGAGAAAGCAATCGAATTGATAAAGATATTCCTCACCACAGAGTTCGAAGGCGGCCGTCACGAGCGTCGTGTCAACAAGATTCCTTGCAAGTAGAATCACCAACCAACTGCATTGTTGGTGGAGTTATGCGCTATCCTTATTCGGGGTAGTGCGTGTGCATCATTTACCTACCTTCGTAAGCGTAGAACCCGCGAATATATGTCAATTGCGTTGCCCAGAATGTCCAGTGGGGATGTGGAATAACGAATCCAGAATAAGGAGCCAAGAACAAAGACATATTAGTAGTTCCGATTTGGATAGATTAATATCAATGGAGATATTTGATCGGGTATTGGAACAAGTGCAAACGACGGCACATACCATGCAATTCTATTTTCAAGGTGAGCCTTTGCTCAACAAGCAGTTACCCGAAATGATTGCTCGTGCTCACCATGCTGGACTTTATACCATCGTATCAACCAATGCACAAGCCTTGGATAAGAAAATGGCAGATGCGTTGGTGAAGAGTGGATTAAGCCAAATCATCGTATCAATTGATGGTTTTTCGGAAGAGTCATATACTGCATACCGTGTTGGAGGCAGCTTGCACAAAGCATTAGAGGGAGTACTATTTTTACGGCAAGCAAAAGATAATTGGCACTCCCCTATTCGCATTGAATTACAAGTATTACGGCTTCGTAGCAATGAGCATGAATGGCAATGGATACAACGCAATTATAAACAGTTAGGGGCAACACATCTTGTATTTAAAACTGCGCAATTGTATGATTATGAACACGGTAATTCGCTTATGCCACGTAATGAGCGCTATTCGAGGTACAAGAAAGGAGCAGATGGTACATACCGATTGCACCGTTCTTGGATGCGAAAAAAATGGCAAGTAAATCCATGTTTTCGATTGTGGTCAGGGTGCGTGATTAGCACAACAGGAGAGGTGTTGCCTTGTTGTTATGATAAAGAAAATCAATATCCGTTAGGTAATGTAATGAATCAATCGATAGCAAATATCTTTCAGTCAGAGAAAGCAAATATGCTTCGAAATAAGGTATTGACAGATAAAAATCATTTACCAAAGATGTGCAAGAATTGTAATTATTAATTCCACACTCCCTATGATGATACCCATAATACCTTCATAGAGCAAAGTGAAATAACTACTAACAAGCAACTCATTGAATATATTTTTGGCGAAGAATGCGATGTGTTAGACCGTCTGCCTCGCTGGACCAAAATCCGCTCCACTCTAGACGGACAAGAAGGCTGGGTAAATTTTAAGATACTCAATAAAAAGCACGTGTGGGTTGGACGAGCCATTCCCACACTGCGCATGCTGTACTTGTGTTTGCTATCGGGCTGGCGCGGAGCGTTTCAGCGGATGGCATGATAACACAGAGATTATTCCTCTTATTCGCAAAGCGATTGAATAGAATTATTATTTCTTCTTAAATAATCCTATGATCATATCTAAGAAGCTCTTTGGTTGCTCTTCTACTTCAGCAGCAGCTCCATTGAGACCCATGAGGCGTGTATCTACGATGTCGCCATCCTTTAATGGGCGCCAGTTGGTATAGACAGCTGGGGTACCGCAGATGGTGACATGAGTAATCACTTTATCTGCATAGTCAAAATAGAAGGTTTCATTGAGTAAGAAGTCTGCTTTATATTTAGCCATGGCAGTTGCGCGAGCTACTTCCTTTACTTCTGACTCTTTAATTGTCGCGTTATTCGTAGCAAATTTTAATTGTACGCGAGGGCTAACGGCTTTGATATCTGCTGTGGTATTGTAGAGTACTGTTGGTTTTGTACTTACATTGAGACGTTCCATTTCGCTGGTAGAGATAGTGCGGTATTTCGCATATCTACCTGGGAAGGCGGTAAGTGTGAATGTGCTTACTTTGCCATCTACGATGGTAGCAGTATATTGTGGTTCATAGAGCACATCAGCTTTCTCTTGGCGCAATAGTTTCTCCTTGGCATATGCCAATACTTTTTGCTCTGTTTGTCCTGCAAGACCGATGTCAGAAGGAGAGAGGGTAAGTGTTATCTTTGGACCATATTCCATCTCTGCTACGGTCATGGTATTAACCACCATACGACCAGACACTTTATCTTGCTTAGCTTCTACTTGGTTCAAGAAAGGTGAGTCTGCAATAGACAAAGAGCGGAAGGAAGAAATTTTAGCAGGATAACCTGTTACTGTCATAGAAGCCAATTTGCCTTCTGCATCTTTCTTAGTGGTGAATGTTGGCACTATCAACACATCAGCTTGTGCAGCAGCAACTGCTTTTGCCACTACGGCTTGCTTTTTTTGTTCGGCGTTGAGACCTGCCAATTCAGTAGCGGTCATAGTAGCTGTGACTTTGGTTGACTGCACTTGCACATTAGCCAATGTAGGAATGTAACGAATACTGCGAGCCAAGTCTACGTGAGTAGAAGTGGCGACTGTCATTTTCGAGCTGCCACCGCATGATGTGAGGGTGAGCGCAACTGCCATAAAGACAAGCGATGCTAATACATACTTTTTCATAATAGATAAAGATTAAATGTTATTATTATGGTTAACTACTTTTTATTTGTCTGCGTTTTGCGTATAGGTGCGCCGATGTGTAATTGCGTAGAGAGATAGAATCCTTGTGGCACAATATCCATATTACCTTGAACAGGATTACGATACTCTGCTTTTATTTCAATAGGTAGTGCAGGTGCAGGTGTTAACATCAGTCCAAGACCCCCATATGCTCCAATGAAATAGTTTCTGCTTGGTATATCTTTTTGGTGCTGCTTATAGTATTCAACATTGACTCTACTCCATGCTGTGGTAAGGTCTATCTCTATACCACCATACAATTCAATGGCGAGCCAATCGCTGCATGGGATATAGACTTTGATGGCAGGCTTATAAGCAAACCACATGGTATGTGCATCTGCTTCTTTCAAGCCACTTCCGTATCCAGTGTGATTAAGTTCTCCACCGCTCATGAGTTTGGTTAGATAGGTTCCGCCTTCTGTCCATCCAGGAGTGTTTACGCCGACCTCAAAGTTGAACATCTGCATACCAAATAATTTAACACGCCACTCAAGTATCTCAAAGTTTATAAAGTGACGTTTGCCTGCGAACTCTGTAGGGGTAAGTCCATCCGTACGGTTTGGCGTTAAGAATACTGTTGAATATCCCACGCTGGCAATAGATAGGAAGTTCGTACCTGCTTTCTTATAATAACGCTCACGGACTGATAGCTTAACAGGTTCAGTAACTTGTTTTACTTCATCTAAACCTTGTGCTGCTTCTGGCAGTTGCGTTGTAGGTTGAACTTGTGGTTGTTGAACTAGTTGTTGAGGTGTTTGCGCAGGTATTCCCTGTCCATTCTGCAATGCTTCATTTTTTTCCCTTTCCTCAGTTGCTTTTTTCGCGGCTTCTTCGGCTTTCGCTGCTGCCTCTAATGCACGCGCTGCTGCAGCTTCAGCCGCTGCGATGCGTTCTTCTAATTTTTGCTCCTCTGTCATTGGTTGAGTAGGTTCAACTTGCTCTGTTTGCGTAGGTGCTTGTTGTAGTGTAGCTGCTTTCTCTTCTGCAAGGCGGGCTTCCTCGGCAAGACGTGCTTCCTCGGCGATGCGAGCTTCCTCAGCAAGACGAGCTTCTTCGGCTAGACGTGCCTCTTCTGCAAGGCGAGCTTCCTCAGCAAGACGAGTTTCTTCGGCAAGACTAGCTTCTTCGGCTAGACGAGCTTCTTCGGCTAGACGAGCTTCTTCGGCAAGACGTGCTTCCTCGGCAAGGCGTGCTTCCTCGGCAAGGCGAGCTTCCTCAGCAAGGCGAGCTTCTTCGGCTAGACGAGCTTCTTCTGCTAGACGTGCTTCCTCGGCTAGACGAGCTTCTTCGGCAAGACGTGCTTCCTCGGCAAGGCGAGCTTCCTCAGCAAGACGAGCTTCTTCGGCTAGACGTGCCTCTTCTGCAAGG
>CALCGX010000037.1 GCA_937901225.1 uncultured Bacteroidales bacterium | reverse complement strand
CCACAGTGTACTCCTCGTTGATTGGACTCAGCATACCAAAATCCCAAGTCAGTTCTTTGCCACTGGCACCTTGGTCTTTGTATGCTACTTGCTGTTTGATATAGATATTGTCTTCTGCGTATAGCATGTATGCGCAGAGAATCGCTGTTAAAAGCATTATTGATTTTATTGAATTCATGATTGTAAATCACTAAAATTATTGTTTTGATACATACCAATTATGTTCGACCTGCTGCCATCCGTTTTTATATGCCATATCTTTATTCGTTATGCTATAGCCATCAAATCGTTGGATAAAAACTGCACCAGTTGCAGTCTTAACATAACAAATATTAAATAGTACCATTTCTTCTATAATTGAGCATAAACTTATTAAATTTACAGATGGATTTAGATAATCTTTATCTATTGAAAGTATTTTATCATTCGTTATATCTCTAACTTTTTTTAAATCACTGGACACTATGAATAGTGTTGAATCTGTATATTGGCACACGTAATAACCAGCACCATTTCTATATTCAATGCTTTTTATTCCTAATTCTGGGAATAAATGTGCACATTTTTTAGAAAAAGAAATCATATCGCTATCTGAAATATTTTTATCTTTTACAGTGCAACAAGTAAACAAAAATGCACAAATACACAATATATGTGTGTAAATTATTTTTCGTTCCATTGAAATCCTAATTTTATAGATAATTGATCATCTTTAGAATCAAGTTGACCTTTTGAGTAAGGATCATTTAGATAGTTATTTATATTCGAACCTATTTTTACCATAAAATATGGTATACCAAGTGCATCAGCACCTGCTCCCCATAAAAAGTTACCAAAGTTGTAAGTATTATGAGCGTATTTTTGTCCTTGCGTATCTGTTATAAACAAATAATCCTCATATAAAACAATAGGTACGTTATTGATTTGTCCATTTATGACATAATCCATACGACCATCGCCTTCTATATTATTAGCATTGCTTTCACGGTAAATAAAAGAATATTTGTCTTTTACACCGTGAATATTATATACTCCAGATTTAGACAACACATCAGATATTTGTTCACTTTTTAAACTTAATATCTTATTTATCAAGCCATTATCGATAGCTTTCGGATCATTAATTGGATCAACAAAATCAAAAGTGTAGTTCAAAGTTTCATCTGCTGATAATACCATCCCATAATGAGCCCCTTCCTGTTTATGCGAGTTAATGAAATAACCATCTTCTCCAAACGTGTAAACGTCCATTCCATTTAAATCAACATTTCTCACAAAATTATTCCCACACCACGCATAAGGCGATGTTGCATAATACTTCTCCGCCAACGGGTCCATCGTAGTTGTACGGCAGATTGCAGGATAGTACCAACGTGCTTTGCTGTCATACTCATCCAAGCCATGCATCTCCACGAACTCTTTACTGTTGTATTTCCAAGGCTGCTCTGATGCACCTGCTGTCTCCGCCCATGGCAAACCAGATGGATAATACTGCATGCGCTGGATACACTCTTTATACCCCGCTTCGGGATGTACATACGTCTCGCGGATATTACCCAAAAGGTCTTTAATGTAATAGAAATGGTAGTGCTCCTCAGCTGTCAAATAGCGAATATACCCTTCTGGATTGTGTACAAATTCTATGCCATACGGATCGTTATTATTAGCCGTATATACTACATTGTTATGAAAAGCATCGCGAGTGATGTAATAATTTGTTGTATTATTGGTTCCTGTCAGAACGTTTCCCAATGGTACTGTAGTAGTTACTTTACGGGTGTAATAATTCGTAGTCAACCGATTGCCCTCTGCATCGTAACGATGTACAATTTGATTGCCATTAGTAAACTGAATGGTATCAGGTAGGTTTAGCAGGTTGTAACGTATAGTTGCTATGCCACGGTCTTTATCATGTAGCATATTTCCATTGAGGTCGTATGCGAAGTCGTTGCCTGACGTATTATTATCGTGGTATTGTCTAATTTCATAGCCATAAGATGGGTAACCATTGTCTCCGACCTTTATCAGTTGATTGCCGTTATAAGTCAAGTATAGATAATCCATCATATCTTGATAATCCCAACGATCAAGGTGCGTGATATTGCCATGGGCATCATAAGTAAATGTCTCGGAATACCAATAATCTCCCCATTCTCCATCAACAATGCTATATGTGGATTTCAAACGATTCGATTTATCGTAGTAGTACATATAACCATTGGTTTTATTGCCATAAGTCCAAGTGGTTGCAGAAATATTGCCGTTGTAATTAGTGCTTGCCACGCCATTACCTATCGGACACATCTGGTTATAAAAATATGTCTGCTCATAACCTGATGACTTGATTTTCGTAACTTGGTTACGGATGTCATAGTTAAATGCCACACTATCAATACCATTGTGTATATGACGGCTTCGAACTCGTCCTAATGCATCGTAGTTATAGGATTGTAGCAGCATTGGAGATTCATTGTTAAATGTATATGTAGTCGTTAGAGGTCGGTTGGCATGGTCATATGTGTAGTGATAATGCTCTGTAGTTGTTATCCCATCGCTAGTAGATTGACTTGACCATGTATCGGTGATGTTATTTACAAAGTCGTATTTAGTAGATAGCACATCATAACCTCCTAAATGATTGGTGGATCGGCGCTGGATCTCTCTACCACGATAGTCGTAATAATATACTGTTTCAGAATAATTACCCGATCCGTCTAAATAGTAAGTGCGGGTACCCGTGAGCAATCCTTTGGCATTAGTGGTATATGTTGCATTTCCTTCAAATGCTTGGAAAGACATATGAGATTTTATTTGATCAGAGAGCAGTTGAACGTGAAGATAATTATCATAGTTTTTCGTAATAAGTAATTGAGATGAGTATAAGACGTTCTGTATGTTATTTCCATCTATTAAATTGTATGTAGAAGATCGTGCCCCTATCACTTCCCCTGCTTGTAACGTATCAATTAAAATACCATCCGATTTGTTTATCTCTGTCATTCGTGTTAGACGACATAATTTATCGTATGTATACTGTATCCAACAGTCTCCTCTATTACGCTGATTACCTGTCTGACTCGCTACAAGCAAGTTGCGTTTGTCATACTCCATTACAATAGGTTCACATCCTGGCAGACGTTTGTAAATTTGATTACCACGATTGTCATATTTATATACATATGCATATTTTTTGAGTACATCTGTTGTATCATTATATGTGCCGTCCGTAAGTTGATTTGCAGCTAAATGTGGTAATACATAGCATAGTTGGTTCAAATCGTTGTACACATAGTATGTGGTAGCATTATCTACTTTCTCCATGACAATTTGGTTGCATAAGTTGGTGTAAACAACCTTGGCGATATTGTCTTCATCCTTCGTTTGTTTAACCCGTAACATACCTTTATGGTAGAAACCATTATACTCCAACAAACCGTCAGATGATACGCTGAATAGTTTGACCTCATTCGCATTATTTCCTCGTATAGCAAATGTTGTTTTGTGCGAGTTCATATCTGCACCTGCTTTTTGCAAACCCGCCACCTTGTTTTTAATGACGCCATTATCCCACGTTTCGGTGCTATAACTTTGCTCTACAAATGGGCGAGATTCGGTACTATAAAACTGCTCTACATTGCTTTTGAATGTATTCTTTGTTAAATGATCAATTTCTGTAACTATCGGTAGCCATTCCTTTGTGGGGCGTGCATAAGAATCGTACTCTTGGAGTGTAACTAAATTATTTTGATCAGGTGCTTGATTGAGTAGAAATGTCAATGTAGGACGATACATTGCATCGTAATAAGTACGTTTAACAGTTGCTTGTGATGGGGTGTTTAGAAGTTGATCAGCGTCTATGTTGCTCATGGCAACACGAGGAGTGATTTCTTGGATGAAATTAGTAGTTTCGATGCTCTCAGAATCTCCAAAGGGTAGAATATTACACCCCCAGAAATTGGTTGTCATATTACCTATTGAATTGTTTGTAATCTCCTTAGCATTGTACGCAACATTCCATCCGCTCCAATCTATATAATTGTAGATTGCTGTTCCATTTGCATTGAAATTGACTTTTCGACGTTGAACAGAAAACACATCTTCAAGACACCCATCACTTGCACTTATTGTTCCTGCATTTAACGCATAAAGAGGACTTTCGGGAAAATCATTAGCGAATAAAGTAGAGTCACGTGTTTGACCATCAGCATCTTTCAAGACCAATGAAGTTTGTGTGTTCGGAAGAATTATAGAGTTTTGAAATAGAGTTTCTACATTATCCGAATTTTCTATTCCATACAACCAACAAAATTCCTCCTTGTAATGATCATATTCCTCTGAATCACTTGGGGCATACAAATACGTATCATTAGGCTTGTATGCAATGATAAGTGTTGACTGTGGAGGTATAACAACTCCATTGGGGATTTTGAATGTCTGTTTGGGTTGAACCGTTTCTAAGCTCCAACCACTGATGTCCGCTTCATTGTCGTACACATTGTACAATTCAATAAATTCACCTGCATTGTGAATGTATTTGCTTTGATCTTCGTTTAGCGGAGTGTCGTACATTATCTCCGTTATTACCACATAATCTGTGGCAAATAAATGAGATAAACAACTCACAAAGATGCTACAAATAATAATAACTCGTTTCATAAGATTTATTGATTTTTTATTTGATAATCAAATCGTTTCAATACTTTTTTTGCGCCATTCGCCATTTCATAGATTTCTTGAATTTGCCCAAAATCATCATACGTATAGTATTGTGAATATCCTTTAGAATCTGTATAAGATGTTATTCCTACCAACGGTTCATAAGTCATCGTGTTGATATTCGTTGATGGCAATTGGGTTCGCAAACTATTAACAACAGATAAATCTGGTGTATAGGATTGTTGCAATTGTTTAATCCGTGTTTCGCCTAATTTATTTTTGATCGTTGCTAATGTAGAATTGGTAATTTCTGCAATAGGAGATTGACCTCCGTATGACCACAAATAAGTGGTTGTAAGATTAGTTTTATGATTAATTACTTCCACTATTTTATTGATAGCTGGGTCATAATTGTATGTTTCGAGCAGTTCCCATGTGATATTTGCGGTAGCTGGCAACGACGTCAGCGAAAGTAGAGGTGCAAATTTCTTAATAACACGGTATGCATTATCATACTCCAATTTATACGCATCTACCACATATCCATCCTTAGTAGTGATACATTGTTCGATTTTATTTGTATTATCCTTGTATGTAAAATGTTCAACTAACGTGTCTCCTTCTGATGTAATGTAAGTATGCGTTATAGGCATATCTGCATTTAACGCCGAAGAATACGAATTCGTGGCGTAAGTATAGGCGTGATATGTATTTGTCATTTCACCTGATGTGTATTGTGACATTACTCGTTTGTTATATGGTATGACACGATATTTTACCATTCCAAAGTTTTTGTATGGATTAATAGAACCATTATTGTTAGCATAATTAAAATTGAATTGTTGAAAATCAGCAATAGGGAATAATGCTCCTGTAGTGGTTGCTACATCCATTTGCTCTATGACTTCATAATCGTACAATGTAGTTTTGCATTCATCCGAGTATTCTACTTTTTTCAACAAATGCCCCCTTTGGTGTTTTTGAGAAGTGAGTTGTAACATATCAGACGGAATAAAGTTATCATAATCGGTATCATCAATATCCGAACAGCCAGCCATCGCTGAAGTACAATAATGATATTCAGTCCTATTCATTGGACCATATGAAGTTCCAGATGGATATTTAGCCACAGTTACCTCTGTAACATAACTATATTCGATGTGACCTCCACCATTTAGCGTATAAGGCAATCCATTTGATCTTAGTACTAATAGATATGGTTCATCACAGATTAGACCAGAAGCCCCCATGCCAGAAGGGTCACTCACTGATGTATGCATAGTCATGCGATACGAGGATGCATAACGAGGAGGATAAGACAGTACACCTGTAGAGTTGCCAAGAGAATCCACATATGTATATTCTTTTTTCATTAAAAGTTGATTTTTGTCGTAGTACTCGATATTTTTGATGCGCACACCACCGACTTTAGAAGCATCTGTTTCGCTAAAATCACACTCTTTGGGAGCTTGCATGCCGACCCAACTCCACTGAGAATAATCGTGAGGTTCCCACGCCAGTTTCACCTCTAAACCAGATGGATATGTGATGCTCGCCAACATATTGTTAGTGGCATAAGCCTCATTTGCATGTCGACTAGATGCTCTATCGCGGGGTATTTCTCTCGGAGTGATGTTTAAGTAATCCATATCTGGAAATGTACCCTTAGAGTTTGGCGCATAATATCCCCAATGATCTTTTTCATCTTCCCCTACAGAACAAGATAAGTGATAAGCAAAATTATATCGTTGTGTTTGTCCCGTTTTGCCTTGGCGCACTAAACTTTTCAACTTTGAGCGATTGTCATTTCCGCTATAGGTAAAGATATATCGTTCTATTAACGTTTCACTATTTGATTTTTTTGCAAACAGAGAAATACTATCAATACGATATACTGCATTCGCTACTGATGTTGTAGGAGAATAGTAGAATAGCAAACGACTATTCGGCGTATTTATAGCCTTAAGTAGTTTATGCTGATGATGAACAGTATCCATAAAATAATTGTGAGGTGTAATAAAATTGCAGTCATAATCAAAGCCACCAGTCGATGTACGATACTCATATTGCGTATATGCATAATTATTAGGAGTTCGATGGCGTTGTTTTACCAATTGATAATCAAAAGTTACTACATCTCCCGCTGCTGACTGAATCGAACTTAACCACCATGCCGAATTGTATAGGCTCTTTTGTTGTTCAATATCATTCCAATTTTGTAACCACAAATCTGTAGCCACTTTATAGGGGTAGTATTGTTGCTCAATATCATTAAACATATATGTTAATCCATTGGCATCTGTGATTTGAAAACTATTTGTAGATTGCGTGATGCTACATCCTGTATTGGATTGTTTTTGAGACGCTTTGCCATTCACAAATGCGCCATATAATCCTTGTACAGAAAAAGTGAAATTATCAGGTGACGTATCAAAATGTCCCTCATCATATAGTTTCCCATATTCTTCCATCCATTGCAATAATTCCTTCTCTTGCGTGGTTGGTTGCCATACCATAGCATTGGGGTCACCATCATTATTTCTCGCTTTCATCTTGTTGATAAATTCATGAAAACGGTTATTACTACCAATACATCGGAAGTCATTTAAACGATTATATCCTGCAACTATTCCCTGCTGATATAATTCGTCTGGCAAACCTCGTACAATACGGCTCACTACGCCACTTGCATTTAAGGTCCAGCCTAAACCAACAACGCCACACTCATCATCTACTTTAACTCCACCTCCATGATAACTGAGTGATACAGGCACTTCAATATCATTGTGTGTAATCGTAAATAATGGAATATTAATATTGGTTCTTCCTGTGTATAAATCTACTGGAATCTCTGCAAAATCTCCTAACGATTGTGCATTTGAAGATGGTTGTGAAATCTGCACAGCAGGATTAGTCTGTGCTTTATTACCAACAGCCAAAAGAGGGATACATCCTATTAGTAACACTACCAAAAGTAGATATTTTCTTTGATTCTTCATAAATTGCTATCATAAGATTTATTTAACTTCAAACTCACCAGCCATTACTATTCCAGATTCGGTATATATATACAACTCATAATCGCCACTTTGTGGAATAGACATAGTTGTTTCGCCTTCAAATTCCTCCTCCGCTATCACATCACCATTTTCTTGGTCAATTACCTCTACATACACAGGCATATCTTCATCTGTATTGACATACAATTCATTTCCATCAATATATGCAGAGATATTATTCCCATGATTGGGAAGAATTATTCTTTCTTCATCCTTACTATCCCATGGTTGCATAGTAGCCATTTCGGTTAAGATGATTTCTTGAGCCGTCATCATTTCGGCGCGTGCATTGCAGATACCCAGTAAACACAATGCGAAAATTAGTAGTTTTTTCATACGTGTAATTTTTAATTGGTTAATAAAGTTTCAGCAATCCACTTTGTTGAATTGCGGTGCAAAGGTACTGCCTTTTAGACGTGTATACAAAAAATATAGCGCACAAAACAAAACTTGCAATCTCTTTATTATCAAGCGATTGCAAGTTTTATTTGCGCACAAATGCTAGAAATAGGCTATTTTGATTAATCAGAAATAGCCAATTCTACTAAATAATCGTGTAAATTTGCAGCAGTGGTACCTAATTTTTGGGCGGTACGTTGTTTGAATGTGCGAATACCTACTGCTGAATAAATCATATATTCTGCTAATACTTTTGTACTCACATCGTGGTAAAGCAGACAATATATACACAAACGGATTTCTTTTTCGGATAGTTTTCTCTCTGCCAACTTATCCAATAAACAGAGCAATGACTGATTCAGTTCAGTGCGCATTTTCTCATAGTTGCTCCATTCTTTATTCGGTTTCGGATAGCGTTTGCGAAAATGCTCCACATGTTGCATGAGTGCCTCCATGCGTTGGTTGCGTTGTTCTTCCAAGGTCTGATGGTATTCCATTTCGGCTTGCTGTACTGCTTCTGCCTGCGCATGTACCTCTTTTTTCGCTCTTTGCCAGTACCACAATAGCACCACCACTACCGACAAAGCCAATAATCCCGCTAAACAATATAGCAACACGCGCCAACGATATATCTCGCAATATGCCAAATACTCCTCAAAGACTTGTACGCCATCTAATGAATCTATTTTCTTTGCCTCAGACTTTCGGCGTTCATCCATACGTAAACTTGCAATGCTATCTGCCGCTATGACATCACCTCTTTGAATGGCATATTTATGCAAAATATAGTAGGCGCTAACATTATTTCCAGGCACATCATTATATTCACATATCACTTTCTGTGCATAATATGCAGCAGAATCCATTTGTCCTAGGTTGTAAAATGCACCTGCTAATGTGCTTGCACGCCATGAATCTGTTATCGGATTCTTACATAAATAATAAATAATTGAGTCTGGTGAAGCAGAGGTGTTTAATCGATAAAAATGATGTGCAAAAGCATCGTTCACAGAACAACGGTAGATATCTGTCAACTGATATCGTGCTGCTAAACGCAGCAAACTATCTGCCTTTTCAAAATTACATAACGCGTCTAGCAAGCCCACAACGTTAAGCAAACCCCTCGCATAATATATTGTATCATCGCATAATGCAAAATGCTCCAATGCCCGTTCATAAAACAATAGCGATAAACTATCCTTATTATAATTTCCACAGATTCTGCCCATACACGAGTTTACCCGACCTCGGTAGATTGGGTCGTCAATCTTCAGCCAGTCGGCTGCCACGTAGCACTCCGCAGCACGTGTCACTTGGCTATAATCGTCCTCTAAGTTGCGCCCCATATAATAGAAGGCTTTGCCCAATGTACTGCGTTTGAAGGTTCTGCCCAAGGGGTTGTTCAGCGAATGAATTGCTTTGCGCAAAGCTATCGTATCATCATAAATAAGGTGTTGCGTCTGATCAATACTATCAGCCATAGCTATCACTGCTTTCGCCTCATGCCAAGAACTGCAAGAGGAAAAACAGAGTAATAATACAACAGATACAATCAGGGCTAGTACTCCTTGCCAAAAAGCCAATATGTAACGATTGCTAATCAACATCAATCACAATAACATTGTTTATATCTGCAAAGGTACTGCTTTTTATTGACATTTACAAATATTAAATGAAAAAAGGTATA
>CALCGX010000036.1 GCA_937901225.1 uncultured Bacteroidales bacterium | reverse complement strand
CGCGGTTCCACGAGTCACTACGCATGGTAGCACTGATGTTTCGGCTGATATTGCTTCGCTGGCGCAGGATATCATACCACTGCACACTAAGGGTGAGCGACTTGTTTTTGAGGAAGTTCTGGCTGAGCTGTGCGTTCCATATCAGTTCGTCGGTGTTCATGGTGGCATCCTCGTATCCACGACGGCTCTGCTGAGAGATATCCGTACTGAGCTGCATGTGCCAGGGCATGTTGATTTGGAAGTTTCCGCCGTAATTGAAGGTCCAGGTATCCAGGTTGGCGTTCTCTTGAATGTCATTGCGGGCGTGCATATAGTTGAATCCGCCGTTCACGCCCACTTCCAAAAGGTCGTTGCGGAAGTTGCCACGCCAAGCGTAGCCGATGTTTACATAGATTGGGTCGCCATAGCCGTTCAGCTCCCACATACCAGGAACCTCCAGGTCGTTCCAGCCCTTGTCGTTGTAGCCTACGGTATAGAAATCGGTTGGACGCTGGTCGGCATTCTCAACCCAGTTGAATCGCCAAGTGCCGTTGAGAGAAAGGCGATAGGGGTTGTTTTGATCGCAATAGACCCCAGCTGCCTCCTCGGCGGAGTTGAAAATCTTGTAAGAGGAGTGCATTGGAGCGCGATTTACCTCGTTGAGTTCGGGGTCACGCCACTCGTTGAAGCTCTGTGCCATAAGCGTAGTGCTTGCCACTAGAGCGAGGAGAATTAGGGTTATTCGTTTCATAGTGTTATAGGTTTTGGTTGAAAAGAAGCTGTCTAACAAGGTGATTTCTGCGTTACGCTTGCCCTCAAAATGCTCATTTACGCTTTAGTAAACTCCGCTTTTTCGGGCTGCGCAAGCCTTAAAATCTCTCTTGTTATACAACTTCAAAGAAAAAAGGTGGTTGTCTCAACTTTACTTGTTGGACAGCCTCCTATGAATTTTACTTCTTGTCAATCTCGTTCAAAGCAAATGCGTAGGCTCCCAAAGAGATGGCTGTGCTGGCACCAATTTTCGAGATCATAACGCCGATACGCTTCTGTGGGTCGTAGGTAACAGTCTTGTCAGTGCCATAGACCTTCAAGTCGCGTGACGCGCCCTTTGCGAATGCCTCGAACTCCTCTTCGTTGTCGAGATCATATACCTTCATCTGCACGCGGTCGAATGTCTCGCCGCCGATTGTACGCATCTGCGAGCGAAGCTCCTGCATAAGGGCAGGCTTGATATATTTCGATGCGGCTGTGATACCACCACCAATCACAATCAGACCATCGATAAGAGTAACGGCAGTAGCCATAGCGTCACCTGCAACCTCTCCCATCGTAGCAAATGCCTTGCGGGCTGCCTCCTGATTACCCTCGCGTGTACCCTCGGCAATATCAAAAATATCCTTCGGCTGCAATG
>CALCGX010000035.1 GCA_937901225.1 uncultured Bacteroidales bacterium | reverse complement strand
CGTTTTTTAAGATCACAACTCAGTAATCGAGTCAACCTTTTTCAGGTTTAGTCAATGTCTTTATATTGCTATGCTTATCCTTCAGTGATCCTTCGGGTATCCTATATGTGACCGTCGGTTGACCGTCGGTTCACCGTCGGTTCACCGTCGGGATTGAAAGGCGATTGACAGGTTTATTCATACTGCTGGAATAGGAAATCGTTGTATGGGTAACGTTGAATATGAATGGCTTTGATGCGGTCGTAGAATAGTGATTTGAGTTCGTCAATATTCACTTTCTGACGTGCAGAGATGAATATACAGTCATCATGGAGTTTGGACATCCATGTGCGTTGCAACTCCTCAAGTGATATGTTTTCGCGTTTGATTGGGGTGAGATCATCCTCCTCTTTTGGCGTGTAGGTAAAAGCATCAATCTTGTTAAACACTACGATACGAGGGATTTGTGCAACAATCTTTTCGGTTTTCTTATTGGACTTTTGCTTCTTTGACCAAGGGTCTGCTTCTTTGATTTCGGTCTGCTTGGTAAGTAGCTCGTTGATCGTTTGTTCTACCACTTCGTATTGCTCCTCAAAGTTAGGGTGGGATATATCTACTACATGGATAAGCAAATCAGCCTCTCGAACCTCATCCAACGTGGACTTGAATGACTCCACCAAATGGTGAGGCAACTTGCGGATAAATCCTACAGTATCAGAAAGTAGGAATGGTAGATTTTCAATGGTTACCTTACGGACAGTTGTATCAAGCGTAGCAAAGAGTTTATTCTCTGCGAATACTTCAGACTTGCTAATGAGGTTCATGATGGTGGACTTGCCTACGTTGGTATAACCTACGAGCGCTACACGCACCATTTTGCCACGATTTTGACGTTGGGTAGCCATCTGGCGGTCAATCTTCTTGAGTTCTTCGCGAAGGAGCGCAATACGCTGACCAATGATTCGTTTATCTGCTTCAATCTGCGTTTCTCCCATACCACGACTGGTAGTTCCACCGCCGCGTTGGCGGTCAAGGTGCGACCACATACGAGTCAAACGAGGAAGCATGTATTGGAGGTGCGCCATTTCTACCTGGGTCTTCGCATAGGATGTTTGGGCGCGATGGAGGAAAATCTCAAGGATGAGGATGGTTCGGTCAATAACACGAACAGGTTGCTTGTGGTTGTCCTTAATTTCGTTTTGGTTATGGGCATTGAGTGCCTTCTCAATATTGCGTAACTGACGAGGTGATAACTCATCATCAAAGATAACCATGTCGATAAAGTCGTCGGTGTCTGCAAAGCGTTGGATATATTCATTGATTTCTTGCAGTTTGCCTTCGCCTACATAAGTGGAGGTGTTCGGATAGTCAAGTCGCTGTACGAAACGCTTGACGCAGTTGGTGTTGTTGGTGTCGGCAAGGAATGCCAATTCATCCAAGTATTCTTTTGTTCGTTCTTCGTTTTGGTTGGGAGTAATAAGTCCCACCAATACTGCATTTAATTTTCCCATGTTTAACGTTTAATGTTTATAGCGCCACTTGGCAGCCGATATTCAAGTTTAGTTTTTGACTTCCCGCTTGCTCAATGGGGTGGATGAGGTTATCTTTAGTCACTTGATATGGATTAAGCATGATGTTAGCAAATGTTGTGAGGGTGGGGGAGATGTTGGAACTGGTGGGGAATATCCAAGATTTTTGTAAGTTAAGTCCAATATGGCAAATGGCAAAGTTACCTTGGTATGCGGTGTATAGACTTTTAGCTGGGGTGATTCCCAAGCGAGCATCCAACTGCCAATTTTCACCCAACATGAAGTCATATCCCAATTCGATATAGGTGGAATAAGCACGGTGTAAGTTGCCTTCTTTATCTGTATATCCATCTCGTCCAAATGTGCGAGTTGCCAATAATATGCTAAATGGCACCTTATCGCTGATGCGATATTTAATTCGCCATTCACTTGTGGTACCTCCTCCTTCAGGAGCATGATTTCTCATGTCAAAAAAATGCGAACGTGAACCATCTGCATAATAATCAAAGTAATACATGTGGATGTAGTACACACTCAGTCCCCATCTGCTGAATCCAATGGTAATGTCCACTTCAGGAGCGAGGTGTTGGAAAGTCCAATCGGTGGCTCCTACATTCCACCACATATTAGCAAATACACCTGCGTAACTAACAGTAGCATCTGCCTGAAAACTCAATCCTCCACAATTCAATCCACGCCAAATATAATTGCTATTGATGCTTGCAGAAGCAGACCAATCAAAACGCGGATCTTTTTCTTTAGCGAATAGCGATGTGGAGAGTGTGAGTAGAGGTACACACAACAGAAAACGTAGCAAACAATTGCGCATACTTAATTTTGAATGACGTCGTTCATTTTATTTTCCCAATCAGTGAGCTGCTTTTGGCAGAAGGTCAATAGTTGTTTGGCTTCCTTCGCTAGGGTTTGATAATTGTCCATGCTAAGTGCTGTGGATTGCTCTAATTCATTGACAATCTGCTCGATTCGTTGGATGGCTTGGTCGTATGTCTTATTGTCCTTTTCCATTAAAAATGACACCTATAGTGTGAAACATTATTTTAATATCTAGTGTTAGCGACATGTTTTCAATATACACAATATCGTAGTTGAGGCGACGAATCATCTTGTCCAGTGTGTCTGTGTATCCCACTTTGATAGGTCCCCAACTGGTCAATCCTGGGCGTATTTTGTATATCATACAATAGTATGGTGCTTTTTCCTCAATCTGATTGATGAAATAGCGACGCTCTGGACGTGGACCAACGATTGACATATCACCACGTAAGATATTCCAAAATTGTGGTAGTTCGTCCAATCGATACTTGCGCATCCATTTGCCTACTTTAGTAATACGTGGGTCGTTGTCTGCGCTGAGTTGTGGAGTCTCAGTTTCTGCATGTACGCACATAGTGCGGAATTTGATGATCTCAAATGGTAAACCATGGAGTCCAATTCGCTCTTGTCGATAGAAAACAGGACCTTTGCTCGAATACCACACCAATAGTGTGAGTATAAGATATAGTGGTGATAAGAGAACTAACATTGCGGCTGAGACTATGATATCAAAAGCGCGTTTGATGCATAGCTCGGTATCGCTCATCTTGTGTTCCGTGATGTGAATCAATGGTTGATCTGATACCTCATCAATCATTGCTGCACCAGTAAGCATATCATAGAGACTTGGTACGACCGAAATCTCTACATTACGTGGATAAAGGCGATTGATGAGTGTATAGATGTCGTTTTCTTTGGTCTTGGATTTGAAATCTAAAATCACCTCATCGTATGGTTCTACGGCGTGAGCTTGCTCGAATTGCTCAACCTCCTTCATCGTGTGGATTGTGTAGGTGCGAGGTATGTCATTATCCAATTTGTGCGAAATATAGGTAACTAGCCAACGTGGAATATAGCTTCCCAAGAATTGCAGTGCAAACAACACAAGCAACGATGTAAAATAGCGTTCGTATTGTGTGACAGGATCATCAATGATAAAAATAAAGAAAGCGCCAAACGAAATTATCAATGCAGAAACAAACGTGCGAAGTAACTCACGCAGATAGGGCTTGCGCAGTGGACGAAGATAATAACCTGATAAGTAATAAATTACCAAACAGCCTATAGGATATGTTAGCAATGGTGTGTAGAAATTAAACATTGGAACAAGCACTGAGTCTATTGAAAAGACTCTCCCATCATATACCAGCCAACGAAAAATAAGAAAACACCCCCAAACTAATAGAGAGGAAAGAATATCTATAAATACATATAACAACTGCTGTTTCTTGCGTCTATTCCAATAGGTCATATCATTCACGGATAATCGTTATACGTTCTTTTTCATCAATCTTAATAATAGATGATGGTTGTTTTGGTGTGTGGTCGTTTCTGCGAAACTGACATACATAATCCACTTTTTCAAGCAATTCAGATGCTATATCTTGAAATAACTTCGCTGCAGGTTCTCCGCTAAAATTGGCAGAAGTGGATACGATAGGACGTCTAAGGTGCTCGCACAATGCTTTAGTAAATGGCTCAGAAGTAATGCGAATACCGATGCTACCATCCTCTGCTAATAAGTTGGAAGCAATGTTACGGGCGTTGGGGTAGATAATGGTCATCGGACGTTGTCCCTCGTTTGCCTCAAGGAGCATCCATGCCGTTTCTGGTACTTGTTGCATATAACCTTGCAATTTCCCAGCACCATCCAATAGTACCAACATGGCTTTACTATCCACACGCTTTTTTATCTCATATACGCGTGAAACGGCATCGGCATTGGTAGCATCACAACCAATACCCCACACTGTGTCAGTAGGATAGAGTATTACTCCACCTTCACGAAGCACTTCGAGTGCTTGTTGCAAATCTTCTTTATCGTAGCGCATTTCCATACACGGTGCAAAGGTAATGAAAAATTGGCAAATATGCAAATTTTTAAGGGTTAAAGGCAAAAGGTTAGGGGTTAAAGGCAAGGAGATATATAAAAAAAAGAAGGATTGTCCTCTCGACAACCCAATCTCTTACTTAACCTTAAATCT
>CALCGX010000034.1 GCA_937901225.1 uncultured Bacteroidales bacterium | reverse complement strand
AAAGCGAGAAGAGAGTGGAGAATACTACGCCGTCGCCAGCCATCAGTCCGTACAAGCCCGTAGCAATCATAAATGTACCCGCGAGCGCGTGACAAAGACTCAATGCTTTCTCTGCAGGAATCCAGCGGTCAGCCACGATACCCATAAGCGCAGGCATAAAGAGACTGACGATACCTTGGATGGAATAGAACCAGCCGATATTGGTAGCCATACCGTGCGTAGCGAGGTAGGTACCCATAGATGTTAAATACGCTCCCCAAACGGCAAATTCGAGGAAGTTCATAATCGTCAAACGAAACTTAATGTTCTTCATATCTTTTTGATTTTTAGTTAAAATTCACTTGTGAAATGGAATTTGATATTCTTGTAGTCATTCTGCGCCATTTGGAGGACGTAGCCGCTATCTGCCATAAAGACATCGCGACCTTCCTTGTCCTTGGCCATGTATTGCGCCTTACGCTTCTTGAACATCTCTAGTTCCTGTTCGTTGTCGGACTCTATCCAGCAAGCTTTGAACATCTGAAGCGGCTCCCAACGGCATTTGGCTTGGTACTCGTGCTCGAGGCGGTGTTGGATCACCTCAAACTGCAATTGACCTACCGTGCCGACAATCTTACGGCCATTGAACTGGCTGACAAACAGCTGTGCCACACCTTCGTCCATGAGTTGGCTAACGCCTTTATCCAATTGCTTTTGCTTCATTGGGTCGGCGTTCTCGATATACTTAAACATCTCAGGCGAGAAGGATGGCAAGCCCTTGAAGTGGAGCATCTCACCCGCGGTGAGGGTGTCGCCAATCTTGAAGTTGCCTGTATCTGGAAGACCTACTATATCGCCTGCAAATGCCTCGTCTACCGTCTCCTTGCGCTGCGCCATGAAGCAGGTAGGAGCCGAGAATCGCATCTGGCGGTTCTCGCGTACGTGCTTATAATAGGTGTTACGCACGAATTTACCACTACAAATCTTGAAGAACGCAATACACGAGCGATGATTAGGGTCCATGTTGGCGTGGAT
This sequence comes from uncultured Bacteroidales bacterium, assembly GCA_937901225.1. Classification (GTDB taxonomy): domain Bacteria; phylum Bacteroidota; class Bacteroidia; order Bacteroidales; family Paludibacteraceae; genus Colicola. Next base: position 4,852 of record CALCGX010000034.1, on the reverse strand, counting down.
CTTGAAGCAGAAGGCGGTGAAGCCATCTTCCATAGGTTCGACCTTACGCTCTACCGCCTCCACAGGACGTGGAGAAGGAGCAATCTGAACAAAACATTCCAAGAGTTCCTTCACACCAAAGGTGTTGAGTGCCGAGCCAAAGAACACAGGAGCTAGGTCGCCTGCCAAATAATCCTCACGAGAGAAAGGATTATACACGCCCTCAATCATCTCCAAATCCTCTTGGAGTTTCATTGCATCTTGCTCGCCTACGAGCTGCGCAATCTGCGGATCGGTAACATCATCAAAACGAAGAGACTCAGTGACTTGCGTTTTGTTTGGGGTATAGAGGTCGAGGGTCGATTGGAAGATATTGTACACGCCCTTGAATCGTTCGCCGCTGTTGATTGGCCAAGAGAGTGGGCGCACATGGATGCCGAGTTCGCTCTCTACCTCGTCCATGAGGTCGAATGGGTCTTTACCCTCGCGGTCCATCTTATTGACAAACACCATCACAGGGGTCTTGCGCATACGGCAGACTTGCATGAGGCGGCGGGTCTGTGTCTCCACACCTTTGGCGGAGTCAATCACAATCACCACCGAATCCACAGCGGTCAGCGTGCGGAAGGTGTCCTCTGCAAAGTCCTGGTGACCAGGGGTGTCGAGGATATTGATATGGTAGTTGTTGTAGTCAAAACCCATGACAGAAGTAGCCACGGAGATACCGCGTTGCTTCTCGATCTCCATCCAGTCGGAGGTGGCGGTTTTGCGAATCTTATTGCTTTTTACGGCTCCCGCTACGTGGATTGCACCTCCGTAGAGCAGGAGTTTCTCGGTGAGCGTCGTCTTACCCGCATCAGGGTGCGAGATAATCGCAAAGGTGCGGCGACGCAAGATTTCTTGTTGTTCAGCGTTGGTTAACACAATCGTTTTATGTCGTTTTAATAGTTGTTATTCAAAAGCTATCTTCGGGGTATCTTCAGGGTATCTTCGGGACATTAGCATGTGCACCATACTAGACGAATACCGAGCAAATACATCGTGAGAACGGCAATCGCAATACCGATGAGTATAGCAGCAATAGCAATGCTCCATTTGCTACCTGTGGAGAGGCCTTTCTTAGCAAATGGGTCGTTGAGTTTCACGATAGGGAATTGCGCTTGGTCGGTGAGCGTGTTGCCGAACAATACGCTGACGATGGCATCAGCGTTGATTGCCCAACCATTGGCGTTGAGCAGCGGAGCAAGATTGCGCTTGCGGAGTTTCATCCATGCGAGAATCATGGATGGGCCGCTGACCACAATCAATATAGCTGGCACGATGAGCAACGCCCATGCATGCATATCTTTGACTTCTGACAGTAAGCTAGTCAAGAAGGTACCTATCGAACCTATAGCCAAACCAACAGCCGCAAAAATACCAGCAAACTTAGCCACATCAAATGGTGCAGGTTGAGCCGCTTGACCTGCTGCAGGTGGTGTTTGTAGTTTGGCGGTCATATCTGCGAATGATTTCTTCTCTTTCTCAGCAGCAGACTTGTTGATCAATCCGCTTACCCATTCGCCTAACTTGCGGTAAGGGCTCCAAAAAGCTTGACCAATGGAGATAGGGTTGTCGATGATCTTCACTACTTCAGCCTCCCAGTCGCGACCTTGGCGGTCGTAGAAGAGGGCATTCTTGCCCACTTTGAGGTTGCGTATATCGCCTATGGTCATGGCAGCTACGATTTGCATCTTCTCGCCTGTGGCATGCAAGGTGCATTGGCAGTAGATCAAGTACATGCCGCTATCAGGAGCCTGGGCATTGTGCTTAGCCATATCGTTTACGCGTAAGCATAGGTTGCATGCGCGTTGGTCGATTACTAGCGTACCCGCTTGGAAGATAGCCCATGGGCTGTCCTTGTCATCTCCGCGACCGAGCAGGGCTTTGCCACGTTTGGCGTAGAAATCTTGGAAGCTGACGAAGTTGCGAAGCAATGTGCAGAAGTCGCGGCTGAGCAAGAGGAGCTTCTCCAGCGGTTTGTATTGCGCTTGTGCTGCGGATAGAGCAGCTGCATTAGCAGCCTCAGCAGCAGCCTTGCCTGCTTCGTAGTCAGCAATCTGCTTGCCCATCTCGGCGAACTGCTCTTCGGTGAGACCTGGCACAGCCGCATCGGCAGGTAGAGTAGCCAAACCCAAAGATTGCAGTTTGGAGGTTTGGAAATATTGGCTATATGCCTCTTGGCAAGCCTTGTATGCCGCTATGATGTCGGCTGCGTAAGGAGCTTCTGGGGCAGCTTGTGCCTCGATGCTGACGCCCGCAATGGCCGCTTTGACAGCAGCGAGCGATACCATGCCGCCTTCCGCCAAGGGAGTAGCTATTGCTAATATGGCCTCGTCCTTGATGGCATCGAGAGGTAAGGTGTCCTTGCCTTTGAGCAGAATATCAGGGTTTTGCAATGTGTTGCACAGCCATTGAGCAGTGGCTATCACGTCCGCGATATGAATCTTGGCATCATGGTTGTGGTCAATGAGTGTAAGACTCTCATCAGGAATCTCCAAACCAGAAACAGGGCATGCTAAAACAGTCCACAATTTCTCGTCCAATTCAGCCAGGTGCTGAATGTCTTTACCGCTTTTGATAACCACGCGCGCGCTTCCGCCGATATTGGCGTATGTCCATGTATGTTTCATAGAGTTGTAATATGTTTTTACATAAAAATCAGAAAAGTGCTGCAAAAGTACAAAAATATTTGCATATATCAAAATTTTGTTGTAATTTTGCACGCTTTTTTGTGGGCAGACTATTTATAATGTTCGCTCGCGCGAGAAAAAAGCAGAATAATATGTTTAACTTTTTAATCGGAAAGGCGATTTGTCTATCATGTAATAGGCTTTGAGGCTTTCCAAAATATTTGCTAAAATGGCAGAAAATCTTTCACTCCAGAACTTCGACTGGGATGCTTTTGAGAACGAAGCAAAAGGCACACAAAACGAAGAATTACTCAGTAAGTATGACGCTACCCTCAACGCTATCAAAGATCAAGAGGTAGTAGAAGGTACCGTTATGTCAATCAACAAACGTGAGGTAGTTGTAAACGTAGGTTACAAGTCAGATGGTATCGTACCAGCTGCTGAGTTCCGTTACAACCCAGACTTGAAAGTTGGTGACAAAGTAGAGGTTTACGTAGAGAGCCAAGAGGACAAGAAAGGTCAATTGGTACTTTCTCACAAAGAGGCTCGTGCTGCTCGCAGCTGGGATCGCGTTAACGAAGCTCTGGACAACAATGAAGTGGTTAAGGGTTACATCAAGTGCCGTACTAAGGGCGGTATGATCGTTGATGTATTGGGTACAGAGGCATTCTTGCCAGGTAGCCAAATCGACGTTAAGCCTATCCACGATTACGATGTATTCGTAGGTAAGACCATGGAATTCAAGATTGTTAAGGTAAATCCTGATTTCCGTAACGTGGTTGTATCTCACAAAGCTCTTATCGAGGCTGAGCTCGAAGCTCAACGCAAAGAAATCATCTCTCACTTGGAGAAAGGTCAAGTGCTTGAGGGTACCGTTAAGGCTATCATGGCATACGGTGTGTTCATGGACTTGGGTGGCGTAGATGGTTTGATCCACATCACCGACCTCAGCTGGGGCCGCGTAAGCGATCCAAAAGAGTTGCTTGAAGAGGGTCAAAAGATCAACGTTGTTATCCTTGACTTTGACGAGGAGAAAAAACGTATCGCTCTCGGCTTGAAGCAATTGGCTCCTCATCCATGGGAGGCATTGAACGCTGACCTCAAGGTAGGCGATAAGATTAGCGGTAAGGTAGTTGTAATGGCTGACTACGGAGCATTCGTAGAGGTTGCTCCTGGTGTAGAGGGCTTGATCCACGTAAGTGAGATGAGCTGGAGCCAACACCTCCGTTCTGCAAACGACTTCTTGAAAGTAGGCGACGAGATCGAGGCAGTTATTTTGACTCTCGACCGCGACGAGCGCAAGATGTCACTCGGTTTGAAACAACTCAAGGCTGATCCTTGGGAGAACGTTGATACCAAGTATGCAGTTGGCACACGCCACTTCGCTAAAGTTCGCAACTTCACCAACTTCGGTGTATTCGTTGAAATCGAAGAAGGCGTTGAAGGCCTGGTACACGTTTCCGAAATGGATTGGACCAACAAAAACATCCACCCGTCCAAAGTTGTTAACGTTGGCGATGTAGTGGAAGTTATGGTTCTGGATATCGACGAAGAACGTCGTCGTATCTCCCTGGGTCTGAAACAGTGCAAAGCTAACCCGTGGCAGCAGTTCGCGGAAACCCACAACAAGGGCGACCGTGTTGAAGGTAAAATCAAGTCTATCACTGACTTCGGTATCTTCATCGGCCTGGACGGCGGCATCGACGGCCTGGTTCACCTGTCTGACATCTCCTGGAACGTTGCAGGCGAAGAAGCAGTTCGTGAATACAAAAAAGGCGACGAAATCGCTGCAGTTGTTCTGCAGGTTGACGCAGAACGTGAACGTATCTCCCTGGGCGTTAAACAGCTCGCAGAAGATCCGTTCAACAACTGGGTTGCTCTGAACAAGAAAGGCGCTATCGTAACCGGTAAAGTAACTGCAGTTGACGCTAAAGGCGCAACCGTAGAACTGGCTGACGGCGTTGAAGGTTACCTGCGTGCTTCTGAAGCATCCCGTGACCGCGTTGAAGACGCTACCCTGGTTCTGAGCGTTGGCGACGAAGTTGAAGCTAAATTCACCGGCGTTGATCGTAAAAACCGCGCAATCAGCCTGTCTGTTCGTGCGAAAGACGAAGCTGACGAGAAAGATGCAATCGCAACTGTTAACAAACAGGAAGATGCAAACTTCTCCAACAACGCAATGGCTGAAGCTTTCAAAGCAG
>CALCGX010000033.1 GCA_937901225.1 uncultured Bacteroidales bacterium | reverse complement strand
TGGGATAATACGGGTGGTGCCGCTGCGGGATATGCTGGCAACTTGCAGTTAGCAGGCGAAGAAACTGCTTTTTGTGACGAAGGATTGATGATTACTAAAAATCAAGACCTTATCACTATTACTGGCAAGATGTTGGGGTATCCATATGACTATCAATTGAATGTACAAGTAAGTCCCAAGAAAGCATCTACCATAGAGATTGTAAGCGATAACATGGAAGTAGCTCCAGATGTTTGGGAACCAAACGATCTTAAACTAACCGCCCATGCACGAGGCTACGCCTTCGAAATATCACTCATTGGTGGTATGCAAAAGCAATATGCCACCTATTCTGCGGATGACCTTTTTGCTACTATCAACAATACATCGGTATCTTTGGTTGAAAACACTTCTGCTGTTTTTTCTCAAGAGGGAGAGCTGGCCAAGTTCGTGGCTTCATTTGTATATGAAAGCGATACCCTTGCTCTCACGCTGACGGGTGCACCATACGTGGATCCTGCAAACATCGTGCCTAATGACACGGTAGAATATACCATCTACAAAGCTTATATCGGTAAGATGAGTGGATTCAATACGGTTTCTGGAAAGAATGATGCTATCGAAATCAAGATCCAAGTGCCTAATGGCAACTGGCTCAATGGTGTGGATGAGAGCAGTTTCTCTTATGGTTCTTATGTCAAGGTAGCGGGACAAAAGCTAACTATCTTGCGTGGTAATCTTAAAGTCGTAGAAGCAGACACAAATAAATCCGCTACGATTGGTATTCTTGCTTCGGACCATGTATGGTATAGTATCCACGCAACGACAGCAGAAGAAGTAAATACTAGTCTTGATAATATCCATTCTAACGCAGTTCCGGAAAAGGTAATCGAAAATGGTCAGGTTGTGATCATCTACAAAGGCGTTCAATACAACGCTCAAGGTCAAGTGGTAAAATAAGAAGTTAGACGTTAGACCGCTTCGTTGTTAGAAGTTAGACTAACGAGTATAAAAAATGGGCTTCCTCATCCGAGGGAGCCCATTTTTATTACTTGCCTCTACACTTTACACGTTACACCATAAACTAAAAACTATAAACTTTCAACTAAAATTTGCATATTCTGCAAATTTTCACTACCTTTGCACTCAAATTATCAACTATCAACTATCAACTGTCAACTGTCAACTGTTATGCTTATTTCCAACCGTATTGCAGCACTTGAAGAATCAGCAACTTTGCAAGTAGCTGCGCTGTGCCAACAACTCCGTGCAGAAGGAGTAGATGTGATTGGTCTTTCATTGGGCGAACCTGATTTTCCAGCTCCTGCTCATGTCAAGCAAGCCGCTATTGATGCTATCAACAACGATATCTCGCATTATGGTCCTACACCTGGTTTCCCTGCTCTGCGTCAGGCAATAGCTGAAACCATCAACAAGGACTTGGTTCCTTATCCTGTGCGTCCGTATAATGCAAACGAGATTGTGGTGTCTGTAGGTGCTAAGCAAGCTATCTGCAATGCCATTGAGGCACTTATAGGTCCTGGTGACGAAGTAATCATGCCTACACCATGTTGGGTAAGTTATGTGGAGATGGTGAAGATTGCACAAGGTAAGAGTGTATTGGTCAAAACTACGATGGACAACAATTTCTGCCTTACTGCTGAGCAACTCGAGGCTGCCATCACTCCTAATACCAAGCTCCTCATGCTCTGCTCGCCTAACAACCCTACGGGCTCAGTCTATACGCTTGAGAATTTGAAGGCTTTAGTGGAAGTGCTGAAGCGCCACCCACAAGTGGTAGTACTTGCAGATGAGATCTACCAACACATCCTCTATACAGGCAAGCACGAGACTTTGGCACAGTTCCCTGAGTTGGAAGACCGCCTTATCATTATCAATGGTGTGAGCAAAGCATACGCCATGACGGGCTATCGTATTGGTTGGTTAGCAAGCCACGACAAAGACTTGATCACTGCGGTAAAACGCTTGCAAGGACAAGTCATCAGCTGTGCCACTACCATTGCGCAAAAGGCAGCAGAGGCTGCATACACTGGCTCACAAGATTGCGTAGAAGAGATGCGTCAAGCCTTCCACCGCCGTCGCGACTTGATTGTAGGTTTAGCTAAGGATATCCCTGGCATGAAGGTGCTTGAGCCACAAGGTGCGTTCTATCTCTTCCCAGATGTGACAGCCTTCTTTGGTAAGCAATACAACGGACAAACCATCCACAACGCCGATGAGTTGGTCACTTACCTCTTGCAAGAGGCACACGTGGCATGTGTATCGGGTAGTGCTTTTGGTGAAGACAACTGCATTCGCTTCTCCTATGCTACCAGCGAGGACCTCATCATTGAGGCTATGCGCCGCATGAAAGAGGCATTGGCAAAACTCGTTTAAGGCACAACTCGCCCCAAGGGCGCATCACCTCACAAAGTGACATTACCTCGCGCGTAGCGCGACACAACATAAAAAAGGAACCAATATTGGTTCCTTTTGTTATCTATTCACTGCTTTTACGCGATAGCCTGCCGTTCGGAGTTGAGCCAGCAAACCATCTTCGCCACCTAAATAAATAGCATTGAGCGTGATAAATGCCTTACCATCACGGAGGTAGGGTGTTAATCGTTTCACCCATTGCTTATTGCGTTTGGCATATACTTGATAATCCGAGTAGGATAGTGATGTTTGGTTGTCAGGTCCTTTGACAAAATACGCCATATCTGCCAAACGACCATATTTATACATGGCAACCAACTCTCGCTCAAAACGTACTTCATGTTCGGGATACTCCACCACTTTCAGCAGCTCCTCGCATTGCCAATGAAATGGCTCACGGTCAAAGAGCATATACATCGTTTCGCCTATGTCGTCTAATCCATAAACAGAAACCTCATTTTGTGCTGCTACTTTCTCAAAGAAAGTCTCCATCGATCGCTCTTCATCGTACTTTAGCCATGTTTTCATCAGTTCGTTGCGATACATCTCTGCAAGATACGATGGCTTCATTCTGCCCAGTTTATCTAATCCCATACCTAAATTAATGCGAAGAGCCTCGTCTATCTCCCGATATTGCCCATCGCTATAGAAACTGCGTAGTTGTACCGAATCGGGTAGGAGGGCAGCTTGTCGTAATGCAGCAATGGCTTCATAGTCTTGCATAGCAAATTCGGTAATCACCTTGTTGCACTCAGCATAGCATTTGAAGGCATTGGGGATGGTGTCAATAAACTGCATATCCACCATGCGGTTAGTTGCCAAAATATAGGAAGGTGCAGCTGCCGAGTTACCCGAAATACGGTAAAGCACTTGAGCATTACCCCAACAGATAGATAGCCACCAACTACCAAGAAAGATCAATATGACACGATATAATTGCATTATTTGTACAATTTGAGCGCAAAGGTACGGAAAAATTTATACATATGCAATAGCAGGTCAATAAAATGATTATTTTCTGATTATGTAGTATGTAGATGTGAGAATCTGGTGAAATCAATGATTACACCAGATTCTTAACCAATTCGAATAATTTGTAAGGCATATAGCGGAAAGGCATATCTACCCATGTTGGAGTCTTGATGACCGCACGGCGGTGGGAGAACGCCAAGAAACTCTCTTGACCATGATACGAACCCATACCCGAGTTGCCAACGCCACCAAATGGCACCTTATGATTCACAATGTGCATGATTACATCATTAATACAAGTGCCACCCGATGATGTGTGGCGGAGAATCTTCTTATCCTCTTTGCCAAAATAGTATAACGCCAATGGCTTCTCACGCTCATTTACAAACGTAATCACTTCATCTAATTGCTTAAACGTCAGCACTGGGAAGATTGGACCAAAAATCTCCTCTTGCATCACTGGGGCATCAGGGCTAACATTGGTCAGAATAGTAGGAGAGAGGTAACGCTCTGCTTTATCGTAATTTCCTCCATAATAGATGGACCCCTCCGACTCCCCTTTAAGGGAAGAGGTAGGCGATGAGGCTGGTAGATAACTGATGAGGCGGTCAAGGGCTTTGTCGCTAACGATACGCACAAAATGCTTTGCCTTTTGTGGATCCTTAGTGAGTAAGTGCTTCCACTCTTTGACAAGTAGCTGGAGAAATTTATCTTTCACATCCTCGTGAATCATCAGATAATCAGGCGCAATGCAGGTTTGTCCTGCGTTGAGGGCTTTGCCCCAAGCTACACGTTTAGCAGCCACCTTGAGGTCGGCAGACTTGTCGATGATACATGGGCTCTTGCCTCCCAACTCCAAAACTACAGGGGTAAGGTGCTTAGCTGCTGCCTCCATCACCATTTTGCCCAGCGAGGGGCTACCTGTGAAGAAAATCAAATCCCAACGCTCTGCAAGCAGCATCTTATTGACTTCGCGATTGCCTTCTACAATAGCAATATACTCCTCAGGGAAAGTAGCACGAATCATCTCGGTAAGTACGCGAGATACGTTTGGCACGTATGGCGAGGGCTTGAGCATAGCTGTACATCCTGCCGAGATAGCTCCTACCAATGGATTGAGCAGCAGTTGCACAGGGTAGTTCCATGGCGCAATAATGAGCGTGTTGCCCAGTGGCTCCTTGATGATGCGACTACTGGCAGGCATGATAGCCAAAGGCGAAGACTTGCGTTCTGGTCGTGCCCAACGCGAGAGGTGGCGCAGATGGTTGCGTATCTCGCCATAGACTATGCTTAATTCGGTAAGGTATGCCTCCTCGTAAGACTTGTGAAGGTCCGTCCATAGTGCTTCTGCGAGCGGCTGTTCATATTGTTTCATCGCATGAAGCAGTTTGTGAAGCATTTGCTTGCGGAATGGTAATGCAAGGGTTGTAGCAGAATGGAAGTACTGCTTTTGTTTGGTGCGAGTTGTGGAAATATAGTTTTGCATATACTTTTGTTATTTACGACCTGTGAAGTGATCCATTGTACGATAGATACCAAAAACTGTGCCAAAGAGCCAGTCAAATACGCGTAATGGCAGAATAGCTTGCCAAAAACGGATAAAATGATAGCCAAATGGTATGCCTGCAAAGATGGTGTTACGTTCGATGGCTCGGATAATCTTCTTGGCTGTTGGTTCGGGCTTGAGGATTGGGAATACCGAACGCACGCCCGTGAACATGCCCGTACTAATAAAATAAGGTGCAACCGTAGTGACATGCACATTGGCTTTACGTTGTTGCAACTCAATACGCATGCTTTCGCTCCAGCCAATCACAGCCCACTTGCTGGCACCATAGACCGACATCTTAGGGTTGCCCAACATACCTCCCGCCGAAGCGATATTGCAGATGTGTCCGCGATTGCGGCTGAGCATATCAGGCAATACTTGCAAGGTTAGCACCATTGGTGCCACGGTATTTACGTCCATCGTGAGACGGATGTCTTCTACTGTTTGGTGGTCAAACGTGTTGTTTCCACGCACGATTCCCGCACAGTTGATGAGGATATCTACACTACCGCACTCCTCCTTGACGCGTTGGTATGTGGTGATAACTGCATTGCTGTCAGCAATATTGACGGTGTAAGTGTGAATAGTACCAAGCGCTGCGAACTCCGCTTTAGTGGTGGCTAATGCCTCAGGGTTGATGTCCCATATGATTAGCGACTTAGCACCTTTCTCCAATGCAAGGCGCCCCATGATTTTTCCGATGCCTGATGCACCTCCTGTGATCAGAATATTTGTGTTTTGAAGTTTCATAATCGATTTTTTTTAGTAGATAATTAGACCAAATAAAATAGTCGTATTTGTTATTATAATTCTTACAATTATTGTGCCAAATCGGCTGCAAAGGTAGTGCATTATTTTCGAACATGTGTTCAATTTTTCTTAAAAAGTGTTGTGAGTATGAATTTTTTTTTATACCTTTGCAGCCGATTCGGAATAATTGGGAGTTGGAATAATAATTATAAATCAGTAAAAATGAAGATGTTATGGTAGAAGATCGTAGAGAAAAAATACTGCTCAAGGCACTTGAGTTGTATATGATAGAGGGGTATGCAAATGTGTCTATTACTGACTTGCAATCAGCATTGAATATGGGGCGAGGCACGTTGTACTATTATTTCAAGGACAAAGATGAACTGTTTCAAGAGGTAGTGGATGAGTTTTTGATTAAGCCCAAACAACGTGCGTTGGATAAAGTAAAGGATACTGCAACTATCCCAGAGATGATTGAGGCAATGTTGTCCTATTTGGACCAGTTGCGAGAGTTTCGTGATCAAGTGGAAAATAAAAATATCAATACCTCCAATGTGGTAATGGTGATGTACACAGCATATACACGTTTTCCAGAATTATATAAGAAAGCCCGTAAGATGTACGAACGTGAGTTGAGTCTTTGGACACAAGCTATTAAAAATAGTTTGCGCGCGGGTGCGATACGCGGAGATGTACCAGTCGAAATCACAGCACATATGTTTTTGCACATCAAAGATGGCTGGGATCCAGGACGTTCGGGAGCAATGAACTTTGATATTTTTCCGCAACAATACAATTATTTGTACGACTTGATCAAGAAAAATGTGTAGGTTTTCTTAAAAATACTTGTATATTTCGAAAAAAAATACTACTTTTGCGGAGAATATTGCAAAAATATAGCAATTTCGAACGCATGTTCGAATAATTTGTTGTACCTTTGCAGACGTGTTAGGAAAAAACTAATATAAAATTAGATATATTATGGAATTGAAACATTATCTGGAGTATCTCCAGAATACCATGACCAACAAATGGAATGCGTTGGCAATGAAGGACTTGGATGGTGAAACATCCTACACCTATGGTGAGTTGGCAAACGAGATTGCACGTTTGCACGTGACTTTCCGTGAATTGGGTATTAAGGAAGGAGATAAGATTGCGCTTTGCGGTCGTAACTGCGCAAATTGGGGTTTGATATTCTTAGCTATTGAAACTTATAAGGCTGTGGCTGTTAGCATCTTACCTGATTTCACGGGTGAGGGCATACATGCGTTGGTTAATCACTCTGAGGCAAAATTGCTGTATTGCGGACCAAACGTGCTCCGTAAGATTGATGCAAAAGAGATGCCTGGTTTGACTGCCTTGGTATTTATGGATGATTTCAGTCTGAAGCATGCTGCTACAGAAGAGGTTGAGAAAACCTATGCTGCTGTGGATGAGGCATTTAAGAAAGAGTGGCCAAATGGTGTAGCAGCAAAGAATTTGAATTATCCTACTGATAATGCTGATGAATTAGCGTTGATTAACTACACATCTGGTTCTACGGGTAATCCTAAGGGTGTGATGTTGAGCCACAAGAACTTGAGCGGAAACATTGACTTTGCTGTGAAAGAGATCCCTCATCAAGAAGGCGATAAGGTGCTTTCAATGTTGCCAATCGCACATATGTTCGGTTTGATGTTCGAGTTCCTGTATCAAGTGTGCGACGGCGCAGAGGTGTATTTCTTGACTAAAGCACCAACTCCAACCACATTGATGAAGGCGTTTGCACAAGTGCATCCATTCATGATCTTGACAGTGCCTTTGGTAATTGAGAAAATCATCAAAGGTAAAGTATTGCCTATCATCAACAAACCTGTAATGAAGGTGCTCTGGAATACTCCTGGTATCAAGAACTTGTTACACAAGAAAGTGAGCAACACCCTGTTGCAAGCATTTGGTGGTAATTTACGTTTCTTGATTATCGGTGGTGCAGCTTTGAATGAAGAGGTAGAGAAATGCATGCATGATATGCACTTCCCATATTGCGTGGGCTATGGTATGACCGAGTGCGCTCCGCTGATTACATATGAGAATTGGAAGAAATACCTCTATCGCTCTTGTGGAAAGGGTATTGTAGGTATGGAACTGCGTATTGATAGCGAAGATCCTGCAAAGAAAGAAGGTGAGTTGCAAGTGCATGGCGTAAACGTGATGATGGGCTATTATAAGAATGAGCAAGCTACCAAAGAAACCTTCACAGAAGATGGATGGATGCGTACGGGTGACCTTGGTATCATTGATAAGCATGGTAATCTCTTCCTGCGCGGACGTAGCAAGAATATGTTGCTTGGCCCCAGCGGACAGAATATCTACCCAGAGGAGATTGAAGATAAGTTGAATAGTTTGCCATTGGTATTAGAGTCTGTGGTAGTACAACGCGACCAAAAATTAGTGGCATTGGTTTACCCTGACAATTCCGATGCTGGTAAGAAACTGCTTGCAGGAAGAAATATCTTTGACGTGATGGAGGAGAACCGCAAAGAACTCAACAAACAAATTCCTCAATATAGTCAAGTGAGTGCAATTGAGGTAGTTGAGAAAGAGTTCGAGAAGACTCCTAAACGCAGCATCAAACGCTTCCTATATAGTTAATTTTAAATTAAAATAAATGTAAAAAATGCGCATGCCATTTGTGTATGTGCATTTTTTTGTGTACCTTTGTCGTCTCAAATGAAATCACTCAACTCACAGATACTCCGCCTCGCTATTCCTAGTATTTTGGCGAATATCACCATCCCATTAGTGGGACTGGTGGATACGGCTATTGTGGGACATATCGCTAATGCTACTGCGATTGGCGGTATTGCAATCGGTACAATGCTATTCGATCTGCTTTATTGGAATTTCGGCTTTTTGCGTGTGGGTACAAGCGGTATGACGGCGCAAGCTTTTGGGCGTGAGGATAGGGTAGAATGTGCGCGATTATTAAGTCAGAGTGTAGGTATAGCATTGATTGGGGCTGCGTTGATTTGGTTGATTCAGTGGCTCTTTGTGAATATTGTACTCATGTTGGTGCCTTGCTCTGCAGAGGTAGCTACCTTCGCGCGTGAGTACTTCTTTATTCGTATTTGGGCTGCGCCTGCTACTTTGTCGCTCATGGCATTCAAAGGCTGGTTTATAGGTATGCAAGATACTGTAAGTCCAATGATTACCGACATCGTAGTAAATGTGGTCAATATGGTGGTCAGCTATGTGTTGGCAATCTATACCCCAATGGGGGCTTTGGGAGTAGCGCTAGGTACGGTTACTGCACAATTTACAGGGTTGATAGTAGCGTTGATATTGCTATTGGCTAAATACCGCCATCTTTGGAAGGGACTATCGCCGCTACGCTTGGCGATGGATGGACAAGGTATGCGCCGATTACTTTCGCTCAATGGCAATCTCTTTATCCGTTCGCTATGTTTTATGGTAGTATATGTGGGTTTTACATCGTTAGCATCTAAATATGGTGATGTGGAATTGGCTGTTAGCACTATCATGATGAAGCTCTTTATGTTATTCTCCTATTTCGTAGATGGCTTTGCCTATGCGGGAGAAGCATTGGTGGGAAAAGAATTTGGGTGTCGAGAAATGGAAAGTAAAGATCGGAATTCGGATATAGGTAGGGTGGTACGTTTGCTATTCGCTTGGTCGCTTGGGGTAGGGGTGCTCTTTACTCTACTATTTGCCATATGGTCAGAGCCGTTCTACCACGCAATGACCTCTGATACCATCGTGCTTTCGCGTTTGGAAGATTATACTGCATGGCTCATTGCCATGCCGATTGTCTCCACGTTGGCTTTTATGTGGGATGGCGTCTATGCGGGTGCTACGGCAGGCAAGCAGATTCGCAATGGCATGATCTATGCTGCATTGGCATTTGTTATGGGCTATCTGATTACATATCAATACGTTGACGTGCTATCGATCTATATCGCATACTTCGCACATCTTGCTGCAAGGGTGCTATACCTCACCTTGGCCTGGAAACATACCCTCGCTCATTTTAATATAAAATAGTATGATTAAGAAACTCGAAAATAGAAAATGGAAGGTGCTCAAGAGCACTCCTTTGCTGAATTGTGGTCCATGGTTGAATATCCGTCAAGAGTTGGTGGAATTGCCTTCTGGTGCGCAGATTCCCACATGGTTTGTTATGCATTTTCCTAATTGGATCAACGTGATTGCTATCACACGAGATGGACAATTCGTCATAGAAGATCAATACCGCCATGCGTTGGGAGAGACACATTACGAATTGGTAGCAGGTGTTATAGATGAGGGTGAAACACCATTGCAAGCAGCACAACGCGAACTTAGCGAAGAAACAGGTTTTGGCGGAGGAGAGTGGCAACTATTTATGACGCTTTCGCCCAATCCTACCAATCATACCAACCTTAGTTATACTTTTCTTGCTACAGGAGTGGAGAAACTCACCGAGCAACATCAAGAGCGCACAGAAGATATCCGTGTACATCTGTATGAACGTGAAGAAGTTATGGAGTTGCTTCAAGCGGGCGAGTTTGTGCAGGCATTGCATGCTGCACCGCTCTGGAAGTATTTCGCAGAACATCCTAAGATGGATAAGATAGATTGAAATTAGTTAGATGGTTGAGGTTGCTTATTCCTCATATAAATAAAAATACAAGTTCTCCTTATTTATATATGGTGGGAAAAATACGACAAAAGATATAAACTAAACAAAAAAATACAAAAAAATACATTTTTCTTGTCGTTTTCTTTTGTAAATCAAAAAATTATTAGTACCTTTGCACCCGATTTCGGTTTTCGGAACGTTTTTTTGATTTTTAAGACTCGAAAAGTATAACTCATTAAATATAACATTATTATGACAAAAGCAGAACTCGTTAATGAAATTGCAATTCAAACAGGTTATGATAAGACTACTATCATGAACGTAGTGGAAGCTGCAATGAATAACATCAAGAAAACTGTAGCAAATGGTGAGGCAGTATACCTCCGTGGTTTCGGTAGCTTTGGTACCAAGACTCGTGCTGCAAAAGTAGCTCGTAACATTACAAAGAACGAATCTATCCTTGTTCCAGAGCATAAGATTCCTTCTTTTAAGCCAGCTGATAGCTTCGCAGAACTTTTAAAATAATCTATTAATACATTACAATTATGCCAAACGGTAAGAAACACAAAAGACATAAGATGTCTACCCACAAACGTAAAAAACGTTTGCGCAAGAATCGTCATAAGCATAAGTAAGCTTTGACGCTTGACAAAAGCTTTGTGGCTATACCTATTTGGGCGCAAATGGGTGCCGCAAAGCATTTTTTTTAATAACTTATTTAACCCCGGGCAAATAGTTGCCCATGATCATTGACATATGAAAAGCGAATTGATTGTGGATGTTACCCCACAAGAGATTGCTATTGCGCTTACTGAGAACGACCGACTTATGGAGGTCAATCGCGAAAAAAGAGGGGTTGATACCTTTGCCGTAGGTAATATCTACTACGGTCGTGTGAAGAAAATCATGCCAGCGCTCAATGCAGCTTTTGTGGATGTAGGACATGAGAAAGAAGCTTTTCTGCACTACCTTGATTTAGGAACAGAGTTTCTCACGCAGCAGAAGTACATTACCAAATTAGTCTCTGATCGTCGTAGGATACCCGAAATACACAAGATTGAGCATCAGCCTGCTTGTGGCAAAGAAGGACAGATTGCTGACTATCTGAAAGTAGGGGACACTATTTTGGTTCAAGTTACCAAGGAACCTATCAACTCCAAGGGACCAAGACTCTCTGCCGAAATATCCATCACAGGGCGTAATTTCGTGCTTATTCCTTTTATAGATAAGGTGATGGTAAGCAGCAAAATCAGCCGACAAGCTGAGAAAGGGCGACTCAAGCAACTCGTACAATCCATCAAACCAAAAGGATTTGGAGTGATTGTGCGCACTGTGGCAGAGGACAAGCGTGTGGCTGAACTTGACAATGAATTGCGAGTACTAATCCAACGTTGGGAAGACTGCGTTGCTACATTGCAAAAGAAGGAACCTGTTGCACTAATCAGCGAAGAGCTTGGGCGAACCATTGGTATCATACGTGATATACTCTCACCTAATTTTGAGAGCATTCACGTCAATGACAAGGAGGTTTATCAAGAGATTAAACAATACCTTGACCTCATTGCTCCAGAGGTCTCGAAGATAGTCAAACTTTATAGCGGTGAACAGCCGATTTTTGATAAGTTTGATATCACGCGACAAATGAAAACTGGACTTGGACGCACTGTCGGATTCAAAAAAGGTGGATACCTCGTGATGGATCGTACCGAAGCACTCTTTTCCATTGATGTGAATAGTGGTAGCAAAAAACTATTCGAAGATCAAGAGCAGAATGCATTTCACTTTAATATGCTCGCAGCAGATGAAATTGTACATCAACTCCGATTGCGAGACATAGGTGGAATCATTGTGATTGATTTCATTGATATGGATGATAAAGACAATCAGCAAGCGCTCTACGAACGTATGCGTACGCTGATGGAAAATGATAGAGCAAAACACAATGTGTTACCGCTCTCTAAATTTGGATTGATGCAAATCACTAGACAACGCGTGCGCCCTGCGGTGGAAGTGAATGTCACAGAAGTTTGCCCTACTTGTATGGGAAAAGGTAAGATTCAATCTTCTGTTTTATTTACTGAACAAGTCGAAGAGCAAATCCAAAATATGAAGGCTTCGTATGGCAGAGGAATCAGACTGCATCTACACCCTTATGTATATGCATACGTGGAAAAGGGAGGATGGAAAAGTCTTAAAACGAAATGGAGATTCAAATACGGAGTCCATACCATTGAAAATCAAAATTTGGGAATGCTGGAAACAAAGTTCTACGATAAAAAAGGAAATCTCTTGGAACTCACTAACAGCAATGAAGAAACTTCGAAAGCAGAAAAGTAAAAGAAAAAATCACCTAAAAATTTAGGTGATTTTTCTTTTTTTCTCCTCTTCTCTTGCTCGTCTGCAAAAAAAAGTGTAACTTTGCAAACTAAAACGGGAAAACTTTTATATTACAATATTATGAAACGAATTGTATTATCTATTTTGTGTGCTATTTTCACACTTTCTTTAGTCGCGAAATCAGTTACTCCTGCTGCTTCTTTGCCTGCGTATTACGAAAAAATTGATGGTAAATCAGGCAAGACCCTTTTCGACGCGGTGCAAACAGTTACTAAGGTCGGTTACTCATCATTGGGGTATGATGGACTTTGGACTGCTTTCAAGACTACAGACAAGAAAAATAATGGCCAAGTATGGGATATGTATAGTGATTGCAATTGGACTTTTGGTTCGGATCAATGCGGTAAGTACAGCAGTGAGTGCGATTGCTATAATCGCGAACACTCTATTCCTAAATCATGGTTTGGCGGTTCCGAGAGTGGCCCTGGTTGCGATATATTCCACCTCGTACCTACCGATGGTAAGGTAAATGGCATGCGTAGCAATTATGCTTTTGGTGAAGTATCCAGTGCCAGTTATACCTATGATGGTGCCAAGAAAGGTTCTGCCAAGAGTATCACCATCACGGGTGGAAATACCATTGCGGGTAATACGGGTACTACAATTTCTGCTTCAGGTACTGTATTTGAACCACGCGATGAGTACAAAGGTGACTTTGCTCGCGGTTATATGGGTTCGTTGCTCCGCTGGGCTGGCGAAAAGGCATTTACAACAGGAGAAGGTAGTGATATATTCACCACGACATTCACTACTGGCTCTTTCGGTCTCACTAAGTATGGTGTGGCATTGCTTATGAAATGGCACCGCCAAGATCCTGTTTCAAAAAAGGAAATAGATCGTAATAACGGTATTCAACAAACACAGGGCAATCGCAATCCATTCATCGACTATCCTTACTTGGCGGAGTATATCTGGGGTGAGAAAGCAGGCGAAACACTCTATCTTGATGATATTATGACTGCCTACGATGCTGATTTCGTATTGGGCGAGAGTGATGGTAGCCGCGAAGATGTGGTACACACCCCTGTATTGAGCGTAAGCAATACCACAGTGAACTTCCCAAGTGTGTTGGTGGACGAGGAGTCTTCCGTTAGTATCAAAGTAACGGGTGTGTATCTTACCTCCAATGTTACCCTCACCATCTCGGGCGAGGATGCTGATATGTTTGAGACCTCCCGCTCTTCGCTCACCATTAGCGAGGCTAATAGCAGCACAAGTCAAAATAACGTAGTCCTCACCTACGTTCCAACCGAGAAAGGTCAGCATAGCGGAACCCTACAAATCGCTTCCGAAGGTGCAGAAACACTCACCGTAAAGCTCTACGGCACTTGCAACGCTGCGTGCCAAGTCAAATGGATGGTCAATGGCGAGGAATACACAGCAGGCAATCCTACTACTTCATTGGCTGCGGGTGGCAAGGTAACTAAACTTCCAACTGCACCTAAATCCCCATGTACTGAAAGCAATCAATTCGTAGGTTGGAGCGAAGAGGTGATTGACACACCTCAAGACGATATGCCTGCTGACCTCTTCTCTGATGCTTCTGAAGCACCTGCTATTAGCCACGATGTAGTATACAATGCCGTGTTTGCAACTCTAGAGGAGACCGAAATCCTAGCAACACCTGCTGCACCTGTCACAATGGACTTGAATAATACCGATGGTTGGACACTCTCTGGTTTGATTCGTGACACGAAACACTGGCGTATGGTAAAAGATTCTTATATCGAATCGCCTTCTATCAATATTGCTTCGATTACCAGTATCACTATAAAAATGCGTACATACGGCGGTACAAGTTATAACACTATCGAGTTCTCTGCTAATGGCACCAAGATTGGCGAATTAAAAGCAGCGAACAAAACCCTTAATACATACACTTGGACGCCTACTACAACCCTCTCAGGTAGTGGATCGCTGCGTTTCACTAGTAAGACGAATACAGATCAAAATGGTCCTGCATTGAGCAGTATTCATATTGAGATGGCAGGCGGAGGTGCGATAACTGAGTATTATTATTCCAACTATGTCACATATTGTGGTCCTACTACTGATATTGTGGAGGTACAACACTCTAAACAAGTCGGTAATAAGGTTATCCGCAATGGTCAACTCCTCATTGAGTATAATGGAGCATATTACAACACATTAGGTCAACAGGTACAATAATGAATAATATTGCAGAACAAATACGCCAACTCTGCAAAGAGAAGAATGCCATCATTATGGCGCACTACTATCAACGACCTGAGATTCAGGATGTGGCAGACTTCGTGGGCGATTCCCTTGCTTTGGCACAACAGGCATCAAAAACCGATGCCGATATCATCGTGATGTGTGGTGTGCATTTCATGGCAGAGACGGCTAAAATCCTCTGCCCCGACAAGAAAGTGCTTATCCCAGCCCCAGAGGCAGGATGCTCTTTGGCAGATAGCTGCAAGGCAGAGGACCTAGCAGCATGGAAGGCAATGCATCCTGATCACATGGTCGTGTCGTATGTGAATACTAGTGCTGCTGTCAAAGCGCTTACCGATGTGGTGGTGACTAGCAGTAATGCCCTAAAGATTGTGAAGCAATTGCCAGAAGATAAACCGATTCTCTTTGGTCCCGACCAAAACTTGGGCGGGTATATCAACCGCATGACAGGGCGCAAGATGGACCTTTGGAATGGCGGATGTCATGTGCATGCTCGTTTTTCAGAGGATGCTTTGCTCGCTTTGAAAGCTGAATATCCAAATGCGCCAGTATTGGCGCATCCAGAGTGCAAAGCCACTATCTTGCAACATGCTGATGTCATTGGCTCAACCCAAGCATTACTCAATTATGCAAAGGCACATCCAGAGCATAAATCGTTCCTTGTGGTGACCGAAAGTGGTATCCTTCATGAGATGCAAAAGGCATGCCCTGATGTGGAGTTTACCTCTGTACCTGCTGAATGTGGTGGTTGCAACGAGTGCGAATATATGCGTATGTGTACGCTTCAAAATCTTCGCGATTGCTTACTCAACGAAAATAACGAAGTGACTGTAAATGAAGAGATTGCGAAAGATGCGATTCGTCCTATCCAACGCATGTTAGAAATGAGTTAATAATTCTTCTAGACTCATCTCCTCCCCTAGGGGAGGTCGGGTCTATTTTGAACGACGGGCGAGGGAGAATTTATACTCTAAACCACCTTCCTGACGATTGACTGCGGTGATGTTTCCTCCATGGAATATCACCGCATGTTTTACGATAGATAGTCCTAATCCCGTACCGCCAACTTTACGACTTCTTCCCTTATCTACGCGATAGAAACGCTCAAAGATATGTGCTAATGCCTCATTGGGTAGCCCCTGACCATTGTCGCTAATGCTAAAGTACAAGTTCGCAGGATCTTGGTTAATGAGTTGAATACTAATTTCTGCTTTCTCTACATAGTTGAGTGCATTATCCACAATATTGTGGAAGATGGAGTAGAGTAGTGTATAGTTTCCAGAGATAATCAAGTGCTTAGGGATATTATGCGTGATGGTCGCCCCCGCTTGCATTGCGCGTAGCGATAAGTCTTGCACCACATTCTCTACCACCGTATGCAAATCGAGTTGCAAACGGGTGTAGAAATCAGTTTGTGTGTCCAGTTTATTGATCGTAGAAATGTCTTCCACAAGGTTGGCGAGACGACCTGACTGCTGATAAGCACGCTCTATAAACTGCTTACGCTGCTCCTCATCCATATCGGGGTGCATAAGAATAGTTTCCAAAGCTCCACGAATACTTGCCACAGGGGTTTTGAGTTCGTGACTGATATTCTGCGTCAATGTCAATCGCTGCTGCTCACGTGCATGATTAATCTTACGCTTGTAGATAGCATAGCACACTCCTACAATCGCCACAAGCCCTATTCCTATAATTATCCAAATATTCATCGCCTCTAAACTCTAAACAGTAGCCGCTTTAGCGGCGTTCACTAAACACTAAACATATATCCATATCCCGACTTAGTCACTATCCTTTTCCCATATTGCCCGAGTTTACGGCGCAAGTGGGTGATATGCACATCTACAGTGCGCTCCATCACAAAACCATTGCTATCCCACACATTCTTCAATAGATGCTCACGCGAGAGTATCTGCCCGCGATGGGTAAGCAAATAGCAGAGGAGTTCTATCTCTTTGCGAGTCATCACTACCGCCTCACCATCCACCTTGAGCGACATATCCGCTTTATTCACTACAATTCCTTCGAATACAATTGTTGAACTATTCTGAACTTCTGAACTACTCTGAACAGCCGTCTTCAGCGTTGCCGAACGGCGAAGAACCGCCGCCACGCGTGCCAACACTTCTGCTATACGGAAAGGCTTGCTGATATAGTCATCGGCACCCAACTTAAATCCTTGTAGCACAGTATCCTCATCGCTCAATGCCGTTAGGAATATAATTGGCGGAATATGGTTTTCACTTTTCAGCTTTTCCGCCATCTCCAACCCCGATATCTCGCCCATCATAATATCTAGCAGAATCAAGTCAATCTCATGATTCTTGATGCTTAATTCATAATTCTCCAAAGCTTCTTCTGCGGAGTGTGCAATAAGTGTTTTGTATCCTGCTTTTTGCAACGAATAGGAGAGGATCATGCAAATATCCTCTTCATCATCTACTATTAGTATGCGTTGTTCGGCCATATAGATGCAATTGATGATAGTTATCGCTTTTCCAACAATACTACATTCTCCACATGATGCGTATGAGGGAACATATCCACTGGTTGCACTTTCACCACACGGTATTTGACATCCAACATATTCAAATCGCGTGCCTGCGTAGCAGGGTTGCAACTCACATACACAATGCGCTTGGGCTCGGCAAACAAAATCGTATTCACCACATCCTCGTGCATACCTGCACGAGGTGGGTCAGTAATAATTACATCTGGGCGTCCATATTGCGCGATAAAGTCCTCATTCAAAATGTCCTTCATGTCGCCTGCGAAGAATAGGGTATTATCCAACTTATTAATCTTCGCATTGACTTTGGCATCCTCAATTGCTTCTGGAACATACTCAATACCAATCACTTGGCGTGCTTGGTGTGCTACGAAGTTGGCAATCGTACCAGTTCCTGTATAGAGGTCAAACACCAATTCATTGCCTGTCAGTCCTGCAAATTCACGTGCTACTTTATAGAGCTCGTATGCCTGCAAGGTATTGGTTTGGTAGAAGGATTTAGGGCCTACCTTAAACTGCAGATTCTCCATCTGCTCCATGATATGGTCTTGCCCGTGAAAGACATGCACTTCTTGGTCGCCGATGGTGTCATTAAACTTGCGATTCACCACATACAACAGACTGATAATCTCAGGGAAACTATCGCGGACATACTCCATTACGCGCATATCAGGTTCGTCTGCCCATACTATGATGAGCATAATCTCACCCTTATGGTTTGAGCGCAAGATTAGTGTACGCAATTGTCCCTCATGCGCATGCTCATTATAGAAGGTGATACCCAATCCTCGTGCATACTCGCGTATGCCATTGCGGATGCGGTTGTTAATATCGGGCATGAGGTGGCACTCAGTAATATCTAATACCTTATCAAAGCAGTTCGGGATATGGAAACCTAGTCCGTGACTGTTGTCCACGTTTTCTAATCCGCCTGCGGCGCGGATCGTATCCCAACTCAGCCATTTGCGATCAGAGAAGGTAAACTCCAACTTATTGCGGTATTCATACACCTCCTTACTACCGAGGATAGGGGAGATCTCGGGGGGTTCAATCTTACCGATACGCGTAAGATTGTCCACAATCTGCTGTTGCTTATGGCGCAATTGCTCTTCATAAGGTAGTATTTGCCACTTGCAACCACCGCACTCGCCATAGTGTTTGCACACAGGCTCGCACCGCACAGGCGATGGCTTCACGATACGCTCCACACGTCCTTCCATAAACGAGTGTTTCTTGCGTGTTACCTGTATATCCACAATATCGCCAGGCACGCAGTAAGGCACAAATAGCACCATATCATCCACACGCGTAAGGGCTTTGCCCTCAGCAGCTATACCCGTAATCTCAATATTTTCCAATAATGGTAAATTCTTTTTCTTTTTCATCACTTTTTCTTTCTAACTTCTAACAGCACTGCGGTCTCTTAGCCGAAGGCGGTCTCATATCTATTTTATTTCATCAACCATTCAATACTTGCTTTGTATAGCGCATCAAACTCATATGCACTCTCTAGCATAATGCTCCAGCACAGCGTTTTTGCGCCACCTTCTTCTATTTTGTCATACCCAATTGCTGCCGCCACATTGGCTTCAGGGAAACGTGCCACCACAATGCCCCCCTCTGCGGGGTAGATACCATCCGCGTTCTCGGTATGGATTATCGTGTCGTTGGGCTCTGTGCGGAAGGTATAATAGCCTTTTTCCAACTGACGTTCGATGCGTATCTTGCCCGTTTTCGAAGCGTTGGTAGTGCGGAACTCATAATGCAACTGATTCTTGATAAACGCCTTATCCTCCTCGCTGGTCATGTCGCTCGCGATGTACGCACCTGCTAGCAACAGGCGACCGCCATGTTGCAGATAGTGCGTGAGTGCGTGCTGCAAGTTTATCGGCATACAGTGGAACGAAGTATCCTTACCCATGATTGTGGTCTTCTGCTTTCCCAATATCACGTCCACAGCATCATAGCCCGCAATGCTATCCAATGCATCCACACTAGTTGTGACATACGAGTAACCCATCTCTGCCAATACCTTGCCGTGCATAGCAGAATAATCAAACGTATTACCCACAGTAGGATGATCCATATGGTCGCTATAGCACATGCCCCAACCACAGTTGTCATCCGTCACCCATTCGTTGCGACTATCAAAGTCATACACCTCACCGATATAGTTCACGCCCTTGCCGTATGGCACAGCATGGCTATTAGGGCGAATACCGCCATAGATGCTGTCGCTCCACCATTCAGGACCGCTCACGCGGGTAAAGCCGTTTACAATCAGCACGTTGCCCTTATCCTCAGGAGCAATATATGCCGACAGTAATTCGCTTTTGAAACTCAGACCACCTGCATTGCCTGCTGCCACGCGAATATCGTAGCGTGTACCTGCTTCAGCAGTAAATGTGTATTCATTCTTTGTCACGCGTACACCGTTATTCCAATCGCCATCATTTGTGCGGGTATAAACGATATAGTAGCTTGGCTTCGCCGTTGGCTCCAACACATCTAGAGTAGATTGCCAAGTTACCCGTATCTCTTCGCCTAATCGACTCATCGCCATACCATGTACAGGCAATGGTTGCACTACATAATCCGTATCATATTGCTCATGGATAAACTTCAAGAACGATTTGTACATCGCACGTGAGATTGTGAAGCGTACGCGGGGGTCAAGACCATATTGCATATCGGTCATATTTTGGTGCGAAAGCAATTCCAATAACACCGCTGGCACTTTAGGGTGACGTACTTCGGCATACGATGAGTTGTCCAACTGACGGCGGGTCCATTCTGGGGCATACAATGCACGCATATCTTCCACGATTTGTGTTTGCATATAGTCTGCTAAATCGCGATTCAGTATGCGGCTTTTGCCTGTAGGGTAGGTTTTGCATTGCTCGTCGTCGTGATCTTTGTATATCAGGAGTGTACCCACCATATCTTTGCGCACACCCGCATCGGTGTGGAATGCCAAACTAGCATGCAATGGCACATTCAATCCTGCTTGATGAGGGTTAGCGGTACTACCACCTGCCAGGTAGTTCACCCAAATACCACGTGCTGCATAGTCGTCCACATAGTCGTTTTTGCTGTCGGTGTAATTGTAGATGCTATCTGGAATACCCGAGTATTGCATCCAGTAGCGTGCTGCTTCGATATAACGTGGCAAACCGCTGGTCACCGCATTAGCTTGATTCTGAGCCAATTCCTCCAGATATTGCACGCTGTCCACGATTACTTGCTCATCGGGTAGTGTGTTCGACGATTTCACATTCTCAAAACTATCTGGTTGCTTATAACGTGCTACGCTTCCCATACCGCCACCAAACTTCACCGCGTCAGTAGTCACCACGTCTTTGCCATTAGCCGCTGCGGCTATACTCACGTAGTTGTTTGCCTTGTCGCCGTCAAAGGCAAACGTGCCAAGATACACCCATGTGCCACCGCCCATCTTCTGATTCACAGCAAAGGTGGTTTTTTGTCCCTTATGAACCACAGTATATTGCGCTTTGCTGGTACTATTGGGCAAGGTCTTATAGCTCACATATACCGCATATTCACCTTCTGGCAACGATGGCGTATATCTCATCTCACATTTGGTCTTGTTACCTGTTGTTTCTGTGGCATAACTACCCAAAGTAAAAGGATTCTCCCCTTCCATCAGCATACCATCCTCATCTTCTCCCCAACCTTTACCTTCGCCTATAGTCCATAAAGAATGATCAACTGTCAACTGTGAATCATCCACCACCTCCTCATGCGTTTGCGTGTCGCGCTCACGAGGTTGTACTACCACCGCACCTGCATTCTCCAGCATCGGTACCAAGAATGGCATGGTATAACT
This sequence comes from uncultured Bacteroidales bacterium, assembly GCA_937901225.1. GTDB lineage: Bacteria > Bacteroidota > Bacteroidia > Bacteroidales > Paludibacteraceae > Colicola. Next base: position 23,783 of record CALCGX010000033.1, on the reverse strand, counting down.
GGTTGTATATAAATCCTCCACCGTACTCCATACCTTTGCTCTTTGCCAACGCCATGACTCCGTAGGTTGATGGAAATATTGCCCATGACTTCCCCATAGAGCGATATGCTTGCCGTCCAGACCCTGCTTAGCCGTGTATGGACGAGAGGTATTGGTTACCCATTGGACAGTAGCGGGTAGGGTATAACGTTCATTCTTAGCGCGATGACGGTGTACTGTCGTCACCAGTTCGCCCACCTCGTAGCCATCCGTGTAGATGCTCACTTTGCCTTGGTTGTTACCCAATATCATCTGACTTACCAATAGGCGCAGGTCGCGCACCTCACTATTGCTCAAAGATACTTGGCTCAATGTGCGATTGGTATAAATGAATACTTGTGAATTGCGAACTCGTACGCGACTCACCGTCACGTTGCTCGTGTACGCGCGTGATTTAACAAAATGGGTCAAAGTATCTGCTAATGCTTGTTTGTCAATAGCATACAAACCCGTGCCAATTGCAATGGCAAAAACTAAAGTTAAGATGCGTTTCATAGTGAAATAAAAATATGCTACAAAGTTACTACAAAAAATGCAAATACGCAAACAAATTGATTATTTTTTCAAAAAAGATAGATGTTTCTAGCCCATTCATTTCTTATTATATGAACAGCAACTTATTGAAATCGAGAAATCAAGTTATATGCTTGATAGATACCAAGTTCGCCTGCCTTACTCAAATCAGCAATTCCTTTTTCATGCTCGCCAATATAGATATAGGTCAGACCGCGATTGAAATATGCTTCCGCAAAGTCACCATCTGTGGCGATAGCCTGAGTATAGTAGGATAGCGCTGCCTTGAAATCTTGCTGCACGCAGAGCATGTTGGCTTTGTTATAGTAAGCAAAAGAGAAATCGGGTAGGTGATTGATCACATAGTCATAGTCGCGCATCATTAGCTCAAAGTCCGCTTTGTCGGTCGCCTCACCCATCGCACGCTTATATTCCAACAACTTATACCGCCAGTTGGCACGGCAGAAATAGGCGAAGTATAATGTACCATCCATCAGTATGGCACGGGTGACATCGTCCAACGCCGAAGAGTAATCTTGCACCAATGCAAACTCAAAGGCACGCGCAATGTACGCAGCACATAGTTGTGCATTGTTTTGTGAATGAGGCATTGCTATTTGCTCGAGCAAGTCAATCTGGTGCGATAGGCTACTGATTTGCGCGAAGTGCTGATTCACCATATCCGCCGTGAGGGTTATCTCCAGGGTGGTGAAGCGCAGTGGGGCAGGCAATTGCATAGCGCGGTTGTACGCATCTACAGTAGCATGCGAGTAATTGGTTTGGCGCAGTGAGTTGGCATTGGTATTGGATGCGTAGTATGAGAGGAAGATATTAGGCTCATTCACCACATCTGTATAGCGCTTTTGTACCGTACCACGGGTGTCGCTATCGTATTTGTTCTCCTCATCATTAGCTTCTTGGTTTTGTGCTGCAAGGGCAGAAAACTCTTTGCGCCGGTCGCGCTGTTGTGGCTGATTCTCAGCCAATTGCATATTAGTCTGTAGCGATTGGATACTATCTTTCTGTTGTTCAAGACCGTATGCTTGTTGGCGCAGTTGATAAGCCTCTTTGCCATGTCCGAGTGAGGTCTCGGCTTGAGCGGCGAGGTAGTAAGCAGGTAAGAAATAGGGATAACGCTCGATGATGGTATTAAAGTCATTGAGCGCCTCTTGCCATTGACGCAGTTGCAGTTGCACCATACCGCGTTGGTAGTACAGTTCTATCCTGTCGGGTGCAAAGTTAATAGCCTGTGTAAAGTCCTCCAAGGCACGGTTGTAGTCGCCCAACTCCTGTCGTAGTACACCGCGGTTGTAATAGCATTGTGCATCGCGTGGCGAGAGTGCCACCGCCTTGTCATAGTCCGCAAGGGCACTACGGTAGTTATGTTTGCGATAATAGATGATACCGCGATTGATGTAGTCGCCTGCCCATTTGCTACCATGCTCAATAGACCTGCTGAGTGATGAAAGCGCATCGTCTTGATTGTCTTGCATGAGTTGCACCAAACCCAATGCTGACCAGTTGGCAGGGTTCTGCGAGTCGTATTCCGTAGCTTTGGTAAAGGCATCTAAGGCACATATCGTGTCATGGCTACGCAAGCATATACTACCTTTCTCAAAGTGCAGTGATGCCGATTGTGGGTCACGATGGAGTAGGTGATTGATATCCCGTAAGGCGAGGTCATATTGCTCCATCTCTGCCAGTACATCTGCGCGCATAGCGATATAGGTCCTATTCTCAGGGGCGAAGATAAGTGCCTCGCTGAAATCGCGTTCTGCTTTCTCCAGTTGGTCGGTTTGGCGGTAGATGAATCCGCGAGTATAATATGCTCCAGGATGAAACGGATTGCGCGCTATGGCAGCGTTGCAATCCAACTCTGCACCAGTATAGTCCCCCAATTGAATCTTAGCAATAGCACGGAGTAGATAGGGTTCACTGAGATAGGGCTTGATTTTGATGACTTGATTAAAGTATTGAATACTAAGCACATAGTCGTCAAAGTACAAGGCATTACGTCCAATTGCGGTGATTCGATCGGTATTGAGTTGAGCCAAAGCAGAACCCATTGACAATATACAAAGTCCCCCCCACAAAACTATGCGTTTTGTTAGCAATCTCGTTGAATTGAAGAATGTTGATTGTATTTTATTAAAAAGGGGTTGCATATAATCTTTACTCCACCACTATACACCAGCCATATTTGTCTTCCACTCTTCCGTATTGAATGTCTTGCAGGGTGTGGTAGAGTTTCGTCAATATTGGACCGGGTTTGTCGCCGAAAGAGTAGGTAACATGATTATCTGGGTCAACGACTTTGGTCAAAGGCGAAATCACGCATGCGGTTCCGCATGCAGCGGCTTCCTGCATATCTGCCAGTTCCTCGACACGAATCTTACGGCGAGTGACCTTCATGCCCATCTCCTTTGCCAATGTCATCAGCGAGTCATTGGTGATGCTTGGCAAAATGGCGCTACTGCGCGGGGTGAGGTATTCGTAGATTAGATCGTTTCGCTGTAGTTCGTTCGCGTTGCTCACTGTAGATCGCTTCGCTGTAGTTCGGGCAGAGCCCTGAAGTTTGCTATGCTGACGGATGCCAATAAAATTGGAAGCCGTGCACTCATCAATATACTTATGTGTTTTGGCATCGGTGAACATACACTCATAGCCCATGGCATGCGCGGCTTCGCTGGCACGGAAGGATGCTGCATAGTTGCCACCGACTTTCCAGCAACCAGTGCCTTTGGGCGCAGCGCGGTCCACAGTACGATTCACTATAGCGGGCATACCTTTGAAACCGTTGGGGAAATAAGGACCAATAGGCGTAGGGATGACGACAAACTCGCAATCTTTGCCGGGTCCAACGCTAATATCGGGCGTGGTGGCTACCAATAACGGACGGAAATAGAGCGTGGCGCCTGTCTCGTAAGGCGGCAAGAAGTCCATGTTCATCTTCAACGCTAACAATATCGCTTCGCAGAAGAGTTCTGTGGGTACGGGCGTCATGAGTAGTCCTTCGGCTGTGCGTTGCATGCGTTTGGCGTTCTCCTCCATGCGGAAGATACGCACTTTGCCGTCAATGCCGCGGAAGGCTTTGAGTCCTTCGAAGCACTCTTGGCCGTAGTGCAGACCGGTGGCTGCGGCATGGATAGGAATCATCTTGTCGCGTGTGGCGTAGGGCTGTTCCCATACGCCATTCTTGCACGCCGCACGAACGATATAGTCCGTCTCGGTATAGTGAAATGTGAGTTTACTCCAGTCTATATTCATAACTTCATGATGGTCTCAGGACCATATTCAAATAGCAAATCTAATATACTCTGTCCATTGCCGAAGCAAGATTCTAAGTCTAAACCACTCCAGTCGGTTGTAGTGATTAGTCTTTGTTCTTGGTTCTTTGCTCCTGGCTCTCGGTTCGCCATCAGGCGAACGATTACTTCGTGGATTTTCTCGTTGAAATCGACTAAAAAGCGTGTTTCTTGTTCATAGAACAGACGGAAGAAATCTGCGTAGTAATCGAAGTATGGTGTGCGTTTGTAGGCGCTCACGAGTGCAATCCAATGCTGGTGTTGCCAGCGTTGTTGATAGCTGATCTCCACATCTCTGGTCAACTGCTTGCTGTCAGCACGCTTCACGGGGACGCTTAAAGTTAGCGGACCATCTGGCGTGGTGATGGTGCAGCGATTGCGGTAGGTTTGTTTGGGAAAACTCTCCATGACCTCAATCTGCACTGTCGATGGATTTGCCAAAAACTGGCGATACCATTCAGCACTACCCATATATGTCGTTGGCAATATCATCTTTTGGAATCAGGATTCTGGACTCGGGACGCAATGTTTTTACTCAAAGTTGCTCAAACCAATTCTCTTCCAGCGGATATGTCCTTTGCCCCAAGGATAGTCTTTCTCAATGCTCAGCCAAACGAACATTGGGCGACCTACGATATGATCTTCTGGCACAAATCCCCAATAGCGACTATCGGCAGACTTGTGGCGGTTGTCGCCCATCATCCAATAGTAATCCATCTCGAAAACATAGGGTTCGCCAATCTTTATGGACTTGAACTCGTAGGCATCGGCAATGCGTTTGTACACCCAGAAGTTCTCCTCGGTAATCATTACTGTATCGCCTTTGGCAGGGATATAGATTGGTCCGTAGTTATCGCGTGTCCATGTATTGTGCCCCAATGGATAGACATCGCCGCCAAGCACTTCTGGTTCGATGTCGATACTGCGCACATGCGGATTCTTCGCTAGCTTGGCTTTCATTTCGGTTGTCAATGGTAAGCGATAACACCCCTTAATTATATTTTTCTGCTCCGTCGCCAAATCTTCTTTGGAAATTCCTAATTCTCTCAGATAAGTATTCGTTAGGACTTGACCATCGGTCTTGACCAAATAATTGTATTGCAAATAGGGGTGAACAGGTTCTGCTTTGCCATCGATATATACTACATTATCAATGATTTGCAACGTGTCGCCTGGTGTGCCTACGCAGCGCTTTACATAATTCTCGCGTCTATCCACAGGGCGAACAACGATTTCGCCAAAGAAATCCTTGCGATTCTCAACGGTGCGTTTGCCGTAGATATGACGGAGGGTGTAAATATCAGGGTTGGGCATCTTAGTGCAAACGGTGTCGCCTGTTGGGAAGTTGAATACCACGATATCGCCTTTCTCTACTTTGTCCCAACCTTTGAGGCGTTTGTATTTCCATTGTGGATTTTCAATGTAACTCTTGCCGCCCCATGGGAAAGTATGTTGCACAAGCGGCATGGAGAGTGGGGTGTTAGGCACGCGCGCGCCATATGCCATTTTGTTCACGCAGAGGAAATCGCCCACACGCAAAGTCTTTTCGAGTGAAGAGGTAGGTATTTGGTAGTTTTGGAAGATATACACATTGATGAAATACACCGCCACCAACGCAAACACGATGGCATCCATCCACGAGCAAATCGTGTAGAGCGTAGCATTGGCATGAGGATTCTTTTTACCTTCTGCTTCCTCCTCTTTGGTAAGGGGCTTATACTTCTTCCACCAGTTCCAAGGGATATACTTGGTAGTAAACATATCGGCAATGATCGGCAGAAGTACGAGCCAACCCAGACTTGCCCAGTCGCCCCATGCTACCCATACGACAAAAGCGATGTAAATAGCGCACCATACGCCGCACGAGATCCACCCTTTGGTGGTCACATCTTTGATTCTATCTTGAAAAGTTTTCATCATCTATATGTGTGTATTTAACTAAGGATTACTTCGGAAAATTCGTGCCAACCTGTCTTGCCTCTCATCCATTCGGCGGCAATCACGGCACCGAGAGCAAAACCTTTGCGTGATTTGGCTGAGTGGCTGATGGTGATAGTATCCACTTCGCTATCCCATGTTACGGTGTGGATACCAGGCACTTCTCCCTCTCGAATAGATTCTATATCTGCTAGTCGCTCGTCGCCAATCGCCTCTTGCAAGGTTTTGGCAGTACCACTTGGGGCATCTAATTTGTGAATATGATGCACTTCGGTCATGTGGGGCGTATAATTAGGGTATGCCTCCATGAATTTCGCCAATTGTTTGTTGAGGGCGAAAAGAAGGTTTACGCCAATACTATAGTTGGACGACCACATTAAGCCGCGGTCAGAGTTCTTCGTTCTTAATTCAAAATTCTTAATTCGAAATTCCTCAATATTCCATCCCGTTGTACCAGATACTACAGGTACGCCTGCTGCCCAAGCACGCAATATATTTGCTTCTGCTGTTTGAGGGGTAGTAAATTCAATGGCTACATCTGCAGAAGCGAATGCTGCTGAGTTGAAGTCCTCAACATTGTCTTTATCAATGACACACACAATCTCATGTCCACGCTCAATAGCAATGGACTCAATGATATGTCCCATTTTGCCGTATCCGATGAGTGCTATCTTCATTGCTATGATTGTTAATCTGGAAACTCCATGAGGTATGCCTTGATAAACTCATCGATATCACCATCCATCACGGCATTCACATTGCTGGTTTGGTAATTCGTGCGGTGGTCTTTCACGCGGCGGTCATCAAAGACGTAGGAGCGGATTTGGCTTCCCCATTCGATCTTCTTCTTGCCTGCTTCCACCTTGGCTGCGGCTTGACGACGTTTCTCCAATTCCAATTCATACAGTTGACTACGCAAGTGACGGAGAGCATTCTCGCGGTTTTTTGGTTGGTCGCGTGTCTCGGTATTCTCAATCACAATCTCGTCGGGTTGGTTGGTGAGTGGGTTGATGAACTTATAGTGCAAGCGCACACCCGACTCCACCTTGTTGACGTTCTGACCTCCTGCACCCGAAGAACGGAAGGTATCCCATGAGATCGCTGATGGATCCACTTGGATATCGATGGTATCGTCGATGAGTGGCACTACGAAGACGGATGCGAAGGATGTCATACGCTTGCCTTGTGCATTATATGGGCTCACGCGCACGAGACGGTGGACACCGTTCTCAGACTTAAGATAACCATATGCCATGTCGCCTTCGATATTGAAAGTCACGGTCTTGATACCCGCCTCATCGCCTTCTTGGAGGTTGGCAATGGTGACTTTATAATCGTGCTTCTCGCAATAGCGCTGATAGAGACGCATCAGCTGCTCAGCCCAGTCTTGGGCCTCGGTACCACCAGCACCGGAGACAATCTTCAGTACGGCAGGCATCTGGTCTTCTTCGTGCGAGAGCATGTTCTTCATCTCGAGTGCTTCTACCTCTTTGATGGCATGTGCGTATGCAGCATCTACCTCGTCTTCTGTCACGAGTTCCTCTTTGCAGTAGTCGAAAGCGAGTTGTAGTTCTTCTGTGGCAGCACGTACTCCTTCGTATCCCTCAATCCATGCTTTGATGCCTTTCACTTTGCGCATTTGTGCTTCAGCGGCTTTGGCATCTTCCCAGAATCCAGGGTCTTGTGTGCGGAGTTCTTCTTCCTCCAGTTGTACGCGTTTCTCGTCGATAGCCAAGTATTGCTTGAGCTTATCCGCGCGTTGTTGAATCTCTTTGAGTTGTTCTATTGTTATCATATGTTTTCAGTTTTCACCTTTCTAAATTTGGGCGCAAAGGTACAAAAAAAAACGCACATACGCAAGCAAACGAGTATTATTAGTAAAAAAGATAGATTTATCTATCTGTATACGATCTTCAATATTCCACTCAAGGTGTGGAGAATCTTCGGGCGCAATACTCGAAGTGCGTTCCGTCGCACTCCTTCACGTACTATTTTACCGCTTTCTCGTGGTTTAGTACGGGGTTGTTGTACATCTCATATAGGCGGGCACGGAGGAAGTTCGTATCCTTGTTGGAGAGATGGATAAGTTGCAAGCGGCTCTCGATATACTCGTCAAACTCCGTGCCGCGAGGATAAATTTCATATGCCGCATGGATATGCTGATCGATGAGTTGGCAAACGAACTGAATCTGCTCGTTGCGGCTGAGTTCGCGCAACTCTGGGTGCGCCGCCAAGGCTTGGTCAATCTCGTGGTTGATAGATGGAGTCAAACGATAGACGATACGTCCCTTCTGCCCATTGATACCCACTTGCATGGATATGAGGTCATCTTTGCGGGATTTTTTCCACTTAGGATTATCGCGTTTGAGCTGCATCTCGCGTGCTTTGAGATAGTCGCATGGATCGTATTCGTAGGAGATGCTGACAGGGCATATATTGAGTTCCTTGACGCTTTGGAAGAAGTCTTCTGCATCGATAGTGAGCATCTTCAACACACCTGGTTGGGTGACGTCATTTCCATCCTTGGCGCGGCCTTCACGTTGCGCTAACCAAATGGATTTGTGGCGTTTACGCAAGTGACGGATATATTGAGATAGGGTAGTGGCGTTATTGACCTGATCGCGGAACCCACCATTGCGGATAACCACGAAAGCACGCAAGAAACGGACAACATGCTCAATCCACCATTTGCCAAACAGATTATTTCCAATACCGAAATAGGGATGGATGAAATAGCGTGTGCGGAGCAGGAAAGTGAGCCATGCAGCATCCATGACAATGTCGCGATGGTTAGTCATAAAGAAAGCGCCTTGGCGGATGTCTTGCTCGATTTGCTGCTTATCACCGTGGTATTGCAATTGGATACTACGGGTGGTCTTACGCTTCATTATTAGAAGGATAGGGTAGATGATAAGGAAATCTACCAACGGGAGGATCCAGCCAGAGTAGTATGCGCGAATCTTCTTGAATTTTGAATTATTCATTGTCGTCTGTGGTTATTGTTTGTGGGTCATGATGTCGAGGATGAGGTCGTCAGTAACCTTCATTCCGTCGTGCCCGATGCGTGTGAGGTTGCGGATAGTGCGATCAATATCGTCCTCTACGATGCCTTCTGTAGAATCGGCATATGAGTGTTGCATGGCTAGGTACGCGCTGAAGATAGCCGTTGCTACGCCGCTAGTGACCTTTAGCGCACAACCCGGTTTGGCACCGTCGCAGATCATTCCTGAAATGTTGGCAATCATATTTTTAATCGCATAGGTAATCTCCTCATAATTGCCTCCCATCAGATAGGTGATACCAGCTGCCGAACCTGTAGCCGCTACCACGCAGCCACACAATGCCGACAATCGACCGAGCGATTGCTTGATATAGATGACGGTGAGATTGCTGAGCGCTAGCGCGCGAAGAGTTTGTTCTTCTGTGCAATTATTCTCTTTCGCATACAAATACACGGGAATAGAGCACGAAATACCTTGATTGCCTGAACCCGAGTTACTCATAACTTGTACCATCGCACCCGACATACGTGCATCACATGCACCGCAAGTGTAACTGATGATCTTGGTGAATAATGTGTTGCCAAAGAGCTTTTCCATTTCGGGGGTTGCAGTGAGCGTGTTAGCTCGCAATAGTCGTCCCAAGCCATGACCATATTGATCGGCAAAGGATGTCTCTGCTGCTGCGGTATTCATCTCGGCTCCCTCTTTCAAGAAAGTAAGATCATGGATATCGACCTCCATGGCAAAGTCATACACACGGCGGAGAGATAATGCATTTTCTGTTGTGTCTATTTTGCTATTTAGTCTTGGTTCTTGGCTCCTTGTTCCTGATTCCACAAAATTCGTATGCTCATCCATGATGGTGGCTTGTGCCGTTTGATCGCCTTTGCGCACTTCGGCATGGATATAGAGAATGCTTGGCGCCTCGTAGTTGATATGAATCTGTGCAGGCACGCGCAACATGTAGTCCTTGGCATACGCTACCGTTTCTGGTGTGGCATCGCGTAGCACCTCCAGCATATACTCAGATTTACCCACTGTGGCGCCCAGTGCGATGGCAATAGGCAAACCCGTCATACCCGTATTGGGAATACCTACCGCGAGGGCATTCTTATAGACATTCTTTGAGAGGTAAACCGTTATCGCATCGGGTTCGCAGCCAAGGAGTTCTTTGGCGCGAGCTACACACAATGCTACTGCAATCGGCTCCGTACAACCGATGGCAGGAATAACCTCTGAGCGGAGTAGATGAAGGAGTTGAGCGTTAGTCATATCGTTTGAAATGGAATTGGAGTCGGATAGTAGTGTATAGAATCAGCAGTCGGTGAAAGAAACTAGTGCTCTTTTGACGCTTTTCGTTGAGTGTGGCAAATAGCAATTCTTTGGCTACGAGATTGCGTGTGGCAGTGGTAGAATTGGTGTTTGCGAGGTAGTTGTAGCCCGTATAAGGAAGCATTTTATAGGTTGGTTTGGCTGCCCAGAAATCCAATGAGAATATGACATCCTCATAGATCATACCCATAGGAAAACTCAAATTGTGTTTAGCAAAAAACTCGTGTCGATACAGGCGCATACATGGTGAGGTAAATTGGTGGAAATGCCTAGGCAGTTTCTGAATCAATACTTTCCCTTGCTTGGTGACACGTCTATAACCTATTTGTACACAATCTAAATTGCCTATATGGTGCAACATATACGCATAGAAATCGTTATCCACATAGTCATCGGCATCAACGAATGAGATGAACTCGCCTGTGGCATGTTGCAGTCCAAGATTACGTGCAGCGGATTGCCCTTGGTTAGTGGGATGTGAATACAATTGGATACGTGCATCTTGTTGAGCATATTGCTCAGCGATAGTCAAACTTTGGTCGGTGGAACCATCGTTGACAAGGATGATTTGCAATGCTGTATGTGACTGTTGTATCAGGGATTCGATACACTTTGCCAGATACTTTTCAGCATTGTATATGGGTACTATGACGGATATGGTAGTCAATGTTTTCAACGTTTTAGGATTTCAATGTTTGAATGAATAGTTGTTCGAACTGCTCAGCTTCATGTTGACGAGTAAATTGCTCCTTGTTGATGACTGCTTGTCGGGTATAGCCATGTTGTAGCCATTCTTGGTATTTCTCCATGATGAATGTTTTGACCTCATCCACACTGGTTGCTGCTAAACCTGCATTGGTCTTTTGGATTGCATCAGCAAGGCATTCTTCATCGGAACGTACACATAAAATAGGTTTCTCTATACCGATATTCTCAAAGAACTTTGTACCCATAATGCCGTGTGTGCCTGTGGGGGTAGATAATGTCGTTAGTACAAGGAGAATAGACGATTGATACATAACAGGCAAAATCGCTTGACGAGGGATATACCCATTGATATTTAACAATGGTGCGATTTGGTAGTATTCGCCTAACTCTTGAAGTTGTTGCATACCATTAGGATCCGTATGGAATAGCACTCTAACGTGTTTAGAATCAATTTTTTCTTCCGATGTCAATTGCCTGAGTGCTTCAAATAGCAAGCGAGGATCGCGTAATTGGGTGGAGTAGAGTTTGCCCAAATATGTGATGTAAAAATAATCGCATATAAGGTCTTTAGGAACAAATACATTCGCATCGTAGCCGTTATAAATCAAATGGGTATTTGCATTGTATTTTGCCAATATGTTTTGATGCCAAGGTGAAACAGATGTTACTATATTGGCACTTCGAAGTATGCGATTGCGTACACGCAGTTGCTTGCGTTCGTATATCTTTCCTATCCAGTAATTGAGTTTGTTGAATGGTGTCAGTTTGCGAGTGAAGTATGCAGTCTCTCCCCATTGCTCTGCGATGTCGCGCAAATCAATTGCTAATGGAATATGATACTCTTGTGCCAACAAATGGGCAGCGTATAATGGGAAATAATAGTATGAAGAGCAGAATATTAGATCAAATGTATTGATATCCACCATCTGCTTTGCAAATTGATATAGTGCCTTATCTTTTCCCCAGCATAATTTATCAAGCAGGAGATGATGGTATGCAGGCATTTGGTATATCGGACATATATCCGTATGAAATGCCTGCTCAGCACATTCTTCTGTGATGAGGGTACATTGCCAACCGTTTTGTTGCAACCATTCTATCAGCGTAAGGATACGCGGACTGAAGGCTGGTGGAGCAATGGCTTCACATAATATCAAGATTCGTTTTGACATAGTATCTGTATTATATTGGCAGCCGCTTTGCCGCAGCCATATTCGGTAATTTCGTTTTGTGGTTGTTTGGGGTGTTGGATAGCATGTAGGATACGTGCGGTGTCGGTACCTACAATCGTATTCCACCCAGCAGAAATAGTCTCTATCCACTCGGTTTCATCACGCATCGTAATGCAAGGAGTATGGTGGAAATAAGCCTCTTTTTGCACTCCGCCAGAGTCGGTGAGAATCAATACTGCGTGTTTTTCTAAGAGCAACATATCTAAATAGCTCACCGAATCGATGATGTGCAAGTGGGGGGTATCTTGTACCAGTCGTGTCAGCGTATCGGATTGCTCAATCACTTTGCGTGTACGGGGATGAAGTGGGAGTATAATTGGCATTTGCACTTGCAGGAAGGCCGATAGAATATTGGATAATCGATTGATGTTATCGGTAGTTTGAGCACGATGAATGGTTGCTAAATAATATTGTTTCGGAGAAATATTCAGTTGGTGTAAAATGGTAGATCGATTGTCTGCTTGTTGGGCGAAATACAATGTAGCATCATACATTACGTCGCCGACGTGATATACGCCCTGCGTGATGCCTTCCTTGCGCAGATTTTCTACCGCAGTATATGTTGGGCAGAACAATAATGCTGCGCGTTTGTCCGTTTCGATACGATTGTACTCCTCTGCCATCTCCATATTGTAGCTACGTAAACCAGCTTCTATATGTATCAATGGGATATTGCATGCTTCTGCTGCGAGGGCACCTGCTAAAGTGGAGTTGGTATCGCCATATACCATGATATAATCTGCTTGACCATCGATAAGTGGAATAATGGCATCACGCATACATGCTATGTCATTAGTACAACCCAAGTGCCAAGTTGGGGTAGGGATGCCCATCTGCTCAAAGAATACTTGGCTCATGTTGTAATCATAGTGCTGCCCGGTATGTAGAATCTTTTCCTCGATATGAATAGAGGAATTGTCGTTGTGAAGGCGAATATAGCGACTAACTATCGCTGCTTTCACAAACTGTGGGCGAGCTCCTATGATGGTGATTATTCGCATTTTAATAAACTCAATAATTTAGGATACAACGAGCGATGATAACCATCATCTGTAATAATGGTATTATGCCATAAGAGTACTACTTCGCCTGCGTTCTGATGTATCTTTTCAAACAATCGTTGACACTCAAAATATGCCTCATCCTCGCTGAGATTCATATATTGTGAATTGCTTAGTGTGCAGTCCATGACTGTCATGGGATGGAGCACTAAATTGGTAAGCTGCATGGTCTTAGGATTAATCCAGCGTACAGGTCGTGTAGTTTGCAAGCGGAATCCTACTTGATCGGGGAACATCATAGTAAAGTCATCAGTGATACCTATTTTTGCCCAACATTGCATTTGGTCAATGGAGCAGTTGAGGTAATGACTACGATGACAAATTGGCTTTTCAGGTTGCTCATTTTGTTGAAGGAGCAAGCGACCATACACTTCTGAAAGAGTAGATTCATGACCATAATAGCTCGAATGCAAACCTATTTCCGCTCCACTTTGCTCAATCATATCTTTAACCGTTTCAAAGTCTTTCCCAAACAGTTCGTATTGTGGATAATCATATCCTTTGCCTAGTGTATCTTTTACAAAGTAAATACATTTAGTTCCCTCCACTTTCTTGTCTTGCGAAATGAACCATGAGAAGGTAAAAGCTGGGTCGTTGTGTATGTCTTTGAGCGATGCCAACACTTCGCGTACCTTGCCACGAAGTATGCCGCCTAACGCTCCGCGCCAATGACGATATTGTTCTATGGAATCAATATCATGGGTGAGGAAAATACGGCTGAAGGATGGAGTAGGGAGTGGTAAGTCGAGTAGCTTCATCAGCATACGGGCGTATTCATCTACCGTAGGAATCATTAAGCGATTTTGTTTACCAAGAATGGAGTATTCTGCAAGAAATCGCCCATGCTTATCGCGCTGGTTGTTGATTAACTCTTCTGCGCGTGAGATGAAGAAGAACGTATTGTAGATGATATCCGTGCGAATAATCCATCTATTTTTACCATCTTGTGCTGTTTCCCCAAAAGGCTCTACTTTCACTTCTTCCAAATTAGGCATAACAATCTCTTTGCCCAAATGTCCGTTAGGCACAATCACCACGCGATAGTTGCTCCATTGACTTTCGTCAGCGGTATAGCCCACTTGATTCGCTGCTACTTCATTGTCATAGAGCAAAAAGGTGATGATATATTGAATAATCTCATTCATGTGCTTGTATGATGTTTACTATTTCTGCTGGATGATGTATCATGTAATTAGGCTGTGCTGTCGCCAACTGTTCTTCTGTGCAGAATCCCCATGTGCAGAGCACAAGAGTAGCTTTTGCTGCCTTAGCAGTTTCCGCATCCACCAGCGAATCGCCGATATAGAGGCAATTTTCAGTTGATAGTTGATAGTTGACAGTTGATAGAATATCGTATACGATTTGCGGGTTGGGTTTGCGGGGCACACCATCACGTTCACCTAATACTACGTCAAAGATACCAGGAAATAGCTGCGCTACAATCTTCTCTGTGGCTGCTTGGTATTTGTTAGACGCCACTGCCAGTGTATGCCCTGCGGCTTTCAATGCCTGTAGCAGTTCGGAAATACCATCGTAAGGGTGGGTAAGATCGCAGTTGTGTGCATCGTAGTAAGGCACGAAATACTCACGCAAACGCAGCACCGTAGCTTCGTTGCGATGCTCCTCGGGCAGGGCGCGCTCAATGAGCTTGTTGATGCCATTGCCAACTAAGCGAGGGTAGTCCGCAATCTTGTGCGTAGGGAATCCACATGCTGACAGAGCATGGTTGCATGCTTGTCCCAAGTCATCAATCGTATTGATGAGTGTGCCGTCTAAGTCAAAAATTATTAACATCCGCGTTGTCTCACTGCTTCGTAGAGCATTACTCCTGCTGCTACGCTTACGTTCAAACTCTCTATTACGCCTGACATCGGGATGCGCACTTGGTGTGAGCATATACGCAGGTTACCTTCGTAGATGCCTTTCTCCTCGCTACCCATCACGATGGCTGTTGGCATGGTCATATCCACTTCTGTATAGTTGTCAGTAGCATGTTCGGTAGCTGCCAATACCGTAAAACCTGAATCGCGGAGGAACTGCAACGCGTGTTGCAGATTATCCACCTTGCAAACAGGCAAATGGTATAATGCGCCTGCCGATGTTTTCACCGCGTCGCCATTGATTGCCACACTGCCGTGCGAACCTATGATTAGCGCATCCGCGCCAGCGCACGCACATGTGCGGGCAATGGCACCAAAGTTGCGCACATCGGTCACGCCGTCCAGAACCATCAATAGTGGTGTCTTACCCTCCTCAAAGAGGGTTGGGACGAGCGTTTCTAAAGAGCAAAAGTCGATTGGACTTAAGAATGCAATCGCACCTTGGTGATTCTTATCTGTATATTGGTTGAGTTTCTCCACAGGTACTTTTTGCACAGGCGTAGTGGTACCCATCAGTCGCTTGAGCAGCTCCTTACCGATGGTGGAGGTCATATCGCGACGTAGGAGAATCTTGTCCAAAGTCTTGCCCGCATCAATCGCCTCTATGATGGCACGAATACCAAAGATCATCTCCTTCTCAGGAGGACGCTTTGTGTCGTAATTTTGAATTTTGAATTTTGAATTTTGAGTTGCACTTCGCTGTGGAGTATGCGCCTCACGATTCATATAATTCGATTTTCTATTCTCTTGAAAATTCATAATTCTTAATTCTTAATTCTTAATTCAAAATTCTCAATCAGTATTTCAGCCAATTGAGGAATTTTTCGATATCTTCATCGTAGGCGTAGCTGCCTTCCACGATACGGTTGCCATCTGCATCGAGTTGCACGTAGTATGGTTGCGCATTGGATTGATAGTGAGCGCGTTGCATGTGGCTCCACTTGTCGCCGATTGTCTTCAAGGTGACAGCCTTGCCGTTCTCTTCTACGGTGATTGGCTCTTCCAACTTCGTTTTATCATCTACGATGAGTGAAATCAATACATACTTGTGCATATGCTCTGCCACCTCTGGTTTGCTCAGCACAGCTGCCTCCATCTTACGGCAGTTGACACAGCCAAAGCCGTTGAAGTCCAAGAACACTGGCATGTTATTCTCCTTCGCAAATGCCATACCCTCTTCGTAGTCGGTGAAGGTGATTTGTCCTCCGTGGTTGGTCATGGTCTTATAGTTGACAGTTGACAATTGATAGTTGCCAGTTGTAGCGCCTGGTGTCATTACCCAGTCTTGGGTGGTCATAGGTGGTGCAAATGCAGAGATAGCACGGAGTGGTGCACCCCATAATCCAGGTACCATATACATCGCAAATGACAGCGAAATAATAGATAAGAACAATCGTGGTACGCTGGTTTTGCGTTGGTCTTCATCATCATGTGGGAAACTAATCAAGCCTAATAGGTAGCAGCCCAGTAGCGAGAATATCACAATCCATAGTGATACAAACACCTCGCGGTCCAAGATATGCCAGCCGTATGCCAAGTCAGCCACGCTGAGGAACTTCAATGCCAATGCCAACTCAAGGAAGGCGAGGGTGACTTTGAAGGTGTTCATCCAACCTCCAGACTTAGGCAATTTCTTCAATACCGATGGGAACATTGCAAATAGCGAGAATGGCAATGCCAACGCAATCGCAAAGCCCAACATACCCATTGCAGGGGCAAGGAGTGATTTGCCTGCTGCCTCTACGAGTAAGGTGCCGATGATTGGACCTGTGCAAGAGAAAGATACAATCACCAATGTGAATGCCATCAGCAATATGCTAAGAAAGCCCGTGGTATTGCTGGATTTGCTGTTGAGTGCTGTGGACCAGGAACTTGGCAAGGTGATTTCAAATGCACCAAAGAATGATGCCGCAAACAGTACTAAGATCAAGAAGAAGATGATATTTACCACCGCGTTGGTGCTCAGTGCATTCAATGCCGAGGCACCGAAGATAAGTGTTACCAGCAAGCCCAACCCCACATAGATAATCACAATGCTCAATCCATAAAGGATTGCATCGCGTACTACTTGTGCGTTGGTAGTACCTTTTGCTGCGCCACCACGCTTGATGAAGAAGCTGACGGTCATCGGAATGATTGGCCATACACATGGAGTAAAGATTGCCAGCAAACCGCCAAGCAATCCCATCACAAATATCCACCAGATGGATTGACCGCCTTCGGCTGTTAGACCGCTATCGCTGTTAGAAGCTAGACCGCTGTCGCTGTTAGATACGAACTCCCATGTCTCAGGAGCGGTGCACATCTTGTCGTCACAAGCGTTGTATCGCACACGGATGGTGTCGGCTTTGGCTACGGTTTCGGTGAACGTACCTTCGTATTCATCCATGTAGAATCCGTCGCCCAGCTCGATGATGTTGAGGTGCCATCCTTGCTCAATGGTGGCAGTCAGTTTTACGCTGTCGCCTTCTACGGCGCCAGTCCACTTAATAGGTTGCACGATTTGTGCCGTTGCGGTCAATGCTATCGCGATTACCGCAAATAATATAGTCGCTAAACGTTTCATATTCGTTGTTTTTTAGTATCGGGAGTCGGGACACTATGATCAATTTATCGCCACATCACTCGGCATTCTCAAATCCCCTCGTGGCGATAGACTCACGCCCACCACTTTTGGTCCATCGGGCAGACAACTGCGTTTGAATTGCTGCGTGAAGAAACGGCGCATAAATACGTTGAGCCAGTGGTTGATCACCTCCTCGGTATATTGTCCTTCGAATGCTAGACTCGCCATGTAGGCTATCTTCTCGCGGGTAAAACCATAGCGCAGGTAGTAGTACATGAAGAAGTCGTGCAACTCATATGGTCCCACCTTATCTTCGGTAATCTGTGCGATATTGCCATCCTCATCGGTAGGCAATAGCTCTGGCGATACAGGGGTGTCAATCACATCCATCAATATCTCGCGCAAGCGGTCGCCAAAGAGGTTCTCCGCTGCGTAGCGTACCATATAGCGTACGAGCGTCTTAGGTACACCTGCATTCACACCGTACATCGACATATGGTCGCCACAATACGTTGCCCAACCGAGTGCCAACTCGCTCATGTCGCCTGTGCCGACTACCAGTCCGTTGTACTTGTTGGCAAGGTTCATCAGCACCAAAGTACGGATACGTGCTTGCGCATTCTCGTAGGTGATATCGTGGTTATCAATATCATGATTAATGTCACTCAAATGTTGTGTAGCCATCTCACGGATAGGTATCTCATGCATGCTCACGCCCAACTCTTCCATCATCTGTATGGCATTGCTATAGGTGCGGTCGCTAGTGCCAAAGCCAGGCATGGTAACACCAATGATCTGGCTACGGTTATAACCCAATCTATCAGCTGCTAACACGCTCACAATCAATGCCAAGGTTGAGTCCAAGCCGCCTGATATACCAATCACTAGCGACTCTGCCTTGGTATGTTGCCAACGGCGAAGCAGTCCGTTGGCTTGCAGGTTCAGCACATCCTCGCAGTAATCATCGCTATCTTTCTTCTTGGGCAGGAATGGTGTCTTGGTGAAATGACGATGCAATGGGCCCTCGCTTCTCGCCTCACGCTTTATTGCCTCTTCGCCAATCGCCTCGTCGAGAGGTGCCACTTGAATATGGCGATAATGCCCATGCTTATCATGGGTGAAGTTGGTGTTGCGTTGACGATCAATGCGCAAACGCTCTACGTCAATCTCCGTTATAATCATGCTACTCGCCATCTGGAAACGTTCGCCTATCTCCAGCATCTCGCCATTCTCGGCGATGTATGTGCTACCTGAGAAGACGATGTCTGTCGTTGACTCGCCGATGCCTGATGAGGTATATACATAGCCACAGTGCACACGTGCTGACTGCTGCGTGATCATGCGCTGACGAAAGGCATGCTTGCCTGTCACGCAGTTGCTACTGGAGAGGTTGAAGATAATCTCCGCACCTTGTATTGCAAGCTGTGTGCTGGCGGGTAGGGGAGACCATAGGTCTTCGCATATCTCAATACCAAAACTATAATCCTTGGTAGCAAACAGTAGGTCAATACCAAAAGGCACATCATTGCCCCATAGTTCAATGGTTGGTATGCGGGGGCGGATGCTATTGACGTTGTTTTCCAGCACATCGCGTCCGCTGGAGAACCAGCGTTTTTCGTAGAACTCGCCTGTGTTGGGTAGGTTGATTTTGGGTACTACGCCCACCACTTCGCCGTCGGTCATCACGAAGGCGCAGTTGTAGAGGTTGTTGTCCACTTTGAGTGGTGCACCTACGAGCACGATGATAGGCAGGTCGCGTGTGAAAGTGCACACATCTTCTAGTGCACTGAGTGCATCTTTTTGCAACTGCTGTGTGAAGAACAAGTCCGCACAGGTGTATCCAGTGATACTGAGTTCAGGGAAACAAACCACTTGTACACCTTCTTGTACGGCTTCGGTGATTTGTTTCTTGATTTCACTGGCATTGTACTGGCAATTCGCCACTCGCATTTGTGGCACTGCTGCTGCCACGCGAACGTATCCAAAACTTGCTGTCATAATAGTTAAAAACCTATATACACAAAATTCCGCACAAAGTTACAACAAAAAACGCACATATGCAAGCAAAATGAGTTTTTTTTCAAAAAATGGTGGGAATAGGCGAGTAGTAATTAAGTGGTATGCGAATTTGTTGCTAGCCAAATTTCGCCCACAGATAGGACACATTTAGGCGATAGATGTGCTATAGTGGTCGCGAAGTGGTCACGTAGCCCGAAGAGAACTTACAGAAAACCTATTTTAAGTACAAAATAACAGAAGGTAGTCCTTATTTTGACTACCCTCTGTTTTGTTCAGTGGACGCTCGCATAACGAGCTACTATTTAGAGTTTTAGAGTATTATTTAACCTCTTCGAAGTCCACGTCCTCGGCTGCGCCTTGATTGCTATTGCCACCGTTTTGAGTGCCACCTTGTGCACCGCTAGTGAAGTCAGCGCCTGGTTGAGGACCTGCTTGAGCTTGCGCATTGTACATCTCTGCGCTAGCTGCTTGGAAAGCGGTCATAAGGGCTTGGTTTGCTGCCTCGCATGCGTCAGCATCCTTCTTCTCGTAAGCCGCTTTGAGGTTCTTGAGTGCCTCCTCGATAGGAGCCTTTTTGTCAGCAGGGATCTTGTCGCCGAGCTCAGCGAGTTGCTTCTCGGTTTGGAAGATAGTAGCGTCTGCTTGGTTGAGCTTAGCAATACGCTCAGCCTCTTTCTTATCTGCCTCTGCGTTTGCCTCAGCCTCTGCCTTCATGCGCTTGATCTCAGCATCGCTCAAGCCACTAGAAGCCTCGATGCGGATCTTTTGCTCTTTGCCAGTAGCTTTGTCCTTAGCGGTTACGTTGAGGATACCGTTGGCGTCGATATCGAAGGTCACTTCGATTTGTGGCTCACCACGGCGTGCTGGCATGATGCCGTCGAGGTGGAAGCTACCGATGAGCTTGTTTTGTTGTGCCATTGGACGCTCGCCTTGATATACCTTGATCTCTACAGATGGTTGATTATCAACGGCTGTAGTGAAGGTCTCAGCTTTCTTGGTAGGGATAGTGGTGTTGGCCTCAATCATCTTGGTCATCACACCACCCATAGTCTCGATACCGAGTGAGAGTGGGGTAACATCGAGGAGCAATACGTCCTTCACATCACCAGTCAAGACACCACCTTGGATAGCTGCGCCAAGAGCTACTACCTCGTCTGGGTTAACGCCCTTAGATGGAGCTTTGCCGAAGAATTTCTCTACTGCTGCTTGGATAGCAGGGATACGGGTTGAACCACCTACGAGGATGATCTCGTCGATATCGCCTACAGAGAGACCAGCGTTTTGGAGAGCGGTGCGGCATGGAGCGATGGTGCGTTGAACGAGGTCGTCCACGAGTTGCTCAAACTTAGCACGGGTGAGGGTCTTCACCAAGTGAGCTGGTACGCCGTCAACTGGCATGATGTATGGGAGGTTGATCTCACTTGAAGTGGTGTTAGAGAGCTCGATTTTAGCTTTCTCAGCAGCCTCTTTGAGGCGTTGCATAGCCATAGGGTCTTTGCTAAGGTCTGCACCAGCGTTGTCATTCTTGAACTCTTGTACGAGCCAGTCGATAATGCGGTGATCGAAGTCATCACCACCAAGGTGGGTATCACCGTCGGTAGATTTCACCTCAAATACGCCATCGCCGAGTTCGAGAACTGATACGTCGTGTGTACCACCACCGCAGTCGAATACTACGATCTTCATGTCCTTGTCGCTCTTGTCGAGACCATAAGCCAAAGCAGCAGCCGTAGGCTCGTTGACGATACGGCGCACATTGAGACCTGCGATCTCGCCAGCCTCTTTGGTAGCTTGGCGTTGGCTATCGTTGAAGTATGCAGGTACAGTGATAACTGCCTCTGTCACCTCTTGACCAAGATAATCCTCAGCGGTCTTTTTCATTTTTTGGAGGATGATAGCTGAGATCTCTTGTGGGGTGTAGAGACGGCCGTCGATGTCCACGCGTGGGGTGTTGTTGTCGCCCTTTACTACTTTATAAGGTACGCGTGCAACCTCGTTAGCGAGACGGTCATAGGTCTCACCCATGAAACGCTTGATTGAATATACGGTACGGGTAGGGTTGGTGATTGCTTGACGCTTAGCAGGGTCGCCCACCTTGCGCTCGCCACCATCTACGAAACCAATTACTGAAGGGGTAGTACGTTTACCCTCAGAGTTGGTGATAACTACAGGCTCATTGCCTTCCATAACTGCGACACAGGAGTTAGTTGTTCCTAAGTCGATACCAATAATTTTTCCCATTGTATTTAAGTTTTTTTAGTTTATATTCTTGTTTTAAGGACTTTAAGGTCTTTAAGGACATTAAGGTCACCTTACTACAAACAAATGCCGTGCCAAAGTGATTTTGACACGACATTTCTGTCATATACTGCCAAAATGGCAGAAAGATGATTGTAATTTTTGATAAAGTCGTAGTGATAAACAAAAAAGCGAATGACCAAATGGTTATTCGCTTTTTGGGTGACTAGTGGGGCTCGAACCCACGACACTCGGAACCACAATCCGATGCTCTGCCAGCTGAGCTATAGCCACCATGTATGCTCTCTCTCGAAAGCGGGTGCAAAGGTACTGCTTTTTTTTGATATGACCAAATATTTTGCAAAAAAAAGAGCAGATTTTTTATTTCTGCTCTTTTTCTTGAGATTTAGAAGGGTGTAAAGAAAGTGAATAAGTAGTAACTTGCTCTTTTACCGCTTTCCAAAGTTTTTCGGATAATGGGGTTGTATAATTATAAATCGTGGATTGCTGCTTGATATCCTCTTTGAAGAAGTGGAACTGGTCGTCCAAACGATGTACACACAATACAATAAAAAGTACGATGGCAGCCCATTTGGTAACCCCAAAGATTGCGCCGAAGAGGCGATTGAGCCAACCGAGGTTAACGGCTTTGAAAAGACGTGATATGAGTTTTGCTACGAGATTAAGAAATAGCGTAATGCCCAAGAAGAGTAGGGCATAAGCTACTACCGAACAAACTGCCTCTGGCCATGCAAACTGCTTGCTAATCCATATGGCGAATGCCGCACCCCAAATACGAGTACCTACAAAACCGAGAATAATAGCTACGATAGCTGTTAGTTCTACTACAAACCCTCTCATCAGACCTCGTATGAGGCCGATGAGTAGGGGTAATAATATGATAATGTCAAGCCAACTCATTTGATTAGTGAACGCTTGCGCTAATGTTTAGTGTTTAGAGTATTTATCTTTGGTATTCTACTCGTGGCCAAAGGTTGTTCTCGTCGTCGTAGAGCATCAAGTCATCCAAGGAGCGGATAGTAATAGACCAATCCTTAAAAGTTGGATCATATGAGGCATTATCTCTGTAAAAACCTAAGATACCAACAATGTCACCTTGGTAGTTTGCACACTTCGCTACGCCATTTTTATCTGCACCAGGAATATAGAAATGTGCGAATTTAGCATACTCAGACGTAGATACACCAGTTTTGTTGCCATCTGCATCTGCAATTACACGTGTTTGAGGATGTCCCATATTTTCAGTAGTTGGAGCAAATACATTAGCGTTTACATCAATTTCAGGGTCTGTAGGAGCGCAATTATATGTTTTACCCTTAGTATCAAAGTATTCACCAGTATAGTGTACATCTTTGATGCGTACCAATTTGGCATCCCAATTGCGTGTTTCTTGAAGATTGAGTACTTTGGTAAATTCTGTGATTAGGTATTCATCATATACCAATTTGCTTACGTCTGGTTTACCAATGCATTGTGTACGTTGATTAAATACTGCCATTGGAATTCGCCCTGG
Organism: uncultured Bacteroidales bacterium; assembly: GCA_937901225.1. Lineage (GTDB taxonomy): Bacteria > Bacteroidota > Bacteroidia > Bacteroidales > Paludibacteraceae > Colicola. The sequence goes on along the minus strand of CALCGX010000033.1, from coordinate 416 downwards.
TGCCCAACCGATTTTTTGCTCTGGATATTGAGCACATGTGTTATTATTATATGAAGGCAGACATAGTTGTGGTTGGTTGGCATAGCGACCAATAGCTAAACCATCTACGCGAATCAAAATCTCTTGACCAATTTGATATAGTCCACCCACAGAACCAAGATCTACAGATAAACGTAGTGCTTGTTGTTCACCATCTACTATCTGCTGGATACACATGGCTTTGTAGAAATTGCCTGCATAGTCATCGGTAGTAATACGACCACGGATATAGATAGGCTTATCTGACTTAGATATTGTATCAATGGAGAATAGATAGTTTTTACCATCTTTAGTAGCACGTGTGCGGTATAAACTGGTATCACTGAGATAGTTTCCTTTCTCTGTCATAAATGAATCTTTGAACTGCTGCAATGTAA
>CALCGX010000032.1 GCA_937901225.1 uncultured Bacteroidales bacterium | reverse complement strand
ATAAGCAACCGAGGTAAAGAGGATCCTTGACTTTCTCTGTCGCTTGCTCGAGGGTCATACCCTTTGCTTTGCGGAGTTCAAAAAGGAGGTTTGCATACTCTGGCATCTTAGGATCGGTCAATGGATCCAAGATAGTGAGTTCACTCTCCTCGCTGAGGATGTATTCATAATTCTTCTCCTGAGCCATCTGACGAATGACAGCAGGATCGCCAATAAGGATGAGTTTAGCCACTTTGTCTTTCAAAAGCAAGTTAGCTGCTTCCAAAGTACGAGGCTCGTCACCTTCTGGCAACACGATGCGCTGAGGATTAGCTTGCGCACGTTTAAGCATTTGTTGTAGTATATCCATGATTTTGTATTTTTATATTCTCTTATCAAATAGCGTGCAAAGATACTAAAAAAAACGGAGATATGCAAATATTTAATACAAAAGTTTACTTTTAGTAAAATTTACTTGCGTATATGCCAGAATTGTAGTACTTTTGTAGCGTTATTCATTCATAATTCCATATCATGAAAAAAATCTTTTTCTCGGCAATCCTTTGCCTCCTCGCCTTATCGCCTCTTTGCCTTAAGGCTGAGACCGTCCCTGCTACTGACTCTCGCATCACGTTCGTCGGTCGCTCTGTCATCGAGAACGATTCCTATCGTTTTGACTTCCCATCTACCTATTTCCGTGTAGCGTTCTCTGGCAAGAAACTCTCTATGCGTGTGACGGATACCAAGCGCAACTACTATGCAGTTTTTGTGAATACTCCTACCTCTTCCGAGCCTACTCGTATCGTAGAGGTGAAGGGCACAGATACCATTATTGACCTCGTTTTGCCAGCGGATCTCAAATCGCTAAAAACCAAAGAGTATCAAGTGGTTATTCAACGCCGTACCGAGGCTAACTGCGGTACAACGACCGTCAAGGAGTTTATCACCGATGGTAAGTTCCTCCAAGCAGAGCCTCTCAAAATACGTCAAATTGAGTTTATCGGCGATAGCTATACCTGTGGTTATGGTATTGACGCTCCTTCTCGTCGTGATCCGTTTAAGGATGAGACGGAGAATGCTTCTCGTACCTATGCGAGCATTGTGGCACGCTATTTCAATGCAGACTATTTCACTATCTGCCACTCAGGTCGTGGTATCACCCGCAATGCAGGTTCAGGTGTTCCTTGGGAGGTGATGACCGATATCTACCAATATACCTTGGATCGTGACTCCCTTTCTCGTTGGAATGCAGCGGATTGCGCCTTCAAACCAGCGATGACGGTGATTTACTTGGGTGCAAATGACTTCTCATCTTCTATGGCTCCTTCCTATGATAAGTTCTATAAGGATTATGTGCGTTTGATGGGCTATGTCAAGGCTAATTATGGTGAGGATCACCCTATTTTGTGTGTTTCAACCAAGGCACATGACTATTTGTTTACTTATGTGAAACAAGTGGTTAAAACTTGTGGTCTGAAGAATGTGGAGTATTTGGGCTATTTCCCAGCTCAGCATCACAATACCGATGAGGATTTGGGCGCAGGCTGGCAT
>CALCGX010000031.1 GCA_937901225.1 uncultured Bacteroidales bacterium | reverse complement strand
ATGCACATGCCGATAAAATGGGTAAGTTCGAACAAGCCAACGGCGGCACACTCTTCCTCGATGAGATTGGCAATATCCCATTGCACTTGCAAGCCAAACTCCTGCGCGTACTGCAAAACCGTGCTATCGTGCGTGTCGGAGATACCAAGGAGATACCTATTGATATCCGCCTCATCTGTGCAACCAACCGCGACATTCCGCAAATGGTACAGGACGGCACTTTCCGTGAGGACTTGTACTACCGCATCAACACAATGCACCTGCAACTTCCACCATTGCGCCAACGCCAAGATGAGATTCTGCCGCTTGCAGAACGCTTCATGCAAACCTATGCCGAACGCTACCACCGCAATGTGAATGCGTTGGCACCCGAAGCACAACAAGCCCTGCTGGCACATACTTGGTCGGGCAATATCCGCGAACTCAACAACTGCATTGAAAAAGCCGTCATCCTTTCCGAAGGTGACACACTCACCCTAGCCGACTTGCAATTGCCGTTGCCATCCAACACCCCATATCCAATAGGCGGAACGCCGTCCAATAGCCAATATCCAACAGCCGACAGCGAAGCTGTAGAGACTTTAGAAGCCGTCGAAGAGCGAGCTATCCGCAACGCTATGGCGCAACACGATGGCAACTTGTCTTTAGTAGCCAAAGCCCTCAATATCAGCCGCCCAACCCTCTACGCCAAACTGAAAAAGTACGGGATATAATCATGAATACACCTTTCATCATACTCACTTGCCTTGCCTCTGCTATTGTAGTGGGAGTCGTTGTGGGGGTATTGGTGAAACAACGATTGCAAAAGAAAATCAATTACATGCTTGATGCGCTCGAAGATAAGGAACTCAACTTCCGATTCAACGAGCAAGGCATTCGGAACAGAAGCTTCAACAAAACACTCAATCGTCTGCGTGACCTTTTCGACAAAGAGCGCCACGAAATCAGCGAACAAGAACGCTACTTCGGACAGATGCTCGACCATGTGCAAACAGGTATCATCACCGTCACAGACAACCGAGTGACCTATCACAACAAAACAGCCCTCTCGCTCTTGGGTTTGCTGACCTTCAGTAATCTTCGCCAACTGGATAATATCCTTCCATCGCTTGCGGAGGCGTTTCGACAAGTGTCAGCCAATAGCGAACAACGCGCTACTTTCTTTACCGAACGAGGCGAACGCACTATCATTCTCACAGCCACCGAAGCTGCAATACATGGCAAAACAGTAAAGATCATTGCCTTCAACGATATTAGCAACGAGATTGCCGAAAACGAGGAATTGGCATGGTCTCGCCTAATCCGTGTACTCACACACGAGATTATGAATACCATCACGCCTATCGCTTCGCTCAGCGAAACACTCTCCAAAGCCCCTGCCTCTCCTGATTTGGTAATGGGCTTGCAGACGATTTCAACCTCTTCCAAAGACTTAATCAAGTTTGTTAATACCTACCGCAGTCTGACACGAGTAGCAACGCCAGTTAGGAAACCATTTTACTTGCGCGAACTCATGGAGCGTGTGGAGCAACTGACCAAACAGCAGATAGATGCCGCAGGTGCGAGCTATCAGTACACCGAACTGACCGATGATATTCTGCTATATGCGGATGAGGGACAACTCTCGCAAGTGGTGGTCAATCTCATTAGCAATGCCTTACAGGCAGAGGCAACCCAAATCACCATCACAGCCAAGATTGATGATGCCGATGCTGTCGTGATAGAAGTCTGCAATAATGGTCATCCTATCAGCCCTGATAGTCAGGAGCAGATATTCATTCCATTCTTCACCACCAAACCTGAAGGCTCAGGTATTGGTTTGAGTCTCTCCCGCCAAATCATGCGCCTACACAATGGTAGCATCCGCCTCGTTCGCAGCGACGAAAAGGGAACAACCTTTACTCTCATTTTTAGATAAAATTCGCTTCTTTTTGAATCATCCCATGATTAGCACCCTCATAAGGTGCATTCCCAAAATCGTCATACCTGATATTCTTTTGCTTTCATTCGAGTGGAGCAGGTCAGGTATTATCTTTTTTATGGGAGATGAGCCGCAGAGGTACTCAATCAAACCGGGCTCCCAAAATCTGCCAATTTTTGGGAAGAGAAGGAAGTGCGGCAAGTCAAACTCGTGTGCGAGTTTCTTCTTGCAAGCCCCTTCCGACGAGCAAATCCCTTTCTGGCTCTACGACATCATCCTTTCCAATGTCCGCTCGTTCCTCGCGTTGGGGAGATGAAGAAGTGCCTTGAATGGCACTTCGAGTATGGCGCCCGAAGAGTCCCCACTCTAAGGAGTGAGCGCAATACACGTTTAAGCATAATTATATGAATATACCAACTTCTAAAATCGCCTTTTGTTGCGATTTTTTTGAATATGTCAGAAAAAAGCAGTATATTTGCAGCAAATTTGTAAATCTACAACTATGCGACGACTATTATTCATCTTTTTGACCTGCTGCATTTTTTCCTCTGCTTGGGCTTGCACCTCTTTTATCATATCTGGCAAAGCCACACCTTCAGGACGTCCAATGATGTTTAAGCATCGTGATACCGATTGCCTTGACAACCGCATTGCCTATTTCCAAGGCGATAAATATGCGTTTATCGGACTGATGAATGCGCCTACTTTGGATGGCGAAGTATGGTCGGGTGTCAACGAAGCGGGATTTTGTATCATGAATACTGCTTCCTACAACCTGCGCGAAGATTCACTCGAATGCCAAATGGATCGCGAAGGTGAACTTATGTATCATGCTCTCGCCTCTTGTGCAACCATAGCCGATTTTGAGCAATGGCTCACTACCTACCCACAACCTTGGGGCGTAGAAGCTAATTTTGGTATTATTGATGCGCAGGGTGGGGCAGCTTACTTTGAGATGAACAATTCTCGCTACATCAAATACGATGTCAATGCCGAGCAATCGGGCTATCGGGTAGTTACCAATTTCTCTTTTGCAGGTAGATACGAAGATTACGAGGGTTGGGAGCGCTATCAAACGGCTTCTGCTATTATGCAAGAGACCTTCTCCCGCGAAAAAGAGATGACTGCTATCGATGCGCTCAATCTCTTCTCTCGTAAGTATCGCCATGAGGTATTAGGAGTAAATTACTATCAAGAAAATGCACCTCAATATATTGTAGATCAAGATTTTATTCCCCGTCGCATCACTTCAGCGGTTGTTGTTTTTGAAGGCGTGAAGGCAGGCAGCAACCCCTTGCACACGATCATGTGGACTGCTTTGGGATATCCCGCATGTGCAGTAGCGGTTCCGCTACTCGTGCATGGCGCGCACCTTCCTTATTATATGCTCGCGCGCGAGACTGCTGCCGCTCAAGCCAATGATTTGCATAGCGAGATGTGCGATGCATCGCTTCGCATCAAAGACCAATGGGCTTTCCCTATGCATATTAGCAACGGCAAGCGTTATGTGGCTCTTCAGACTATTCTCGTGGGAAATGAGAATAAACCTGCTCTTATGACATGTACCAATGATGTAGAGACTAAGATGCAATCCGATTTTCTACCGCTCTATCAGCAATGGACTACAGACAAGATTTCTGACGAAGAATTTTGGCAGTCATACGACCATATGGCTAATCGCTGGATGCAAACCTACTACGATACTTTCCAGCCATATTTGTCAAACGAGAAATAATTTTCAAAAAATCGCACAAATACTTGCGTATTTCAGAAAAATGTAGTACCTTTGCACGCTGATTTTGCAGAATTGTGAATAAATGAGCGATAAAGCACCGCATATCATCCTATTGGATAAATTGGAGCTGGGTGAGCATCTGTTTGATTTTCAGTTAGATAATGCTTATCTTACCTCGATTGAGAATACAGAGTTGTTAGGTGGTTTGGTGGACGTTAAGGCGCGCCTATTGCTCCGTGAAACTGATTTTGCAGTGGATTTGGATATCGTTGGGCAGGTGCAAGTTACCTGCGATCGTTGCCTTGATTCGATGGATGTGGATGTGGATATCTATGAGCAGGATATCGAGTTGGAGGATTCCACTCAGCAGCTCGACCTCGCATGGTTGGCTTACGAATTGATCATAGTGAATCTCCCGCTGGTGCATAGTCACCAAGATGGTGGTTGCAATCCGGAAATGGATGCACTTCTCCAAAACCACCTCTGCACTACGCTGGATGAGGATGAAGATATATAAGAAGGTGTACCTATTGCTTGACTGAGCAGTTCTGCGTGGCTCATGAGGGGGTAGGGGACTGGATAAATTGGAAAAATAACTAAATAATAAGAAAAGAATATGGCACATCCAAAAAGAAGACAATCGCACACCAGAACCGCGAAACGTCGTACACATGACAAAGCTAAAATGCCAGCATTGGCACTCTGCCCTAACTGTGGCGCTCACTACATCTACCACACCATCTGCCCAACTTGCGGATACTATCGTGGTAAATTGGCTGTAGAGCAAGCTGCTGAGGCCTAAGTGTTGCGATTCGGCGTATAACGTCGAGAGACGTATATGCCCCATTGACCCAACAATCATAGGCTCTGAGCAATGCTTAGAGCCTATGATTTGAAATACCGCCAAGACCTTTCTTGAAAAATCAATCTTTAAACACTAAACACTCAACACTAAACAAGATTATTATGTTTGATCCAAACAACCGCACCCCACGTCGTCAGGGTGGCTACCGTCAGGATGAGAATCCGCGTGAGCGAAATGGCGCAACTATGTCTGCTGACGGAGCATCTATTCGTCCTCGTTTTAACCCATCTGTTACTCCTAATGAAGGCGGACGCAAACGCCAACGTTTCACCCGTACTGCTGGAGCTGCACGTGCCGAGAAGATCGAACCACGTCGCAACGCATTCCGTACCGAAGGAGGCTATGAACAAACCAACGACAGAACTTTCCGTCCACGTCCTAAACACAATGCGGGAGTATATTCTCAACGCAAACGTCAGGAATATCAAACCAAATACGAAGACCCTACCAAGCCAATTCGCTTGAATAAATACCTTGCCAATGCTGGTATCTGCTCACGACGTGAGGCGGACGATTTCATACAAGCAGGTGTGATCTCTGTCAATGGCGAAGTGGTGGATAATCTCGGAGCAAAGGTATTGCCTACCGACAAGATCATGTTTCATGACCAACCAGTTCGTCGCGAACGCAAAGTATATATCTTGCTCAACAAACCTAAGAACACCGTTACTACTACCGACGATCCAGAGGAGCGTCATACCGTTATAGATATCGTGCGCAACGCGTGCGCAGAGCGTATATATCCAGTAGGGCGTCTTGACCGCAATACCACAGGTGTGCTCCTTTTGACCAATGATGGAGACATGGCTGCCAAAC
>CALCGX010000030.1 GCA_937901225.1 uncultured Bacteroidales bacterium | reverse complement strand
GGTGGCTTCGGCCCAAGCGGTGCCACAGACGCCACGCCCCTTGCGGATGCGGAAGCAGGCTACGTCGCCTTGGAAGGGACCGAGGATGAGTTGCTCATCGCGTACGAGGTAGAACCCTATCCAGAACCACCCGAAGGCTTGGCGCAAGGCAGCCGTGGTGTTGGCCAACACGCTCACCTCTTCGCGCTCGTCAGTGATGTAGGGCAGGAAATCGCTCATAAACAGCTCGTAGCGGGCAGCCTTGTCGAGGGTGGTGTAGGTGAAGATGGGTTCCATATTAAATTCTCTCCAATACTTTTAGTATCAAGTCGTCGATGCTATTCTTGTAGCCTGTGTTGGCCTCTCCAGCACGGCGGTTGGCGATTACCATGCAGACGGTCATGGCTTTGTGTCCCATCAGCAGACTCAGTCCAGCGATGGCGCTACCTTCCATCTCGTAGTTGGTGATGCGTTGTCCCTCGTAGCGGAAGTCGGTAATCAGGTCGTTGATCTCCTTTACCGCCAAATCGCAGCGGAGTACACGACCTTGAGGGCCATAGAAACCATTAGCAGCAATGGTACAACCACGCATCATATCTTCGCCTGCAATGCGATTGACGAGCTCAGGATTAGCTGCTACTACGTATGGGCGAGCAGCCTTAGCAGGATAGTGGATGAAGTCCACCAATGCGTCCTCAAAGCCGAGGTCGGCTATCTCGTCACGACCTTCGTAGAAAGCCAGTACGCCGTCCCAACCGATGGATTTCTCGCTCACGAGGAAAGTACCCAATGGGATATCCTCTTGCATGCCGCCGCAAGTGCCGATGCGCACGATCTCAAGGGTGCGGTGTTCGTCTTTCTCGGTGCGGGTAGCGAAGTCGATATTTGCGAGAGCGTCAAGCTCATTGAGCACGATATCGCAGTTATCGGTGCCGATACCTGTAGAGATGCAGGAGATACGTTTGCCTTTGTATTTACCTGTGATGGTATGGAATTCGCGACTTTGGATATCGCACTCGATGCTGCCTTCGTCGAAGAACGAAGCCACCATGTTGACGCGACCTTGGTCACCAACTAATATCACCTTATCCGCCAGATGTTCTGGGCGAATGTGGAGGTGGAATATACTACCATCCTCATTGATAATGAGTTGACTGGCTGGGAATGTCTTTTTCATGTGTTTAAAAGTTTAGAAGTTTAGGAGTTTAGAAGTTATGCTTGACCGCCGCCGAAGGACATTGGTATAGTACTTCCTGGGGCAGGGGTGCCGTTGAGTTTGATAGTACCAAATTGCTTCTCGTATTTTGCTACATTCTCTTGGAGCGCAAAGAGCAGTTTTTTGGTATTCTCTGGGGTCATAACGATGCGTGATCTGACGTTTGCACCTTTTTGACCAGGCATCATACATGCAAAATCCACAACGAACTCTGAAGGAGAGTGCGCAACGATAGCAAGATTTGAATAAGTACCCTCTGCCACCTCAGGCGAGAGATTGATATTAAGTTTTTGTTCTTCCATAATAAGTATAGTTTAAAATGGTTCAATATTGTTCAATTTATTTCAAATTTGTTTTACCAATATAATTGTCGTTTGCGAAAACGTTGGGTAATGAGTATCCAAAGTGAGATCAATGGGAGCATCATATCATATGCTACAATCTCTATACCAAACATTCGTCCTCCTAATCGATGAGCTGAGCTATTGATTACACAGAGCTGAATGATCAATCGCAAACACCATAACCCATATGCAATGCACATTGCCAATCCGTTGCCGAAGATGAAAGTAGCAATGAGCAGGGCATATACCAATCCGCGCGTGATGGGCTCGATACCTAAACGAAGTTTGCTACTTCTCTTATAATGAGGCGACACGGAGAGATGCCGACGTTTCTGGTGAAACCACTCCTTCCAAGTTGTTTTGGGAGGAGACCAAGTAATGCTGTCACGCGAGCAAACAATGGTCGTATTGTAGCGAGTAGTGACTTTGTTCACAAATAAATCGTCGTCTCCAGAACGCTCATTGAGTAATCCACGAAAACCGTGATTCTTGAAGAACGTATCTTTTTTATATGCTAAGTTTCTACCAACCCCCATGTATGGATATCCTGCGGACGCCATACCGAGATATTGCAAACCGATGAAGAGTGTATCGTAGTTAATCAAGCTGCTCAACAGCGTATTTTTCTCGAAGTAAGCCCCATATCCCAGCACAACTTCTATTTGTTCTCCCCCACAGATAAATCCGCTCATCATCTCACGAATCCAATTGCGTGACTCTGGACGACAATCTGCATCCGTCATTAGCAGATAATCGTAATGCGCAGCTTTCACTCCAATGGTCAATGCTAATTTTTTGGTGCTCATCACACGCGCTTCACGAGGTACGAAGGTATGATACATATGCTTGTTGAGGCGCGTATATTGCTCCAGGATCATGGTAGTTTGATCTTCTGAGCCGTCATCCACTACAATCACCTCGTAGTTTGGATAGTCCTGATTGAGCAACGTATGTAGGTAGTCACGTAGGTTATCCTCCTCGTTTCGAGCACATACAATCACGCTCACAGCAGGAAGTTCTTCTGTTATCTCCGTTGGTTTGCATTTTTTCAAACGGATATAACGGAGGTAATAATACACCTGATGTATCACGACCAATAGCAACACTCCCACCAACCAACAGCTCAACGAGCCGTCAATCAACTGCAACCAATAACCAGCGAGCAATGAGTTCACGATACAATAGTCAAGTATTATTTTGCGAGCAATTTTGTAATTTTCGAGCCGCCTACCATCAGCATACCGTCCAATGCCATGCGTGCCACTTCTTGCGCACCCGAATCATTCAAGAGGTATTCACCCGCAGGGCGCTCCTCTGTATTCAAATTATTGTAGTATGCTTGCACGCCTTCTTCGCCCAAACCTGCAATCCACTCATGTGAAGATTCCTCTAAATCAATCAATGGCACATCCAAACTGATTGCCACACGACGTACAGCCTCTGCATAGCCACCAAGACGGTCAATCAATACACCCTCTTTGTAGTAAGGATGAGCCAATGGCGTGCAAAGAATAACCATCATTTTCTTCTTCTCGGCAGCATGTACCAACGCAACAAGTTTTTGGGTAAAATCGTCCAATGAGCTGTATGTATCTAAGTTGGTTTCATTCAAGTCGTTTTGACCTAATTGAACCAGCAGAAAATCCTTTTTGGTCTTATCAACTATCACACTATCCAATCCACCCATTTCATCAAGCACTTTCATGCTTAATCCATCTTGAGCGATATTTTTCACATCTACAGTAGCCCCAACTTGTTCTGCAAAGGCTTTACCCCATCCTGCCATGGTACCATCACCGAGCAGCCAAATCTTAGGTTGCGCTGCAAACATTGTCATTCCACCAATCGCAACAAATAGTAGCGTAAAAATTGATTTTTTCATATCTAAAATGATTTTATAAGTTTAATTCTATTTCGTTTAGTTGCATTTTAACGCGCAAAGATACGACATTTTTTGCATATTTGCAAATTTTTTAGTAATTTTGCCCCCATAATTGGAGGATTAGATGAATACGTTAGGAAAAAACTTTGTTTTTACGTCCTTTGGAGAGTCACACGGACGCGCCATAGGTGGTGTGCTAGATGGTGTGCCAGCGGGTATGCATATTGATATGGATATGATTCGTCAGGCGCTGGACAAACGCGCTGGTAGAGCCTACCCCCAACCCCTCCCTAAAGGGAAGGGAGTTTCGCCGCGGGCTTTGCGCGAGGGGGATGAAGTGGAATGGTTGAGCGGCGTAATGGATGGAGTGACATTGGGTACGCCGATTGCGTTTATTATTCGCAATAAAGATGCTCGTCCAGAAGACTACGAATGGCTAAAACACTCGTATCGTATTGGGCATGCAGACCGAACCTATCAAGAGAAATATGGTATTCGTGACCATCGTGGCGGCGGCAGAGCTTCCGCTCGTGAGACGGCTTCACGAGTTGTAGCAGGAAGTGTAGCTCAGCAATTGCTGAAAGAGAAAGGCGTAGAGATACAGGCGAAGTTGGTGCAAGTGGGCGAAGAGAAAAATCCAGAGTTATTTGATGAATATATTGCTGCTATTCAGCGTGATGGCGATAGTATAGGTGGAATAGTTGAGTGTGTTATTACAGGATTGCCTGTGGGTGTGGGCGAGCCTATTTTTGATAAATTCCAGAGCCATTTGGCATTCGCTATGATGAGTATCAATGGCTGCAAAGGCTTTGAGTATGGTTCGGGTTTTGAGGGTATAAGTTTGAAAGGAAGCGAAATGTATCTCTCAGAAAACCACACTCTTATCTCTGGAGGAATGGCTGGAGGTATATCCGATGGTACGCCTGTAGTTTTCCGTTGCGTCTTCAAGCCTACGGCTTCCAATCGTAAGACATTTGAGGCGATAAGGCGAGAAGGCGATGAGGCGAAAGGCAAAAGTATTGGTCGTCATGATGCTTGCATCGCTGTGCGGGCGGTGGCAGTAGTCGAGGCGATGGCAGCCCTTGTACTGCAAGATTTATTAAGCAAATAACAGGATCCTAATAAAATAAATAAGCCTTGCACGAGGTAGTGTAAGGCTTATTTATTTGACATTTTTTACTAAAACTACTTATTCGCCACAGACGCTTTAAGAATTTCCTCTACAAAATCAGGACGCAAAGTATATTCGTAATAACTACCTTCGTATTTAACAGGAGATGAACTGCTACTACTCAAACTAGTGTAGTGTATATAACTGCTCACGTCATTTAGAAACATACGATACTCTTGTGGAACTTCGTAAATTGTGTCCAAAAGTCCTATTTTAACAACTGGATTAAAGACACTGTAAGCATGATCGTTAACGCTAACAAATTTACCATCTTGAACTTCTACGGTACATAGGAATGTTCTTTCACCAGGCATTAGACAGATTGAATCGTTTGCGGAGTGGACAAGACTGGTATCTTTTTCTCCATAAAGAGTGATTGGTACAGTAATGCTATTGGTAATGAATACCATTGCCAAAGGTTCTCTTTTGCACGATGTGCAAATTACTACGATTGCTAACATGAGCAATGAAAAATGAATTTTCTTCATAACTTTAGTGATTTTAAAATATGAAATTTAGTCAATCATACAAGGAAGAATTTTGTAGTAACTTTCATATACATCGTCCCCAACAAAATTAATAGCACAACGATATTGCAATGTTAAGTCAGAACCTATTTCCTCTGCAAACTTTATATTTTTAGCATCATTATGTATAGCATTAAGGTATTTGCTATAATCACGATATTTGTGGTTATTAAGTTTGCCATAGAAACTATTCCACATTCTATTTTTTCGATTTAGAACACTCCACTGTAGGTGATGATCAGCTGCTACTACAGGATCTGCAAATCGCTTGAAATAAATGAACTGAAATACCTCTGCACTATCTACTCGCGTTGTTACGTAGTAATCGATCATTACTCGACTTTGTAATTCCTGATTAGTATAATACACTCTAGTTATAGGAATGGCTTGATAGATACTATCCTGCTCAAAGCCCAATTTACCCAATGTATCAATTAGGATCGACACATCATTATTGTACATTGCGCTGCACATGGCAGAGTGTAGTTGCTTGGTGGATTTTTCCACCATGATAGATTGTAGGATTTGGTCAGGCTCGTTAGAATGATCACATGATGCGAGACTTACTACGATTGCTAACATGAGCAATGAAAAAAGAGTTTTCTTCATAACTTAATGATTTTAATTTTGTTGTTTGTTTGCAAAAGTAGTAAGTTTTATCTCATAGGCAATGTGTATTTTTATGAATTCGACTGCAAAGGTAGTGATTTTCTTTGGTTTATGCAAATGAAAGAGCGAAAAAGTTTAATTTTTCTCTTGTACTTCGGCAATGGCGTTGAAAACGCTGTTGTCTGCTACGCTCACTACAATTGGCATTTTGCTTTTGCGGGTGATGATGCAAACGTCCATAGGGTCGGTAATCAAAGACAAGTGTTTGCCACATTCTTTGCAAGTAAACAATCCCAGGTTGCCAAAGAAGCCACCTGCTCCTACAATACGACTCGACTGGATACCATGTGGATAATGCTCAATTTTCTCGATTTCATCGGCAGGGATGTTGATTTTCCAAGCAAGAAGGTGGATGTTGATTTCCTCCTTTGTTACAGTTAGTTTGCGTGGGATAATTACCATACAACTAAGTAGGGCTACGACGAGTAGTATGAGAGCGAACAACAAATGAGGTTGTTGCAGTTGTAGCCATTGATAGACGATGACACCTATTCCGACGAGTATGATGATGGAAGCTAATAGAGTTATCCATAGGATAGATTGGGATAGTGGCAGGAAGTTGGTTGTTTTCATACGGCTTATTTTTTAGGGTTAATAGTATCGTTATATAAATAGTTTAGCATATCATTCTGCAAGTGTTCGTGCAAATCGGCAGATGATACGCCTAGTTTGTGAGCGATTCGCTGTTTGTAGTTGCGGATGCTCTTTTCGGAGTAGCAGATATGTTGTGCTATCTCATCTAAGGTTAGGTGAGGATAGACAAGCAAGTATGTGCAGAATTGTACCTCGCGCTCTGCCAATTGTGTGCGATTTTCGAATGAAGAAATCCAATTATTGAGTTGGTTGTCAATGTTTTGGAGCATAGAGCGATAGTTTGTCCATGTTTTCTCTGGGGTGGGGTGCTGCGTGCGGATAGTGGTTAGGCGTTTGTCTAAATCGTAGAGGTATTGTTGTTTGAGGAGTGCCGATTCTTGTGCTGCCATGCGATGAGATAGTTCGTCAATCTTCTGATGGGCAGCTTGCATACGAATGGAACTTCGTTTGTGGTATGAGATAGTAGCGATAATAACAATCGCCACGGCCAACAGCATGATGAGCATGTTGAGAATTCCCGCTACGGGTATGTTAAGCACTTGCATTTCCATTTCGTTTGCAAAGGTAGTGCTTTTTTTGCGAATATGCAAGTCTTATATGCATTTGCACACGCGACAGAGGTGAACGTGCGTGAAAATCAGCGGATTAGGCGGCGGATTGTACACGGGGGAGATAAAGGGAATAAACCACCTGCATTTTGTATACCCTTACTATACCTTTGGTATAGGATATGTTACCTGCGGGTTAGGCGACCACCATAGGAGATCTGTGGGAGATCTGTGGGCTTTCGGTGGCTTTCTATAAACGTGTCTATATAATAATGCTGCAAAAATCTTCGGCGCAGAAGGGATTTTGTGCCGAAGGTTGGAGAATTTGGATAGAAAAGTGACATTTAAAGCATGCGAAAGTAGCTATGTTATAAGCACTTCCGCATGGGTGTATTTTTTTGAAAAAAGTTTTCCTGTGCCGAAGATTGTGCCGAAGGTCTGCAGTGATGGTTGTACTCTTGTCGTACTGATAATGATCCAAGTTATTCGGGGCGCAATGCGTCCCATTTTGGGAATACTAAATAGAATTGGCGTATACGGCGTAATTCTCGTTCATCAAATCCTTTTCCGAACTCGTCCGTTAAGCGTGTTGATAAATCCGCTAATACAGCCTTACCATATTCTGCTCGTGTATGGCCTTTTTGCTCAAAGGTACGGAAAAATTTGCAGATATGCAATAGTGGAATGATAAAAGGGTGATTTTCCTTGTAGATGGAAACGAATCGGTCATAATAAAACTCCCTCCTCGTTGGGCAGAAACGAGGAGGGGGGACACGCTATTATAAAGTGTTGCGCCTCACTATTTGGACGGAGAGCAGGTGATTAAACCACGTTGATCAACATCGCTACCAATAACTAATTCCAAACTATAACAGCAAGAGATACCCTCCGATTTGACAACGTCCTGCTCACCGTTACACAGACTATTAAATTGTTTGCTTAAATTAAGTCCATTATTATAAATATTGAAGAGTGCTATCAGAATAATAATCAAATGTTTCATATTATTTCCTCCTATCTTTAGAATGTTGAACAATCTTATTTTCAGAGAGGCATCTCTCACATTTATAGTTTCATTTCGAGTAGTTTTTTGGAAGTTGTTAATATTAAATATATGTTACTTTTTAAGAGAAAAGTAGTGATGAAAAGTTAGATATTATCAATAAGTATTTTTAGATTTTCCTTATAGTTTTCATCGTTGGTCATATCAAGACCTTTACGCATTCCTAGATAAACAATAGCATTTTTCTCGAATGAACCTTCACGTAGAATAGGAATAAATTTCGTTGTTTCCATATTTTGATATAAATCAGCTGTAATAATCTGTGATTCATATCCAACTCCTCTTTCTCTCTTATTCGCCTTTTGGGCGTAGTTGGGAGTTATGATAATGAGGACTTTGTCAACTTTGTTTATATTCTCCATAAATTTAATAATATCTCCCCCCAATGGAATATCTTGATCAAAAAATAGAGTAAAATGTTGTCTTAAATCTTCGGCCATTTTTTTTACCCAATTCTTGTGTACATCAGAATCATGGCTATAAGAAATAAAGATAGTTTTGTTTGAATTTGCCTTAAAAACACTATCCTTTATGTCTACAACAGAAAGTGTTGGAGGTGTATTTTTGTTGAGTTCCTGGTTCAGTGCTGTATTAATTAAATTTGATAAACTGACTAAAAATGATTCCCACTCTGTTTGAGGGAGTTTTTGCAATAATTCATAAGTCCATTGGACTCTTGATGTTGACAAATTGTTAATTCGCCTCTCATCAATAAAGAGTGTATAAGTTGGTGGAAGTTCATAATTATAGGATTTAAAGGTTTCAAATAACATTGGTCCAGTAGCATAATATGGAGCATCGCGTTTACCTATTAAAGGCCATAGAGTATTGAAGAAACATTTTACATCTTTATCAATAGTAACTAATAATTCCAAATGGATATTGAATTCAAAAATATCATCAATATCTTTATTCATGTAAGCAAATCCCTTGTCTGTTAATTTGAAAAAATGATTATCATAAAGCAAATATTCATTAATAACCAAATCCCAAGCTACTTTAGAGAGAATGTCCACTTCTTCTTTAGGTATTCCGTTTTTTTGTGCGGTTGCGGACATGGTTCGATAGAGAAATAGTCCTTCGCCAATAGCGCATCCTTTAAAAAAGGAAAATATGTAATCCCATCTGCTTAACAAATTCATAATATAAGTACACTAAGTTCGTGCGCACTTTTAAAGGTTATAAAATCTACATTTAGAAATGTCAAAATATACAATATCTCGCATTTATGCTGCAAAGTTACTAGATTTTTTTGATATAAGCAAATAAATGTGTTAATTTCTAAGAAAATATAAGATGATCTGCACATAATTGACAAATGCAGTATATGTTACCTAGTATGATTCTATATCTAATTTGTCATAAGTAAGTAGTATTTCTAACATCTACAAACAAAACTCACCCCGCAAATGACTGCGAGGTGAGGGAATTTACTAATTTGCTGGTGGAGCCAATTCTTCTTTTTTTAATTTGCAATATTCTTTAGCCACATTAATTGCAAACAACTTTAATTCTTCAACACGAAATTCGATGATTGTATGTGCATCATTTTCTGTTGGGTTCTCTATGCTTGGATTGACATCCCAAATTTTTATATCTGTAATATCATCACTACCATCTATAACTTGTTGAATGTGTCCGTGCGCTATACCATTACGAAGATAATGCAATACATGATTCAATGTTTTGGGTTTGTTGTTTTTTATTAAAGTCACGACTCCTTCGTCTAAACCATAGTAACTTAGTTCTTGGTTTAGAGCTATTTTAGAATTGTTCTCAGAAAATTGCTTAGGAAGTAGAATTAACCCTAAACACTGATTGATTAAATTTGTAAATTCATAAAATGTCGTGTCATTATTATTTTCTTTGTTGATAACTATCTGTTTCTCAATCACCTCTATATTACGTAGTGTTCTTATTACGAAATCATATTCAAAATCTTGATATTCCATATATATTGTTTTATTATTTTGATGTGAAATTTTACTAATAAGCAGATTTCTAAAATAGTTTAAAGAGAAAATGTTAATGACAGACTGGGCGTACTGATAGTCCATAGTAGCGAGCGCGTGGCCCCCAGTTAACCACAGTAGAAGCCGATGTATACAAGAAGAAGGCACTTGTAACAGTATAAAGCGAATTAGACCAACAGTAGAAATAGGTGCCAGCGTAGTCTATGACGCCATGATCATGATAGCCAGCTGCGGGTAGAAATATACTATTGCCATTGTTCTTACTAGTCACATTATAGCCTTTTACACCATTCTGAGTAGTCAATATCCAAGTGCATTCTGTGCGCAGTTCTTCTAGCTCTTGACTTGTTGGTATGCGCCAGCTGCCACCCCAATTAACACGAGCATCGTCATCATCTAGTTCAAGGGTCCTTTTGTTATCTACTATTCCATTACTGCTATTTGAGTTATATTTTGTTAGGGTAGTTTCTGAGCCATCGCAC
The DNA here is from genome assembly GCA_937901225.1 of uncultured Bacteroidales bacterium. Classification (GTDB taxonomy): domain Bacteria; phylum Bacteroidota; class Bacteroidia; order Bacteroidales; family Paludibacteraceae; genus Colicola. Next base: position 774 of record CALCGX010000030.1, on the reverse strand, counting down.
CATTTATACGTGCTCCAATTATAGGTGCTCTTGGGGTGGTTTTCTCCCCAAGCAAAGTAATCGCCGTACTCTTCTGGTTTGCTTGCGCCTACATTACAAGTCGCCCATTTGACACTCAGCCCTAAATCTACATATTCAGAAGGATTTCCTAAACATTTTTTCCATTGAGCATACAGTGTGATATTCTTATCAATGCTAATTACGCAACCCAGAGGATATGATACTCCAGAACCGTTTGACTTAGTATTCCATTCGGTTAAATAGTATTTATCTTTAGTATAATGACAAGTAAGTGTTTTAGTCATGTTAAGTCCATAATAAAATGTATCAGGAGCCATTACTCCCTCTCCACCATTAGAGTCGTAAGTGATAGTGAAAATAAATTCAGTATTTGGTTGATCGTTGCTACTGCCCTTTGCTATCTTAATTATTGTACCATCAGCAAGTGTGAAATAGACATAGCTCTCATCTTGGGTTACGGATTGGAACATCGAATCGCCGTCTTGACCGTCCTTTCCATCGGCACCATTTTGTCCGTCTTTACCATCCTCGCCATCAGCTCCGTCTTTGCCGTCTTGTCCGTCTTCACCTGTGGCTTTGCCGAGTTGTGTCCAAGTAGTACCATTGTCATAAGAGATATACCAATAGCCGTCCTCAATCTTCAGTTGTGGAGTAATACCATCCTTACCATCTTGACCATCAACACCATCTTTGCCATCCTCGCCATCTTCTCCATCTTTACCATCTGCACCGTCTTGACCATTAGAGCCATTG
>CALCGX010000029.1 GCA_937901225.1 uncultured Bacteroidales bacterium | reverse complement strand
TGATTGACAACAAGGACTCGAAGAAGCGCTACCGTGCAGACGTGCTCATCGAGGACCAACTCGCTAAGTACGACGAGAAGATTGAGAAAGAAGTAGCTAAAGCACGCAAACGCTTCGGCGAGAGTTTCGATGAGGAGATGTTCAAGCAAACCAACGAGCGCGTGAAAGCCAATGTAGACAAGCGCAACGCCCTCCACGAGCGTTTCGCGACTGCTCTCAACGATAGCAACCTCGAGGAACTCAAGCAAATCATTATCGACGAGGAGATCGTTTGCCCTATCTCTGGTACCCGCAACTGGACTGATGTACGTCAATTCAACCTCATGTTCTCTACTGAGATGGGTTCTACTGCCGATGGCGCAATGAAGATCTACCTCCGTCCTGAGACTGCACAAGGTATCTTCGTAAACTACCTCAACGTGCAAAAGACTGGCCGCATGAAGATTCCTTTCGGTATTGCACAGATTGGTAAAGCTTTCCGTAACGAGATCGTAGCTCGCCAGTTCGTTTTCCGTATGCGCGAGTTCGAGCAAATGGAGATGCAGTTCTTCGTTCGTCCAGGCGAGGAGATGAAGTGGTTTGAGTATTGGAAGGAGTTCCGCCTCAAGTGGCACAAAGCCCTCGGCATGGGTGATGAGAACTACCGCTACCACGACCACGACAAACTCGCTCACTACGCTAACGCTGCTACCGACATTGAGTTCCAAATGCCATTCGGTTTCAAAGAGGTAGAGGGTATCCACAGCCGTACAGACTTTGACCTCAGCCAACACGCGCAATATAGTGGTAAGAAGATTGAGTACTTCGACCCTGAGCTCAACAAGAGCTATACTCCATATGTCATCGAAACATCCATCGGCGTGGATCGTATGTTCCTGAGTGTGATGTGCGGCGCGTACAAAGAGGAGGTATTGGAAGGCGGCGACACTCGCGTGGTATTAAACCTCCCTGCTGTATTGGCTCCTGTGAAAGCATGCGTGATGCCTCTCGTTAAGAAAGATGGTCTGCCAGAGAAAGCACGTGAGATCATGGATATGCTGAAGTATGACTTCCATACCAACTACGACGAGAAAGATTCTATTGGTAAGCGTTACCGTCGTCAAGATGCTATTGGTACACCATTCTGTATCACAGTGGACCACGACACATTGAACGACAACTGTGTAACGATTCGCCACCGCGACACTATGGCGCAAGAGCGCGTGAAGATCGAAGACTTGCATGCCATCTTGAGCAAGGCTTGCAACATGCGAGAAACGTTTAAGAAACTGAAGTAATAATAGATTGACCGTATAAAAAATTCAGTTCTAAAACAACACATATATTTAGAAATAAATAAGAAGCGCCTCTAATTGAGGCGCTTCTTATTTATTATTGGTGTATTGACTAACGAATATATTTATATCCGTTTTGGATTACGACGCCTTGATAATCTGCACTCACTTGTTGACCAAGGATATTAAACATCGGTAACTCAAGATTCAAAGCAGGTATAGTTTTGCTTGTAACAACTTCCACATCTGTTGTACCATGACAATCAATAATAACTGCCTTTTTATTTTCCCAACCATAGCATACATCCTCGTCAGTCCAAAGGTCAGCAGACTGTGTGCCACTACCATTGTTGAAGATGAAGTTAACCTCCTTTACAGAAGCATCAAATGTGAAATAATAGAGTCCTTCTGCATTCTTTTGGGTCAACTCTGCACCTGGCCATTGACCATTGTAGAGAGTAGCACCACCATCGTTCCATGCATATAGGTGAACCTTGGTCCAATCAGCAGGCTTTTGGAAGGCGATAGTCAATGGAGTAGCTTGAGGAGTCTCATACGTGTAGGTATGTGTTTGTACCTCTGTCTCTTGACCATTGCTCTCAGCGTAAGCATTGAGAGTTGTAGTAGCATTAATCGTGATAGCTTGTGTGTAGATGAGAGGCCTAGCTGCTTCTTTTGGATCAGAACCATCTAAGGTATAATAGATGGTGGCATCGTCACCTCCGCCGATAGTGGACATAGTGATACTAAGTGTATCAGTCTTGAAAACCTTGCCCTCTGGATTGACAATCAATTGGAATGGAATATTAGAGAGCGAACAGTTTTCACTGAGTTTTTCTTGTGTGCCGTCCCACTCGTAGCAAGCATCTTGGTCTAGAATAATATCATTAGATTGTTGATCTACACCATTATTGAAGATGATGCTGACCTCTTGTACATCTCCTGGGAATACTTGGTACAGCCATCCATCGTTATCTTTGGTTTTCCATTCCATTCCTGGCCATGCACCTAATGATGCTCCGTCCCATGCATAGAGATAAACTGTTTCCCATTCTGCAGGAGGTAAGAATTTTACCGTCAATGGCGTTCGTTGTGGCTCTTGGTAGGTATAAGTCGCTTCTTGTACAGCGGAAGCAATGCCGTTGAGTTCAGCATAAGCTTTCACAGTTACAGTGCCTTGAATTGTCAGTGCACCAGCGTAGGTCAGTTTGGTTTCTGAAGTAGTTGGATCAGAGCCATCTATTGTATAATAAATGGTTGGTGTTCCGCTCAGAGCCACAGCGTTCATCTCCACAGTAAACGTATCAGTTTTATAAATGGCAGAAGGAGTGATACTCAACACAGGTACTTCAGCCACGGTTGTGGTGTAGTACATTGCAAAGTTTCCACCCTTGTATGCTAAAGTGTAGCCCGCTGGAGTGGTATTGTAGCCACTATTAGGACCAAGTAAGAGACGGATAGAACCATGTTTACCAGTAATGGTAGATTTGTAATATCCATTACCTGCCTCATCGCTCACTTGGGATTCAGAGTGCACACCCGCAGCCTTACGTGCCAGAACCATCTTACCAATAGCATCTTTGTATTTTGCCCAATGAGGATAGAATACGCAAGGAACGCCAGGCATAGAAAGAATAAAGGCATTGGCACCAAGCACGCGGTCTTTGTTGTAGTCTTCCATAGATTTGCCACAACCGCCAATCTCGTCATTGTTGTCACGACCTGCTTGGCAACCAAAATAAGTATCGTGACTATCCACAAATGTCACAGCATACTTACTTAATCCTGCACCTAAGAGTCCTGAACCCATACATTTTTGATACTGACCATCCGCTATACCTTGGATTGCCGAATATTTAGTGCTAAAGTCAAATGCCAAAGTATTCCAATTAACATCATTGAGGTAACTCTTGATGTTGTTCATATCACCATTCCAGAACTCTACTACTGAAAAGTAGTTCTCCGAAGCGCTATTGTACATATCAATATATTTGCCTTTGAAGCCCTGTGCATAGTCATAGCGCCAACCATCAAAGCCAATCACATTCTTCATCCATTTGAGATACGCTTTCATCATCTCTTGCACTTCTGGGTTTGCATGTGCCCAGTCGCGAGCAGAAGGGTAGTTGTCTTGTCCATTATAACCACCATCTTCAGGGCCAGTAGCTTGGCCTTTGCAGTCCCCAGCTTCAGCATTAAAGTTAACTTCATCGGATTGAGCAATCCAAGAAGCATCTGGTTCAAAAGTACCATACTCACCAAAGTTTTGTGGGAAGAATTCGCACCATGACTTACCGCCAGCATGGTTGATAACGATATCTGCAACCACCTTGGTATTGGCAGCGTGCATGCGGTTGATAAATTCTAGCAAATCTTTTTGTTTTCCCCAATCGGAATTTTGGTTGCTATATACAGTTTGGTGATAGCCCGTTCCACCCTCTGATTTACCTGATGGTGGCAACCATACAAGGTCAAAGTAAGTACCTATCTCACCAGATTGACTGAGCAGCACATCCCATTTGGTATTTCCTAATTGCTTTCCGTTGATAAGGACATCACCAGGAGCACCATCTCGGTATGAGTCATAATAGAATGCTTGCAACATTACGTCCTCACACTCCGAAGGAACAGAGTTAGCATTAATTGGTTTCTCGTCTGTAAAATCACCTGTTAATGTAATATTCGTACCATTAAAAGTTACATCTACATTACCCTTTGTCGCCAACTTAAATACCACATTACCATCGGAATCACCCATTACACCAACAGGAGCATTGGCAACTGCATTGAAGCCCCAGTTTTTATCCCAAGTACCATTGGTAATCTTCATGCGATATACCACACCTTCTGCCAAATCGCTAAAAGTATGGGTGAAATTATTATCAGCAGTTTTTGTCATTTCAATAGCAGTTGCACTCCACGCATTGTCAGTGCCCACAAGCTCTGCAGCACCTGTTACATAGTATGTTGCATCGGGATTTGGAGTAGGAGTCGTTCCATTAGGATCATATACCGCTGCCCAAGAAGCTACCACATCATTAGCCGAATATGTACGATCTTGCAATTCCTCACCTGTTGCAGATTTTTCCACATAATCCCAAGCTGGACCAGAACAATATTTGTACTTCATTGCTTGTGTCGCACCGACGATTTCCAAAGTATAATGTGTATCATCCACTTTATTCATCTCCGTATGCGACCAAGTATTCATTTCACCCGCAATATAACAAGCATTCGTACCAGCAGGAACAGTTACACTATATACCAATTTTCCATCTGGATTGGGATTCGGGTTAGGATTTGGATTCGGATCTGTACTCCCCGAAGTATATACACTCCAAGATCCATCGTTTGTTCCCCAGCCAGTAATTGTATAGCAGTTTTTGTCAGCAGGAATAGCCAAATCTGCTGTTTGATTCCACTTTTGATCCCAATTGATTTGATTACCCAAAGAAGGAGACTGTCTTACAAACAAACAATTGGTATTGCTACCTATTTCATATTGGTACAGATTATCTGATACTTGCGTCATTTTACCCGCGATATCAGATCCTCCTCCCCATGAGTGCACGAACAATGCAGCACCATCCGAAGTCCATGCATTAGGAACTAAATAAATTACTTTTGCATTTGCAAAAATCGCACATGCAAACACTAAAAAGAAAGCGAAAAACTTTTTCATACTATTAAATTTATTGTTTATATTTATTATTCTAATTCCATAACAACCTGCAAAGGTACATTATTTTTTTGACATATGCAAATGGAATTAAAAAACACATTATTTTTTATGTAAGCATTGCACATAAACGGTTGCAGTGTCAACTCTGAAATCGACTCCCCAACCTGCATAATCGAGGTGATAAACTCGCTCTGAATCAGTCTGATAAGCCGGACGAGGGTCTTGAGTTAGGATTTCTCGTAAAGCATTCCATGGACAAGATTGCTCAATTGCATGTTTTAACATATCTTCATCAATCTGCACAGCCAAGCAATAATCCTTCGTAGCTTCCGCAAAGCCACTCTTTGTTTCAGGACGGCAATCCGAAAATGCCAAGTAAGGCTTGATATCATAAATCGGTGTACCATCCAACAAGTCCGCACCCGAAACAACTAATGCCAAACCTTCGTTCGGTGTTTCCTCAACACGAAGCAGTTTCACGCTGGTCAATCCTATGGGATTTGGGCGGAAAGGCGAGCGCGTTGCAAACACTCCCATACGCTTATTTCCACCTAATCGCGGCGGACGCACCGTTGGACTCCAATCCAATTCCTCACATTGTGCTTCATTTCCTTTTTGCCTTATCGTTTCATGAAACCCCCAAAGCAACCATAAATGCGAATAATCTTCTATCCCACGCAATGCCTCGCGCACGCGATACGCGGGCGCGAATATTATATGTGTCTCTATGCAAGAATCTTCTCTGCTTTGGCGTGGAATACCAAATTTCTGCGAGAAACCATTGCGAGCATATGCTATAACCTTTAGTTTCATTGCTTTAATACTGCTGTATCCTACGTATATGTTACGTATATCTTACGTATATCCTACGTATATGGTACGTAATTGATAGCGGATTGATAGCGGATTGACATTACAAATTCACGTGATTTATTGCTTATAGGGCGCAAAATTAGTATTTTTTTCTGATATTTTCACACTTTTTAGGTAATAAATCTATATTTTTATAAAAAAATCGTCAAAATATTTGGTCAGTTCAAAAAAAAGCAGTACCTTTGCACTCGCTTTCGTCAAGAAAGAGGGGTGCCATAGCTCAGTTGGTAGAGCAAAGGACTGAAAATCCTTGTGTCCCCGGTTCGATTCCTGGTGGCACCACAAAAAAGACTTCGGAAATCCGAAGTCTTTTTTGTTTAGTATTACTTTCCTTTTCGACATTATGCCAAGGAAGCGAGGTATTTCTCAGCTTCCATAGCCGCTTTGCAACCACTAGCAGCAGCTACAATAGCTTGACGGTAGTGTGGATCAGCACAGTCGCCCGCTGCAAAAACGCCCGCTATGTTGGTGCATGGGCTGTGACCTTCTACTACAATATATCCCTCTGCATCGCGGTCAAGATATTCGGCAAAGAGGTCGGTGTTTGGCTTATGACCAATCGCCAAGAAGAATCCATCAATGGCAATATGACGAATCTCCTCTTCTGGAGTCCCTTTCTTATACACAAGATCTGCACCTTCTACCTTAGTCTCACCCGTGAGATTCAAGGTATTGTGTTCGAAGAGAATTTCAATCTTTGGGTTATCGAAAACACGTTTTTGCATGATATCTGAAGCACGAAGGTACGGTTTGCGCACGATCATATATACTTTCTCGCAGAGACCTGCCAAATAGTTTGCCTCTTCGCAAGCGGTATCGCCACCACCTACTACAGCCACAGTCTTTTTGCGGTAGAAGAAACCGTCGCACGTAGCGCAAGCAGATACACCGCGTCCCTTGTAATCTTCCTCCGATTGGATGCCGAGGAACTTGGCACTAGCACCTGTAGCAATAATCACAGTATCAGCCTCATAGAGTTGATCATCCTCCACCCACACTTTCTTAGGCGAACAAGAAAAATCGACCTTAGTAACCATACCAGACACAAACTCGGTACCGAAACGCTCGGCTTGACGACGCATGTCATCCATCATTTGATAAGGCTCTACGCCGTCTGGGTAGCCAGGGAAATTCTCCACCTCAGTAGTGATCATTAATTGCCCACCCACTTGCATACCCTCAATGAGTACAGGCTGAAGGTTTGCGCGTGAAGCATAGATGGCCGCAGTATAACCCGCAGGACCAGAGCCAATAATAAGACATTTCATATAACGTTATAATTTATAAATTTACGATTTTGAATTCGACGACAAAGGTACAAAAAAAAATGCAGGTAAACAAATTATAAGAAGATTAGTTTTTACATAGACACTTTCACCCCACTTTCCACCACAAAACCAATAAAGTCCATATCACTCTAAATATCAGCAGATTAAATTGTTGATAAAAATTTTGAAAACATCTCTAAAAAGTATTTGATATTTTTTTTGTGGGGAAATGTGGGGAATATGAAATATTTTTTGTAACTTTGCAGCGGAATTTGAAAAAAGACCGCCTGAAGGCTGTCGGAAGTCGGACCACTATGTTGTTAGACCGCCTTCGGCTGTTAGAAAATAAAATTGAAAATTATGAACACATTTATTGGAAATATCGAAGCACGTTTGGATGGCAAAGGTCGCGTGTTTATTCCTGCAAGCTATCGCAAAATACTTGCAGAGATGGGTTCGACGCATATTGTAATGCGACGAGATACAGATAATGAGTGTGTTATCTTCTATCCTGAGCACGTATGGCATGCAAAAGTAAGTCAATTGCGTAATGCATTGGATGAGTGGGATCCAGAAGATCAAATGATATTGATGCAGTTTATGTCCGAGGCAGAGATGTTGGACATGGATAGTCAAGGACGTGTACTGCTGCAAAAGAGAAACCTGGAAATGATTGGTGCTCAACAAGATATACTATTTGTAGGTATGTTGGACCGTTTTGCAATATGGAATCCGACTCTATTTAACGAGAAACAAATGCCGCAAAAAGACTTGGCAGAGCGCATACGCATACGCATGAAATCCCAGCCTAAACTATAAATTAAACCTAACTAACTATGAATGAGATTTATCACATTCCCGCAATGCTGAGAGAGACAATCCAAGGGTTGAATATTCAACCCGATGGGTTGTATGTGGATGTTACCTTCGGTGGCGGTGGACATTCGCGGGCAATTTTGCAACAACTTAGCGAACAAGGCAAATTGTATTCTTTCGATCAAGATTTAGACACTTTGCAAAATGCAATGCACCAAGAAAACTGGCAGTTTGTGCACAGCAACTTCCGTTATTTGCGCAACTTTATGGACTATTATGGAGTGGAACAAATAGATGGTTTGTTGGGTGATTTGGGTGTATCATTTCATCACTTTGATTGTCCAGAGCGAGGATTTAGTTTTCGATTCTCGGCACCGTTGGATATGCGAATGAATCAAACGGGCGGTAAGACTGCAGCTGATATTTTGAATAGTTATAGCGAAGAAGACCTCGCGCGCGTATTATATATATATGGTGAGATGAATAATTCGCGTCAAATAGCGAAGAAAATCGTAAAGGCACGAGGTCAGAAGGCAATAGAAAGAACGGAGGAACTAGTAGCGGTGGTTATCGGGAAGACCCCCTCGCCCCTCCTTCAAGGAGGAAGAGATGGGCAGGAGTTGGATATTCCTGCGGGTGCGAAGAAAGAGCTGGCGAAATTGTTTCAAGCTTTGCGCATTGAAGTGAATGATGAGATGGGTGCATTGAGGGAGATGTTGTTGGCCGCCAAGGACTTACTGAGACCAGGAGGTAGGATAGCCATCTTAACCTATCATTCGTTAGAAGATAGAATGGTGAAGAATTTCTTGCGTTCGGGCAACCTGGAAGGAAAGATTGAGAAGGATTTTTACGGCAATATATTGAGCCCGTTTAAGGTGATAGAGAAAGGTTTGACAGCGAGTGCGGAGGAAGTAGAAAGAAATCCTAGAGCGAGAAGTGCGAAACTGAGAGTAGCAGAAAAGTTATGAGTAAGTTTTCGATCAAAGACATACTAAGTGGCGATGTGTTGAGCCATGGTTGGTTCAAACAACAATACAAAGTTATTCTGCTGATTAGCGGATTGATATTTCTGTACATTTATAGTGGCTATCAATCTCAACGCCAGCAGCGCATATTGAGCGACTTGCAAAAAGAATTGCAAGATGTGCAACTAACGCAACTGACATTGAACACAGAATTGATGAACAAAAGTCGTCAATCATCCGTAGCACGTATGCTCAAAGAGAAAGGCAGCACGGTCAAAGAAACCAACAAACCAGCAACTAGAATACAATGAGTGAGAATCTAAAAAATACAATTTTGCGCTTTGCCATCGTATTTGTAGTGATTGCATTGTTGTTTGTTATAGTGTTTGTCCGTATCATCACCATTCAGACTGTACAGCGCGATCGTTGGGAGGGTTTGGTGGATAAACGTGAGTCTAATTATAAAACTATCAGAGCAATACGCGGCAATATATTCGATTGCGATGGGCGATTATTAGCAAGCAGTGTGCCTCAATATAGCATTCATATGGATACACGTGTAGAGGCATTGCATATGGAGCAAGGTGAATTATTTTGGTCGCATGTGGATAGTATTGCCGAAGGATTGAGCAGGATTGTTGGCGATCAAACGAAAGAAGAATATCGCAAACGCATGGTAGATGCCTATCGTAGCAACAAGGGAAGAGGACGTTATGTTCGTTTGAGTAATGAGCGCATATCTTATACCCAGTTAAAAGAAATAAAGCAATTACCATTGATTCGTCGTGGTGTATATAAGAGCGGATTTTATGCTGAGGATTTGAATTTACGTGTGAAACCCTTTAATAGTCTGGGGAGCAGAGCTATAGGCAATATATATGCAGCAAGCGGAGAGGCCAAATCGGGTTTGGAAATGCGATTTGACTCCTATTTGCGAGGCGAAGATGGTATGAGCGTGCGGCAGAAGATTGCTGGTGGTTGGCAGAATGTGCCTATTCGCGAAGCAAAGAATGGCTGTGATATCTACACCACGTTTGATGCCAATCTGATGGATATTTGCGAAACAGCACTCCGTAAACGTTTGGAACATACCCGAGCGGATTGGGGTTGCGTGATTTTGATGGATGTGCATACAGGTGAGATTAAGGCGATGAGTAATCTAGATCGTGGTGATGATGAGCAGTATTATGAAGTAGCCAATCACGCGGTTATACGTATGGAGCCTGGTTCGACTTTTAAGACCATTTCGATGATGGCAGCGTTGGATGATGGCAAGGTAGAGATGGATGATACCATCCGTGTTTATAGAAATGGGTGGTCATATCATGGCTCAAAACACACCGATGCGCATCCTGCGGATACAATCTATAATATTCGTCAAGCGATGGCTGTAAGTAGTAATATCGCTTTGGCCAAAATAGTGACAGAGGGCTATGGTGGTAGTGCAAAGAAGTTTGTTAAAAAACTGAAAAACATGGGCTTATGCGATAGCGTGGACTACACCATCCCTGGTGCAAAGCAAGCATTGATCAATGTGCCCAATGATACAGTGACTATCTCGAAGATGGCTTATGGCTATTCGGTGGAGTTGAGCCCGCTGCAAATGCTGACGTTCTACAATGGTATTGCAAATGACGGAAAGATGATCACTCCTCTAATAGTCAAAGAGATACGCAAAAATGGAAAAGTAATCGAGGAGTTTGAGAGTAGTGTGATCAGGAGTAGCATGTGTAGTGATGCTACGCTGGAAAGCATACGCGAATGCTTGCATGATGTAGTGTGGAATGATACGCTGGGAACAGCATCTGTCAACCCTTGGGGTACACGTAAGGCACAGAGTGATTTGGTGGCAATAGCAGGTAAGACGGGTACGGCACAAATTTTGGAAAAAGCTTATAGCAATCGCCGCCACCGTATGTCGTTTGTAGGATATTTCCCTGAGGAGAATCCACAATACACCTGTATTTGTGTGATTCATGGTCCTCAATGGCCATATGACGCAGGTATGGACTGCGGTAGCGTGGTGAGACATATCGCGGAGAAGACTATGGCATATGCGGGAGAATATGTAATTAAGAATGGGGAACTGGTCATGGTGGTGAAGGAGTAGTGTTTAGTGTTTAGCGTGTAGTGTTTAGTGTTGAGGGGCTTCTAGATGGGGAGCATCGCGGAGCTACTCTAAACATTAAACTTTAAACACTACACAAGAATATTGCTCTTTTTTGCAAAAGTACGCTTTTTTAGGGATTCTCCCCACAAATGATAGGGAAAATCCTCTGTCGGGGTTGTTTTTATCGTGTATCTTTGCATCATGGAAAGCGAAGGTAGGCTGCACTCGTTGGAAATAAAGCAAGCTTTATTCACTCGTTGGCACTATCTTTGCATCATGGAAAGCGAAGGTAGGCTGCACTCGTTGGAAATAGAGCAAACTTTATTCACTCGTTGGCACTATCTTTGCATCAAGAAAACGTATTATAATATATAAAGGTATGAAAAGAACAGTATGGATAGTCTTGATGTTGATGGGAA
>CALCGX010000028.1 GCA_937901225.1 uncultured Bacteroidales bacterium | reverse complement strand
TAATAATTGATACTTTTTGTTCATTTTATGAGTAAACCTATTTCAGTATAAGACACATAGCAAATGTGGGGACAAAAAATCCCGTTGATTACATCACGGAATTAGTATAAATTTGCATAATCAAAAAGTTTTTTGTAACTTTGCAAACAGAAACAAAAATATAAATAATAAATTAGATTTGCCTATGAAACAGAAGCGTATTTAGTACGCACATCACGAAAATAATTGAAAAAGCATTTTAGCTTGTTATTTCTCTTGCAAAAGTTTGGCGACTATTAGTAAGTACCTGAAATAATATAGATAGAATGTTCGCGCTTGAGCGCGGGCTTTTATGTTATATTGCAGGTACGGGTTACGCCAAACACCCAGCAAGAGCAAGATACACTAAAAGTACCGTGCTTTTTTATGTGCGTATTTCAAATTAAACAAGGTACGAGGGAGTAGCCGAAAGGCCCAAAACGAGTAGGATAACCAATTTTATCATTTAACTATTATGACATTTACAAAATCCGTTGAAAACGTATTCAAAAACTATGCTAATGCCAAAGGGCGAGCAAGCCGTTCTGAATATTGGTGGTTTTTCTTATTTCTTATGATTATGAGTATCTCTATTGGTTTTATAGCAGGAGTCATCGCGGGAGTTTGCGTAGGATTAGGTATTGGAGATGAAACTACCATTACTATTATAGCCCAAGTCATTGCATGGACATTTGCTTTACTCACACTATGTCCACATATTTGCGTATCTATTCGTCGTTATCACGATAGTGGTCATAGTGGATGGTGGTACTTTGTTCCTATTATGAACACCATCCTTCTATTTTATCGTAGCGAAGAAGGAGAAAACAAATATGGTCTTCCTGAAGAAGACAATACAATATAAAAAATCGCGGGGCATTGCCTCGCGATTTCTTTAATGCGCTTCTAACCAATTAGTCCCTACTCCACAGTCGGCAATCAATGGCACAGTCAAATGCACCACATTCTGCATCTCGCCAACCACAATCTCACGCACCCTATCCACCTCGTCCATCGGCACATTGAAGTTCAATTCATCATGCACCTGCATAATCATCTGCGCCTTCAGTCCCTCTGCCTTCAAACGACGATGAATAGTGACCATTGCCATTTTAATAATATCCGCAGCAGTACCTTGAATAGGCGAATTAACAGCGTTGCGCTCAGCAAACGAACGTACCGTTGCATTATGCGACAAAATATCGGGAAGATAACGCTTGCGACCGAAAAGTGTCACAGCATACCCTTGCTCGCGAGCAAGTTGTTTTTGACGTTCGATATAATCTATCACTCCAGGGAATGCGGCAAAATAGCCATCAATCAATGCCTTTGCCTCCGAACGAGAGCAATCAAGCTGCTGTGCCAAGCCAAAGGCTGAAATACCATAGATGATACCGAAATTAGCCGTTTTAGCTTGTCGGCGTTGCTCTTTCGTAACCTCCTCTATCGATACATTGAAAATCTTAGCAGCTGTAGCCGCATGGATATCTTGCCCAGAAAGGAAGGCTTGCACAAGATGAGGATCCTGCGAGAAATGCGCCATAAGGCGAAGCTCTATCTGCGAATAATCTGCCGAAAGGAAGAGGCAACCTTCATCAGGAATAACCGCTTGGCGAATCAACTGACCACGCTCGCTACGAATAGGCAGATTCTGGAGATTCGGATTGGAAGATGACAAGCGACCAGTAGCCGTAACCGTCTGATTATAGGTGGTGTGAATCTTCCCTGTAGTTGGATTGATATAGTTTGGTAAAGCAGAAATATAGGTAGAAATGAGTTTCTTAAGTTCACGATATTCAAGGATTAAACCCACCACAGGATGCTTGGGTTTGAGGGCGAGTAGCACCTCTTCAGAAGTGGAGTATTGCCCCGTCTTGGATTTCTTCGCCTTATCATCGAGTTGGAGTTGGTCGAAAAGCACTTCTCCCACTTGTTTAGGCGAATTGATATTGAAAGTCATTCCTACAGATGTATATATCTGCTGCTCAATCGTTTGGAGTTCATTGTTGAGTTTAGCCTCTGCCTGCTTGAGCATAGGCACATCAATACGTACACCTATTTGCTCCATCTCACGTAAAATAGCGGAGAGTGGCAGTTCTACCTCCTGGTAAAGATTCCAAAGGGAAGTATCTGCCTCGAGCGCTTCCCAATTGACAGGTTGGTCGGGATTATATGCCACTTCTGGGTTGAGAAGATATGATACTAATCTTGCTTTGGAATCGTCCTCTTCAGAGGTTTGCTTCATTGTATGTTCTGTTGCAGGATTCATATCAGCAAACAAGTCCAAGGTTGCCTCTTGTGGTTTAATCTTCTTGCCTACTTTAGGTGCTGGTTGCTTAAGTGCTGTTGGTGCTTGTTTGAGAAGGGAATTGAACTCAAGTTCACGGTAGATGGGTGCAAGTAGTTCCCAATTACGGTCTTGATATACAAGTGCTTGCGCATCAAACTCAATAGGTACATCGGTCTTAATTGTTGCTAAGAAACGTGAGAAGCGAATCTCCTCCACTTGTTCTTGTACCTTACGCTGCAATGCACCCTTGAGTTGGTCTGTATTAACAAGAAGACCATCTATTGAGCCAAACTGCTGAAGAAGTTGTACGGCAGTCTTTTCGCCAACCCCTTTACAACCAGGTATATTATCGCTACTATCTCCCATTAGACCAAGCAAGTCGATCACTTGCGATTGAGATTGCAAGCCATATTTCTCGCAGACCTCTTGAGGGCCTAGTTTCTCAAATCCGCCTGTATGGCGAGGACGATACATGAAAATATGTTCGGTAACAAGCTGACCATAGTCTTTATCAGGAGTTGCCATATAGACTTCAAAGCCCTCCTGCTCAGCCTTGTGCGCAATAGTTCCTATCACATCATCTGCCTCGTAACCTGGCACTTCCAAGACAGGAACATTCATTGCTTGTAGAATCTGCTTGATACGAGGCACAGCCCAACGAATATCCTCAGGCGTCTCCTGACGCTGCGCTTTGTATTGCTCAAATGCTTCGTGACGGAAAGTAGGTCCTGCGGGATCAAATGCAACAGCAATATGGCTGGGTTTAAGGCGCTTAAGCAAATCCTCAAAGGTAACAACGAAGCCAAAGATAGCGGATGTATTCTCTCCACGCGAGTTCATTCGAGGTGCACGAATAAAGGCGTAGTACGCGCGATAAATCATCGCGTAGGCATCTATGAGTAATAACGTTTTCAAGTGAGCAAAAGTTTTAAGGGTAAAACATTACCAATTGATTGGGGTTTGACCATGTTGCTGAAGGTAGGCATTGGTTTGGGAGAAGTGTCCGCAACCTATGAACCCACGATAAGCGCTGAGTGGGCTAGGGTGAACCGCTGTGAGCACAAGATGACGACGGCGATCTATAAATTGTCCTTTGCGCTGTGCATAACTACCCCAAAGCATAAAAACGACATTCTCACGTTGATTATTAAGTGCTTGTATGGCAGCATCGGTCAGTTCTTCCCAACCTTTTCCTTGATGACTTCCTGCACGATGAGCTTCTACCGTGAGCGTGGCATTCAACAATAGCACCCCTTGCTCAGCCCAATGGGTCAGATTACCCGAAGTAGGAATTGGTTTTCCTAAATCACGATTAAGTTCCTTATATATGTTTTCCAATGAAGGAGGAACACGCACCCCATCTTGTACCGAGAAACAGAGTCCATGTGCTTGATTGAAATCATGATAAGGATCCTGACCAATAATCACCACACGCACTCTATTGAACGGACAAAGATCGAAGGCACGAAAAATCTGCCCCGCAGGAGGGAAACATTGCGTAGTACGATAAGCATTGCGTACAAAATTAGTCAGCAACTCGAAATAGGGTTTGTCGAATTCGGGTTGTAAGACTTGTCGCCAGCTCTCGTCAATACGTACGTTCATATCGCTATGCGGCATGCCGCATTAAAAGTTATAAGAGTTTGAAAGGGGTTAATGGTTAATCCATAAGGATAAGCATGGCATCACCATAGTCACCAAAACGATACCCCGTTTTGACGGCCTCATGATAAGCTTTCATCACCACATCTACACCACCGAAAGTAGCCACCATAATCAGTTGAGTAGAGAGTGGCATATAGAAATTCACGAAGAATGCATTCGCCACCGTGAAATCGTATGGAGGATAGATGAACTTATTGGTCCATCCCTCGTATGCCTTAATCTGACCATTAGTACCTACCACATGCTCCAACGCACGCATTACCTCTGTGCCAATAGCACATATACGATGATTATGTTGCTGTGCACCATGTACCGCATCCACTACCGTTTGTGGGATAGAGATTTGCTCGCTCTCTACCTTATGCTTTGACAAATCCTCTACGTCAACCGACTTGAAGTTACCTAAACCAACGTGTGAAGTAAGTGTATAGGTCTCTACACCGCGTATTTCAAGACGTTTGAGGAGATTCTTAGAGAAATGCATACCCGCTGCTGGTGCTGCCACTGCACCTATCTTGTCCGCAAAAACAGTTTGATAGCGTTCGTTGTCCATCTCATCTACTGGCAAATCCTCAAAGACCTCTTCATATTGCTCCAAAGTCTCCTCACTCATAGGACGACGGATGTATTTAGGCAACGGAGCATTACCCATTGCATATAGATGCTGTACAAATTCATCCCCTTCATAATCTGTCAAAAATCGCAATGTACGACCGCGCGAAGTGGTATTATCAATCACCTCTGCTACAACAGTAGCATCCTCATCAAAGAAAAGTTTGTTACCTATACGAATCTTACGAGCAGGGTCAACGAGCACATCCCAATAGCGGTTCTCATGGCTCAATTCACGCAACAAGAAGACCTCTATATTGGCTAATGTCTTTTCTTTTTGAGCATATAAGCGAGCTGGAAAAACCTTGGTATCATTAGCGATGAGCACATCTCCCTCATCGAAGTATGATGCCAAGTCATTCATCATCTTGTGCTCAATCTGCCCTGTTTTGGCATGTAGTACAAGCAAACGCGCTTCATCACGAAAGCGACTTGGGAACTGAGCAATTTGCTCCTCTGGTAATTTGAATTTGAAGTTACTTAATTTCATTATCTATCAAAGCTGTAAATTGTTCGAATGTTATGCAATCCTCCACACGAATATCCCCCACTCTTGTTCGGCGCAAAGCAATCAAGTGTGCGCCACTATTTAAGCGTTGACCAATATCTCGCGCCAAAGCACGGATATAGGTACCTTTTGAACAAACGATACGCAATGTTAGTTGCATGGCTTGCTCATCAAATCCTTGTATTTCAATTTCATCAATGACCAGCAGTTTGGCCTTAAGTTCTACTTCTTCACCCTGACGCGCCAATTTATATGCACGTTTGCCATCCACTTTAACCGCTGAGAACATCGGAGGCACTTGCCACTGCTCACCCTCAAAAGTAGGAATTACCTCATCAATCAATGCACGCGTGATATGCGCTGTAGGATATGTGGCATCAATCTCTTTTTCAAGGTCAAAACTAGGTGTCGTTGCACCAAGTTGAAGGGTAGCCACATACTCTTTTTGATGTGCTTGGAGTTGATCTATAAGCTTGGTTTTTTTACCAGTACATACTACGACAACCCCTGTAGCAAGCGGATCAAGCGTTCCAGAATGACCCACTTTAAGTTTTTTTACACCTAACTTTTTGCACAACAACCATCGCGCCTTACCTACCACATCAAAACTGGTCCAGCGATAGGGTTTGTCAAATGCTAATATCTCCCCCTCAACAAAGTTCATATACAATAGAGAAGATACCCGCGCACAGACAATAGATGGCAAAATATATTAGTTTTTGGCGACGGACAATATTAATCATAAATTTACATGCCAAACAGCCTGAGGCAAACGCAGCAAAGAAGCCCACCATCATAGGCAGTAGGCCCAAAGAAGAAACCACTTCACCACTCAAAAGATCCAATAATTCAAGAAAAGCCTCTCCTAGAATAGGAATCAATACCATCAAAAAAGAGAATTTTGTAACACTCTCTTTTTTAACTCCGCAAAGCAAACCTGTAGCGATGGTTGTTCCACTACGGCTAAGTCCTGGCAATACAGCAACAGCCTGCGAAAGGCCAATGATTATTGCATCTTTATAGCCAACCTCGTGCCCCAATCCTGCACGACGTTTGCTCAACCATTCGCTAAAATAGAGCAAAACGGCTGTAACACAAAGACAGATGCCTACAAGCAGCAAGCCATTTCCGAAGAAAGCCTCCACTTGCTCCTTGAAGAACATTCCTACAACAAAAACAGGTATCATAGACACCAATATCATGGCCACATAATTCTTATCCTCATTCCATTGAGTAGTTGTAAAGGTACCTCTGAACAACTGCGCAACTTCTTTCCAAAGAACAACCAGTGTGGATAATACAGTGGCAGTATGTACCACGATAGCAAAGATGAGGTTTTCTTCTCCTGCTGTACCCAACAATGCCTGACCAATCTCAAGGTGACCAGACGAAGAAACAGGCAAAAATTCAGTAAGCCCCTGAATGATGCCTAAAATCAAGGCTTCAAACCAACTCATTTTTTACGAGGTTTATATAAGATTGCTACTATCATCACAAGAAATCCAAACAAGGAAATCATTGGACCTACTGTGATTCGACGAAAAGAAAAAATATCAGGATTGTATTCAGTAGCGCCACTAGGGGCCCCTGTCATAAGCGCAAAACCAATTACAATCACAACCAAAGCAATGGCGATTAGAATAGCATTGAGTTTAGGAAGATTAAATTTCATACATTTTACTTGTTTTCATTCGTATATATCGATTGGTAGCTGCTAATGAAGCAAAGAAGGTAATAAACCATCCTACAAATACTACAGCGACAATTATAATAGCGATATTCTGCTCTGTTAATGCAAATAATCGAATGCCCAAACGATTGACAAAATAGTAGTATGTAGCGGCTAACATCAATAGGGCAACACACGCAGCCTCAATACCCATCAACATATTTCTACGGATAAACGGCCATTTAATCACCCATGGGGTAGCTCCCACCAAACGCATTGTATTGATTAAGAAGCGTTTGGAATATACTTGCAACTGAATAGTATTGCTTATCAACACTAGCGCAATTACCAACAAAGCCAACGCAATCGCTAATAATATCAACGAGGCTTCTTGCAAATTACTATCCAATTGCTTAACAATATCTGCCTGATAAATCACTTTGTCCACATAGGGCAGAGCCAACAGACTTTGTTCAATAACGTGGATACTGTCTATTTGGGCATATTCAGCATGCAGATTCACTTCAAAGGCATCAGTCAAAGGATTATAACCCAAAAACTTTTGTGGATCTTCTCCGAGATTATCAATATGCTCTTGCAGCGCTTCTTCACGTGAGATATAGTCACTCCCATTTGCATATGGTGCAACTTGCATTAAATTATCCAAACGCGCTACATCCTCTTGCGAAGCCATATCGCTAAGTACCACAGTCAACACCACATTCTCACGCACATGGCGTACCAACTCATGCGCAGACATCAGCACCACGCACTCCAATCCCACCAAGAACAACACCAACGATATGGAAATCGTTGTGGTAAAATACATATTGAATAAGCTACGACGTTTCATTATATAGCAGAAAGGGCAGGTTTATCAACCTGCCCAACAATAATTCTTAATACTCCCAGAGATCTTGTTCTGCGCTGAGCAACTCCCATTCAATACGGCTTTGTTCTTTCTTTATTTCTTCAAAAGTAGTCGCGTATTCAGGAATTAAGCGATTGTAAATGTTGTTGGTACCAACAATATACGAGGTGTATAACTTTTGAGCAAAGAACTCATCATACGTAACACGCTTCGTGTCATTACCCTTCGGCATAATATACTGCTGAGCCAAATAAGGACGGAACGAATCAAATGGTACCCAGAAAAGAATCTGCTGATACAATGCCGCCATCACGGTAGCATCCTCGCTCAGAATATTATCAGCATGCATTGGAGCTATTGATAATATTTTAGAATACATACGTGAATAGTGTTTATCAAAGAATACTACCTCTTGAATCATGTATTTCAACTGATTCTTGGCAAAACGAGGGAAAGCACCCGCATTGAATTCCACATTCTGAGCTGAATCCAATCGCAAAATACGCTCATATGCTCGTGTTTCTTCATCTGCATCAAAATCAGTCAAATTATACACATCCAACAGTGAAAAAACATCAGTTCCCACTATCTTAGCATCCGCCTTAAAAGAGGGTCTCAAATCACCATTATTATCCTTCGCATAAACTGGCATACCATCTGCAACAGCCATAAGCATTACTTTTAGTAATGAACTATAAGCTGGGTCAAAAGGAGAAAGCGGAGTATAAAGTTGGTAATTCTGCTTGAAACGCAAATCTATTATACGATATACCACGCGCGACCATACAATATCATCAGAACGGTGAAAAATAGTCACAATTGAGTCTGCTGACTCCGACAATTCCTGAGTTTCAATACGCACCAATCCCATGTCATCAAAGAATGAATTGATTTGATGTTGAGCCTGAACCGCAGAGAATCCGAATAGCACAACGATAACAAAAAATAATTTCTTCATAATCTATTTTATTTTTTATAACTCTATAACAATACTTCGTAGTGGTCGCTCACTTCCATTCTGTCCCTTAGCTTTAATTGACATAATGGTAATAACACTACCCAATTGCAATTTACCGATTGCATCCAAAGCACGTTTGTTGAATTGATTACCCTGCACCTGAATTGATGTACCAGAAGGTAAGCGTACTTGAAAACTTACAATCTCAAACTTGGCTTGAACCAATCCTTCAGAGCCATAAGATGCCACAAATTTGTTCTTTGGATTTCTAAGTTTTACAAATGAAATTTTTCCTTCATCCACTAACGTACCATCCACTTCAAAGAATGCGGTAGGATTTGGCAATTCGCGCACTCGATACTCTTGTGCACCCATTGCCAACGAATTGCCATTCATCTTCGCATACACCTCTATGGTCAATTTGTCTGGAGAATTCTTCGATGGATTAATAACCCAAGAACCATTGTTTTGTTTAGTTATAGTCGCATGCGAACATTTTATATCAATCAAATCGTTGCTTATACCAGGTACCGAAATAGAAAATATGTTTGCATACTCACGAAACATAATATTCAACTCCGTATTCGAAATGGTCGCTGCAGGCTCACCAACCGTGTATTCATCTTCAAATGGCAAATATTGCATCACACCTTGTTGATCCATATAACCAATTTGACCTTTAATCTTCTGCATTCCGACACTATTAGCCACAATTTCATACACACCATGGCTATTCAGTTTCTGCCCATTTACATAATACTCCAACGCTTGTGTCGAGTCGATGGCGGCAAAAAGTATTTGTGCAGAATATTTCTGCCCCTTCATGATATACTTAGCAGAAGGAATAATGTGCGCACTAAATTTATTCACACGTAAGTCACCTGCATCAGTTTGGGTCAACAAATAACGTACTGCACGACCTTCACTATGGCGAATATCATTTTGCAACTTAGTCAATACGGAAATACAAGCACACATCGGCATTTCATGGAACAAACTTTCCTCCCAAGAGATGGAATCACCACTTGTATTCGTTCCACGAGGAGTATGAAATGTTTGTATAAACTCTTTATCCAATGCAGGACTCTCGCCTGTGATATCAATCATAAAATCACGATAGGCATGAATTTTATCTTTCAACTTCGCCGCATTTCCCTCTTCAATGGCATATTGCTGAGGCACATTAGTATCATCCTGCTTTTTCACATCACGAAGTGTAGCATTTTTCTTAGCATCAGCACCATCTGCAATGGCAACCATCTCATCTTTGAAATTTTGCACATATGCATAAAAAGCATCCGAAGTTTGCTTTACCTGCATGGCTTTGTCATACCACGTCTGTGTTTTCTCTGCATTTTGACTAAGAGCAGCTTCAAACTGAGCATATGCTTCACCATTACTTTCTTCAGTAGCACTGATAGTAGCATGCAAACTATCATCCACAGCTATATAGCCATTCAAAATTGCTGCACTGACGTTGAGCGCCAACATGGCGGTCAACACCAGATACATCATACCAATCATTTTTTGTCTCGGGGTTTCCGGACAGTTCGTAGCTCCACCCATACTATATTATAATAAGGTATTACGCGCGCGACATTATGCCAACGCATTCAACATATTACCATATACTTTATTCAAATCAGCTACTTGATTAGCCAATTGCTTTGCACCAGCAACATATGCCTCTTGACTCTTCAACGCATTTCCTGCTGCATCAGTCATTTGCTTAACAGTAGCAGTCAAAGTCTCTACCTGTGCAGTAGCGCCAGTTACCTTCTCGGTTTGTGCTTTATATGCCTCTACTTGTTTTTGCAAGGTTTGCAATTGCAACTCATATACTGCATTCAAACTTGTCAATTGTTTCGCAACATCTGCCACTTTAACTTCGTACTCCTTGGTGCCTTTAGCTACATTTTGCATATCTTGAGTTACTTGTGCATATACAGAACCAAGTGCATCACTCTTTTCGCTAATGATCTTACCCGCACTAACAAACTGCTCCGCAGCATCAGATGCAGCATCCAATTTACTTGTCAACTTATTAGTAGCGGTTGCTACAGTACTTAATTCGCTCAACTGAGCAGCAGTCTTAGCTAAATTACCTATTCCAGCCTTCAAGGATTCCAATTCTTTTTCATTCAAAGCAGGCACACTTGCAGAACTAGAACCTTCAGCACCTCCCATCAATGTTGGTTTTGGACGTGCTTGCATTTCTGCCAACAATCCTGGTTCAGTACCATGACCTAACAATTGTGGAAAAACTTCATGCCAATGAAATTCTGGGTGTGGTTTATCCAAACAACCAATCATAAAAAGCAACGCCTCGGTACACATACCTGCAATCAGCACAGTACTTGCTCCTGGCCAGTGCATAATCTTAAACAATGCACCTACAATCACAACGGCTGCACCAATAGAATACACCATACCTACCGCACGTTTACCTTGGTACGAACCATACCACTCCATAAAGCGAGCCCAGCCCCCTTTTTTATTGACATCATTTACTTTTTCTGACATAATCTTTTTATTTTATACAAACAATATACTATATTAATTAGTTATCTTATTAGTTACCAATGTACGAACGAACACAACGGAAACCAATGTAGGAGCGGCTCTCATACTGATATTCATAAGTACGAACACCACATTGCAGATAATAGCTCACATCCTTCCAACTACCACCTTTTACCACTTTACGCTTCAAGATATCAGGATCATCCTTGCGCGCATTGTAAGAATACGAAGGGTTCATATCATGCACACTCACATTGGCGATAGCAGAATATGCAGAAGCAGTCCAC
>CALCGX010000027.1 GCA_937901225.1 uncultured Bacteroidales bacterium | reverse complement strand
AATGGTTTGCAGAGTTGGCTATGCAGGAACACTGTGAGGCGATAGCTGTAGCACATCATCAAAACGACCAAGCGGAAACAGTGATTATGAATCTCAAACGTGGGTGCGGGATACGTGGACTATGTGGTATGCGTGCGAAAAGCAGAAATGCCTATGCACCCAATGAGATACCTATCGTGCGCCCGCTATTGTGCACGACACGCGCATACATACTGCATTATCTGCACGATATCCGAGGAAAGGCATGGGTGGAGGATTCTAGCAATAGTGATACGGACTTTACGCGTAATGCCGTGCGTGAGTCGTTGGGTGGCTACAGCCAATCGGAGATAGAACATATAGCAGCCACCGCTGAGCATATGCAGGGGTATGTGGATTGGCTGGACGGGCAGGATACCAAAGCCGCTGGCAAAGTAAGGCTGTACGAAGAACTAAAAGATTATGGCTTTGCAGAAGTGGATAAGATGTATGATGCACAAACCAAAGGGGTTGGAGGAAAAACATTCTACTCACATTCGCATAAAGCTGTGCTTAAGAAAGGAAAATTTGAGATAATCGTTCGAGGCGAAGGTTGAGATAAGAAAGTATCAAATTATAGTTTGTAAATTGTCAGATTGTAAATCACAATATGGTATAATCGGTAAGCCGTTAGGACATTCCTTTTCGGAGCAATACTTCACGGATAAGTTTGCCTTGGAACATGTGCCTGCGACGTATCAGGCGTTACAGATCGATGCGATAGAGGAAGTACTACCATTGTTGCAGATACTAGACGGGATGAACGTAACCTATCCCTATAAGGAGGAAATCATACCGTATCTGACCGCATTGGATGAAACGGCACGTGCGATAGGGGCGGTGAATGTGGTGCATCATGGCAAAGGTTACAACACTGATTGGCTCGGCTTTAGAGATAGTTTGATGCCGCTAATACAAGGCAATGAACAGGCATTGCTGCTGGGGACGGGAGGCGTAAGCAAAGCAATTGCTTATGCACTCAAGCAAATGGGAATTGGGTATACGTTTGTGAGCCGCAATCCCAATACCAATGTGATAGGGTATGAGGATTTGACAGAAGCGATTATCAAGCAGCATACAATCATCGTCAACTGTACACCGCTGGGAATGCATCCCTATGAGCATGAGATGCCTAATATACCATACCAATTGCTCGGCGAGGCACATTTGCTCTATGACTGTATCTACAACCCCGAAATGACGCGCTTCTTGCGCATGGGGCAAAAACAAGGGTGTAGGGTGAAAAACGGATTGGAAATGTTGCATATCCAAGCCGATAGAGCATGGGAGATATGGAGTGAATTATGAATTAAGAATTAAAAAAAATAATCGTTTGAGGCGTAAGCCGAGACAAACAATAAGAAATATTATGAGAAAGAGTTTATTGAGCATATTGCTCGCTGTCTTGTGTCATACGGCTATGGCACAAGTGTTGCATGAGAATGAAGTGGCAGTGGTGTATTACATGCCCAAAACTGCTTTAACCATTACGTTGAACTACGATATGGTGAAATACACTCCAGGCGTGTTCTACCAATACGCAGAACGCTACCTGGGCGCACAGGATGTGGTGGTGGAAGAGCGAATCAACTACCAATTGACAGATCTCACCGTTGAGCAATATACCACAGCAGACACCGAGCGTGCTTACAAAGTAACGCCACAAAAAGGTGTGCAAACACAAAAACTTACCTTGAGCGAAGATGGCAGATTGTTGGGGTATAATATAGGAGCGGATAGTATCCCTAATTCAAAAAACAAAATTCATAACTCCAAACTTAAAATTAAAAATTCAAGCACGCTGATGCCTTTGTTGGAAGAACAGTTTATGGCTGGATCCACTGCAAAGATGGCAGAGGGAGCAGCGAAGATGATCTATCGCATCCGCGAAACACGCCTCAATATCTTGGCGGGTGATGTGGAACATGCGCCCGCTGATGGTGATGCCATGCGGTTGGTATTGGACCAACTAGCAGAACAAGAGCAACGCTTGGTGGAACTCTTTGTGGGGAAGATTGAGGTGGAGCATCTGACGCATACATTCATTTACACTCCTACACAGAGCGTAGAGCGCGAAGTGATCTGTCGTTTGTCGCAACATAGCGGGGTGGTGGGCAAAGATGACTTGAGTGGTGAGCCTATCTATCTCACGCTGAAGGCAACAAAACAAGCCTTGCAAGAGGTAGTGGAGCAAAATAGCAAAGCACCATTGCCATCGCAAATATACTACAATCTACCAGGAAGGGCACAAGTGAGCATTGAATATCAAAATCAAGAACTATGCAACGAGCAATATCTGGTGGCACAATTGGGAGTAGCTGTTCCATTGGCACAAGAATTGTTCTTAAACAAGCCAGCACCAATCATTCATTTTAATCAACAAACAGGTAATATATTATCCATTCAGTAATGAGATACGTAGCATGTGTAGTAGCCTTAATGGCTATGAGTATATCGTTGGGGGCACAAGAACTGAAATGCACCATCAGCATCAATTCGGAACAAGTGCAAGGATCCAACAAAGCGGTATTTAATACGCTACAACAGAGCATGGAAGAGTTCGTCAATACGCAACGATGGACCAATATGACATTCCAAGAAAAGGAAAGAATTGAATGTAGCATGATGATTGTAGTAAAAAGCGTACAGGATAATATGTTCGTCTGCGAGTTTACATGTCAAAGTCGCCGACCAGTATTTGGAACTACTTATACTACACCGACCCTGAATATTAAGGATGCTAATTTTACCTTTACTTATCAGGAGTATGACCGAATGGAGTTTCAACCCAATACATTTACTAGCAATCTGACCGCGATGGTGGCGTATTATTGTTATCTGATTATTGGACATGATATGGATTCATTTGCTAAACTGGGTGGTACACCATATTTTCAAGTATGCGAGGATATTGTCACTTCAGCGCAATCAGCATCGCTTGATAATGCTGAGATGGTGGGCTGGAAAGCCTTTGAGAGCAATCGTAATCGCTATGCCTTGACCAATAATCTGATGGACGAAGCGTTTAAGAAATATCGCGCATATTATTACGACTATCACCGCCATGGCTTAGATGAGATGGTTAATAATGTGGCTAATGGTCGTGCGCGCATAGCCAAGGATATCAAAGTGCTCAAAGAGGCATACAACGCTAGACCTGCTACTTATCTGGTGGGTACATTCTTGGATGCAAAATCGGACGAATTGGTTAATATCTTTAAGAGTGGTACTACAGATGAGAAAAAGATGGTGTATGAACTGTTGATGGATATTGATCCTACGCGACAGGATACATACGAAAATATCAATCGAGACTAATTTTTTTAGGAAAATATTTGCTGATATCAAAAAAAAGTATTACCTTTGCAGCGGAAATGAACGAGGGGACCCGAAAAGGTTCCCTCGATTTTATAGGAATAGGACTATGATAGACAAATTACAAATACAAACTCTCGTGGCAGAAAAGTTGCAAGGTACTGGCTATGAGTTGATTACGTTGAATGTAAACGCGCAAAATGAAATCCTAGTTGAGGTGGATAAGATGGAAGGTGTAGATGTGGATTTTTGTGCAGCATTGAATCACTATCTGGTGGAGCAACTAGATGCACAAGGAATAGAGGATTATGCTCTAGAGGTGGGCAGTGTCAGCCTGACCGCTCCATTTGTGACTAAAATGCAGTACCAAAAGCATCTTGGTCACGATGTGGAAGTACTAGCAGCAGACGGAAAAAAGTATCGTGGCAGTTTGGTTAGCGTGGATGAGGATAGCTTTGCTATTGACACCGAAGTGATGGTCGCTGTAGAGGGTAAAAAGCGCAAACAAAAAGAGATTCAGACGCTTACCTTCGCATACAACGCGGTGAAATACACCAAATATGACTTGAAATTTTAAGGACTTTGATGTCCTTAAAGTCTTTACTCGAATAAAATTAAAACAAAATAAGAAATGGCAGTAAAAAAACAAGATTCAATCAATTTGATTGACATTTTTTCAGAGTTCAAAGAACTCAAAAACATTGACCGACAAACGTTTATTAACGTGTTGGAGGATTCGTTCCGCAATGTGATTACCAAAATGTATGGTACAGATGCGAACTACGACGTGATTATCAACCCAGACAAAGGTGATTTGGAAATCTATCGTAACCGCCTTGTAATGGAGGACGATGACGTGGCAAACCCAGATACACAAGTGGGTATTACTGAGGCATTGTTACTTGATGATGAGGCTGAAATTGGTGAGGAAGTAACTGATAAAGTTGAGTTCTCTTCGTTTGGTCGTCGTATGATCTTGAACCTTCGTCAAACCTTAGCAAGCCGTATCCTCGACCTCCAAAAGGAGAACCTCTATTTGCGCTACAGCGAGATGTTGGGTCAAGTAGTAAGTGGCGAGTTGTATCAGGTATGGAAGAAGGAGATGTTGCTCCTTGACGAAGAAGGCAACGAACTCTACTTGCCAAAACAAAACCAAATCCCAACTGACTTCTATCGCAAGGGTGACACCGTTCGTGCGGTGGTGGTACAAGTGGATAACAAAAATCAAAATCCAAAGATCATTCTTTCACGTACTTCGCCATTGTTCTTGCAACGTCTTTTCGAGCAAGAGGTGCCTGAGGTTCATGATGGACTGATTGCTATCAAGAATATCGCCCGTATCCCAGGTGAACGTGCTAAGGTGG
The DNA here is from genome assembly GCA_937901225.1 of uncultured Bacteroidales bacterium. Classification (GTDB taxonomy): domain Bacteria; phylum Bacteroidota; class Bacteroidia; order Bacteroidales; family Paludibacteraceae; genus Colicola. The sequence goes on along the minus strand of CALCGX010000027.1, from coordinate 23,050 downwards.
CTGTAGAGTCATTTGATGATCGCATTGACCCCGTGGGCGCATGCGTAGGTATAAAAGGCGCGCGTATTCATGGTATCGTGCGTGAGTTGCGCAACGAGAACATCGACGTAATCCACTATACATCAAACATCAACCTCTATATCCAACGTGCTTTGGCTCCTGCTAAGATCTCATCAATGACTGTGAACGAGGAGGAGAAGAAAGTGGATGTATATTTACAACCAGATGAGGTGTCTTTGGCCATTGGTAAAGGTGGTTACAACATCAAGTTGGCGAGCATGCTCACTGGTTATCAAATCGATGTTTATCGCGAGATGGACGAGGCAGACAATGAGGATATCTATTTGGACGAGTTTAACGACGAAATCGATCAATGGGTATTGGATGCTTTCAAAGCTATCGGTTTGGATACTGCAAAAGCTGTCTTGGGTGTAGAACGTGCTGAGTTGATCAAGCGTGTTGACCTCGAAGAGGAGACCATCGATGAAGTAATCGCTATCCTCGCAGCAGAATTTGAAGAATAATTAATTAAGATCGCCCTTCGGGCTGTAGATGGTAGATCGCCCTTCGGGCTGTAGCTCGGCGCAAGCGCCTGAAGACTACAGCGAATGAAAAGAGCGATCTACAGCGAGTGAAACGAGCGGTCTACAACGAAGTGATCTACAGTGTAACGATCTAAATACAATAAGAATATGGCAATTAAACTTATCAAAGCTTGTAAAGAATTAAACATCGGCATGTCCACCGCCGTGGAATTCTGTAAAAAGCAGGGTAAGGAAATCGCTACGGATCCGAATACCCGTATCGAGGACGACTTGTACCTACTGCTTGCTAAAGAATTTAACAAGGACATGGCCTTGAAATTGGAAGCAGAGCGTCAAGCACAAGAGCGTCAAGAACGCGAGATTCCTAAATCTGTGGCTGTAGAAAAGCCTCAAGTGGAGCATATTGCTACCGAAGTGCCTAAGCCTAAGGTAGTTGGTTCTATTGATCTTGATGCGGACAAAAAACGCAAAGCAGAGGAAGAAGCTGCTCGCAAAGCAGAGGAAGAGGCTCGAATCGCAGAAGAAGCACGTATTGCTGCGGAGAAAGAAGCTGCTGCAAAAGCCAAAGCCAAAGCTGAGGCCGAGGCTAAAGCCAAAGCAGAAGCCGAAGCAAAGAAAGCAGCAGAAGCCGCTAAGGCCGCAGAAAAAGTAGAGGAACCTGCGCAAGAAGAGAAGAAAGAGGAAGAGGAAATCTTCCGCTTGGGTAAACCTGTGCTCAAAAATGCACCTAAGGTGTTAGGTAAGATTGACTTGAGCAGCATCAATACCGCTACTCATCCAACCAAGAAGTCGAAAGAGGAGAAGCGCAAAGAGCGTGAGGCACGCGAGCAACAACGCAAAGCCAACAAACCTGCTGCCAACAACAATGGTGGCAAACCAGGCAATGCGGCTGATGCACCTAAAGATGGAGGCGAGAAACGCAAGCGCGAGCGCATCAAACAAAATAAGGTGGACGTAAATGATGCGCGTAACCAAAAACCTCAAAAGAAGAACAACAAAGCCAAAGGCTTCAAAGTGGAGGTCGATGACGAGGAGGTACAACGCCAAATCAAAGAGACTATCCAACGTCTCCAAGGCAACAAGGGTAAGAGTACTACCAGCAAGCATAAACGTGAGCGTCGCGAGCTAGAGCGCGAGAAGATGGCACAAGAGCGTGCAGCAGAGCAAGAGCAAAGCAAGGTATTGAAACTCACCGAGTTTGTGACCGCTAACGACCTCGCCGTGATGATGAACGTGCCTGTGACCAAGGTCATCGGTACATGTATGATGCTTGGCGTGATGGTTAGTATCAACCAACGTCTTGATGCGGAGACTATCAATCTCGTTGCGGAGGAGTTTGGTTTTACAACTGAGTTCGTTTCTGCCGAGGTGGTAGAGGAGATCAATGCCGATGAGGTAATCAACGATGAGGATATCACCGAGCGTTGCCCAATCGTGACCGTCATGGGTCACGTGGACCACGGTAAAACTTCGCTCCTCGACCATATCCGTAATGCCAACGTAATCGCTGGTGAGGCAGGTGGTATCACCCAACACATCGGTGCATACAATGTGCAACTCAAGAATGGTCAACATATCACGTTCCTCGATACTCCTGGTCACGAGGCGTTTACCGCCATGCGTGCACGTGGTGCGAAGGTAACGGATATCGCGATTATCATTGTGGCTGCCGACGATGCAGTCATGCCACAGACCATCGAGGCTATCAACCACGCACAAGCAGCGGGCGTACCTATGATCTTCGCTATTAACAAGTGCGATAAGCCAACGGCTAACCCTGAGAAGATCAAAGAGCAACTCTCAGGTATGAACATCCTCGTAGAGGATTGGGGTGGCTCTTACCAATGTCAACATATCTCTGCTAAGAAGGGCGAAGGTGTCTTCGAACTCCTTGAGAAAGTGCTTCTCGAAGCCGAAATGCTCGAACTCAAGGCCAATCCTAAGCGCCGTGCCAAAGGTTCTATCATTGAGTCTTCGCTCGACAAAGGTCGTGGCTATGTGGCTACTATCCTCGTGCAAGATGGTACACTCCATCATGGCGATATTGTCCTCGCAGGTGTATATCATGGTAAGATCAAAGCCATGTTCAACGAGCGTGGACAACGCATACAACAAGCCCTTCCTGGCGAGCCATGTCTTATCCTTGGTCTCAACGGTGCACCACAGGCAGGTGACGAGTTCAATGTGATGGCTACCGAGCAAGAGGCACGCGAGATTGCTAACAAACGTGAGCAATTGCAACGCGAGATGTCGCTTCGCACCAAGAAGCACGTCGGTCTCGACGAGATTGGTCGTCGTTTGGCTATTGGCGACTTCAAAGAGCTTAACATCATCGTCAAGGGTGACGTGGACGGTTCTGTGGAAGCGCTCAAAGACTCGCTCATCAAACTCTCTACCGAGAATATCCAAGTCAATGTTATCCACGGTGCTGTGGGTGCTATTTCTGACTCCGATGTCCTTCTGGCTGCGGCTTCTGATGCGATTATCGTCGGCTTCAATGTGCGTCCTACCAGCACAGCGCGTAAGATGGCAGAGAACGAGGAAGTGGATATCCGTATCTACTCCATCATCTACGATACCATCAACGAGATCAAGTCTGCTATGGCAGGTATGCTCTCGCCTGAGATCAAAGAGGAGGTTACGGCTACCCTCGAGGTATTGCAAACCTTCCGTATCTCCAAGGTGGGTACTATCGCAGGTTGTATCGTGCGTGAGGGTAAAGCTAAGCGTGCTAACAAGTGCCGCGTGATTCGCGACGGTATCGTGATCCATACTGGCGAACTCTCTTCGCTCAAGCATGGTAAAGACGATATCAAGGAGGCAGGTCTCAACATGGAGTGTGGTTTGAGTATCAAGAGCTACAATGATATTGTAGAAGGCGACCTTATCGAAACCTTCGAGCAAATCGAGGTGGCGAAGACCTTGTAAATAGTTCAGTATTGATAACAAAAAAGCACAAGTTTTTAGGCTTGTGCTTTTTTTGTTGGTTGTGTCACTGTGTGATGTTGGGCGTGCTTGCACGGGTTATGCGCCTTTAGCGAGTGGTGTCGGCTTCGCCGAAGTTACCGCTACGCAGTAGCCATCACTCATGCGCAGCGTGCATCACCTCGCCAATGGGCGACACTACCTGCGCTTGTGCACACTACCAATTCTTAAGATTTCCTTCCCTTGTACCTTGTATATCTACTCCGTGTAAAAGACCAAAGACGAACCAAAGATGAACCTAAGAACTCCCAAACTCAAAAAAGTACTTTTATTAAGATTACTATCTCTTTTACTTCTCTTATACCATCCTCTATTCCACCTACCGACGACCGAGAGACGACCGAGAGAAAACCGACTCACTCCCCGCTTTCAAAAAAGCACTTTTCTTAAAATTGATTCCTAAAAAAGTTGTCTCCCTTCCTAAAAAGGTTGACTCGTTTCCTGAAAAGGTTGATTTATTTCCTAATATGATTGACTGTCTTCTTAAAAAGATTGTCTTGTTTCTTAAAGTTTTATACAATCAACTCGTTCTCTAAACTAAAAATCGCAACAAAATGCGTTTTTTCTTGCTCAATTCAAAAAAAAGTACTACCTTTGCACCGTGAACCTGCGCCGAGGGATGTCTGACATCAGCGGCGGAGGGTAGCAGACATATTAAAAAGGCGTTTATTGACGCTTTGTTCTGACGAGTAGAAATGTCGCAAGTTTCAAAATCAGTTTCAGGACTTAGCAACGGTAGATGTCCTACGGGATATAGATTATCCCTCTTGTGCCTATTGGTACGCCTTTTGCATATTCATATATGCGCACGCGCGTACCTTAACTATGTAGCACTAGAGTATATTTTATATTCGGCGTGGGCTTCGCGTTGTTGTTCTAAACTGATAGGCAATGCGACAGCCTCAACTCGTGGAACGACAGCAGTCGGAATCCACGTTTTTTTGTATATATGCCAATAATAAAAATAATATAACTCAATTTATTAACAACTCAAAATTAAAAACTTATGAAAAGAATTTTATTTTTGGCGTTAGTATTGCTTGGAACAGTAATGCTATCTGCAAAAAATGTTTCAGTGACAGTATTTCCTGAAACCGCTACAGTTATGCAAAAAGGCAAAGTAATTCAACCAGTAACACCTGGTGTCTATAGTCTGACTGTGAGTATCGTAGATTTGGTATTTGTTGCACAAGCGGATGGCTATGATTCCCAACAATTTATCATTAATTTAAAATCACCATCAACAATGCAAGTTCGCCTTAAGCCTAATCGCAAGCAAGTATCTGTCTCTAGCGAACCTAGTACAGCTACAATTTATGTTGATGGTAGAGAAATGGGAAAAGGTGTTGTAGATTTTTCTATTAATAAATATGAAACTAAAACAGTCAAAGTAGAGCAAGATGGTTATGATACTTATATCAAACAAATTGGTTTTAATGATCAATCAGATATAAATATGTCTTACAATATTGCTTTGGAACAAAATCGCCGTGATGTAAATATATTAGTTGATGCTCCTGCTGCTGAGTTCTGGTTGAATAGTGTTCTTGTCGGTAAAGGAAAAAATACGGCTACAATTACTTTGCATAAGGGACAAGATGCAGAATTGGTAATTCGTGCAGAAGGATATCTGGAGTATAGTAGAATAATGAAATTTTCAGAGAATGTATCTTCTTATAATCTAACTCAAGATATGTCTATAGACGAGGCATATACATCATCAGAACCAGGAGCAGATATTGCAAATAAACGTACTGAGTTTATGGTTAAAAGTGGCATGACACGAGAAGATGCAATAAAGAGAATGAAATATTATGTTGGTGAAATATTTGAGACATATGAAGTAAATGATAATTATGCTGGCTGGTATCGTACGGTATGGAATGTAGAACAATATCCCGGTGGACAATACATACGTACACGAGTTGAAATTAAAGAAGTACCTGATAATGGAGATGGACAACTGAAATTTAAGTTCCTATTGCAAAGCCAAATAACAACTAAAGAACATGCGAAGGATGAAGATTTCCACAATTGGGATCGTGTCTTAAAAAAATATGCAGTACTTGCAAAAGATTTGCGACATATTGTAGAATAAATTAGATTTTATGTTATATATCGCTATCCTTGTGGCTATCACAAGGATAGCGTTTGTTTACTAATTGCTATAGAAAGTTTTCTTTATCTTTTAGCTATATGTTGTTATAATGTCATTGTTGTCTCATTTCAAGTGCTCGTCAAACATACAGGTGATTTGAAAACGACTAGAATACAAACAAATAGCCACAGAAAGCCCATAGAAGTCCTAGAGATCTCCTATGGTGGTCGCGAAGTGGTCGCGAAGCCCGCAGTCAACTGTTTGGTTGCTTTTCCTATACCAAAGGTATAATAAGGGTATACAAACGACAGATACTATGGAATATGGTTGTACTTTCGCTATCTATTTCTCATAAATTTGGCATATTTCTTGCATATATCAAAAAAAAACATTACCTTTGCAGCGCAAAGGTCAACAGAATAGATATGAGCAAGTACGAAATCAAATTTATAACAAGTGCAGTCCAAGCATTTGCACGCAGGTTTGCTATTACACGTCAAGCCGCATTTCGTTATTTGCAACAGCATAAAGCACTCGCTTTTTTAGTGGAGTTTTATGATGTACTGCACCTACAATCAATGGATGACACCATCGACGAGATGCTTATTATTTGTCGCCAAAATGGAGGAACTCTCGCATGATACTTTATCACGGTACAAATATAGATATTGAAACGATAGACCTTTCATTAAGCCTTAATCATAAGGACTTTGGTAAAGGATTCTATCTTACTCCTGAGCGAGAAACCGCATGCCGCATGGCAACGAAGAAAGCGCGATTGTTTGGAGGACAAGCAACATTGATTATCTATGACTTAGATGAAAAAGCTCTACAGTCTGACGATTTAAAAGTCAAAATCTTCCCAGAAAAGGCAACCGTAGAGTGGTTTTTGTTTATTGATGCTAATCGTGACCGAGAAAATAAGTTACCAGTACATGATTATGATATTGTTGTTGGACCTATTGCAGATGACGGAGTGGTACTACAACTGAATAACTATCGTGAGAATATCTATACGCCCGAACAAGCTGCTATTGCTATGCAAGATAAGTATTTGGATCAACAATATTATTTCGGTACAGAGAAGGCATTAAATTACATAAAGAAAATAGAAGTTCAGACATTATGATACCAGCTACTCATCATCAAATAGCAACATATCTAACTGATTACGCATTGAGCGAATTAGTTCGGTATGTCATGGAGGATACGGGTTGCAACTTGGAGCAAGCTATGGCGAAAGTCTATAATTCGTCTCTCATGACAGCGCTTCAAGATGAAGAGAATGAGCTCTATATTCAAAGCCCCGCATATCTCTATGAATTGATGAATCGCATGAGTTAAAGTACGTGGCTACTATTACCTTACGCAATCGATAAAATAAACAATAAACAACTTATAAATAACTACGAATATGAAAGATCTTAAAGGCACAAAGACCGAAGCCAACCTATGGGAGGCATTCGCAGGCGAATCTAAAGCTCGCAACAAGTACACCTACTATGCAAGCAAAGCAAAGAAGGATGGTTATGAGCAAATAGCAGCTCTCTTTGAGGAGACCGCTGCACAAGAGAAAGAGCACGCAAAACTCTGGTTCAAACTTATCCACGGTATTGGCTCTACCCTTGAGAACCTCAAAGACGGTGCTATGGGTGAGAACGAAGAGTGGACAGACATGTATCCACGCATGGCAGCTGAGGCTCGCGAAGAAGGTTTCGAGGAAATCGCTATCATGATGGAAGGTGTGGCTGCTGTAGAGAAAGCACACGAAGAGCGCTACCTCAAGCTCCTCAAGAACATCGAGGATAAGCTTGTGTTCAGCCGCGATGGTGATGCTATCTGGCAATGCCGCAACTGTGGTCACTTGTATATCGGTCAAGATGCTCCTGTGGTTTGCCCTGTATGCAAACATCCACAAGCATACTTCCAATTGCAACAAAACAACTTCTAAATAATCAAGAGGGTGCGTCAATGCGACACACCCTCTTATTTTACTTAGACCTTAGCGGTACTTTCCTTGTCTCTCACTTGATAATTACGGCAACGACACGGCAACGACACGGCAACGACAGCTATCTTTACTGACCCCTCACAGAGAGAATACTGAGTTACAAATCTATTTTGAAAATATAGCCAAACCCTGATTTAGTAACGATGTGCTTGCCATAAGCGCCTAATTTGCGGCGGAGATGGGTGATATGCACATCCACTGTGCGAGCCATGACGAAACCATTGTTGTCCCACACGTTGTCTAACAAATGCTCGCGCGAGAGAATCTGTCCACGATGATTCAATAGATACACCAATAGCTCCATCTCCTTACGAGTCATCACCACCGACTCGCCATCCACCCTGAGCGACATATCGGCTTTATTCACTTCTATCCCATCAAAGACAATGTAGTCATTGCTAATCGGTCTTGGCTCCTGACTCTTTGTTCCTTGTTCTGCTGTTCTACGCAATACTGCTGCTATGCGGGCTAGTACCTCTGCCATACGGAATGGCTTGGATATGTAGTCATCTGCCCCCAAGTTGAAGCCCTGAAGCACCGTGCTTTCATCGCTCAAAGCTGTAAGGAAAATTATAGGCGGCAAATTGTCAAATTGTATATTGTCCAATTGTAAACGTTTTGCTAATTCCAACCCCGACATCTCGCCCATCATAATATCCAGCAAGATAAGATCTACCTCGCCATTAAGGATAGCCGTTTGGTATTTCTCTAACGCCTCTTCTGCACTATTTGCTATCAGCGTTTCGTAGCCTGCTTTTTGCAGCGAATAGGACAATATCATACAGATATCGTCTTCGTCCTCCACTATCAATATGCGTTGCTTCGCCATGTTGTATGAAATTTGTTGCAAAATTACAAAGAAAAATGCACATACGCAAATAGTACATGCATTTTTCCTCGTATAGCTTAATTTACTTTGTCCAGCCGCTCATCCATGGACAAGCATTGACGATGTCGCTCAATGATGTATAGCCGAATGATTGCTCAGCGAGGTTGCCTGCAGTCAAGAAGAGGTCGTTGGTATATATGCCCTCTTTGGAGTTGAGTGTACCACTAATTTTCACATCCGTGAGTTTGGACTTCCCATTTTTAAGAGCGTTCTCAGTCTCTTGACTTTCTACTGCAAGTGCTTTGTCTTTGCCGCAGATTTGTGCGTTACTAATCTCCACTTCTGTACCACGGCGCAAGCGCACACCTTGTTTGTTTCCGCCATTGCCTACCAAGATGAGGTTCTTCAATACTGGGTGAGAGATAGGTGTAGCAGAATAGTTATTCTCGTTGTTGTCTGCCTCAATCAAGCAGTCGCAGTCGTAGCCCAAGGTACTTTCTGCCTCTTGGTATGCAACGAGGTTCTCGCCTGTACCATTCCAACCTTCCGTCCAGTCGAATGAATCGTCCGAGCAGTTGACTACCACCATGTTCTTAACGCATACACTGCCACCAAAGAACTCAAATCCATCATCAGAACCGTGGTATGCTGCACAATTTTCAACGATAGTGCCATTGCCCACACCGTAGAAGGTCACGCCATTGGCTTCGTGCTCCTCGTCAAAGGCGTAACCTGTATATTCCACTCGCACATATTGCAGCACGCCGCTGTCATCGGTATCGTCGTCGCCACCATAGGCTGCACCGCCAATCTCGGAACTGCCACGACCACCTTCGGCATTGGTGTGAGCGTATCCGCAGATGTGAATACCGCCCCATGCGCCTGGCTCTTGCTTAGAAGAGGTCATCACGATAGGGGCGTTGGCTGTACCAAGGGCATTGATTTTAGCACCTTGCTCAATCAGTATATAGTCCACAATATCATCGTATTGCGCCAAGATCGTTACGCCAGATTCGATGTGCAAGGTAGCACCTGCTTTCACGATAAACTCGCCGTCTAGTGTGTAGTTTTTGCCTGCTTGGAGAGTCATGTCTGTCGTGATAGTGCCTTTCAGCACATTGTCTTGGGTGTCATCGTTGCCGCCTTGAGGGGTAGGTTCGCAAGCCACCATGATACACATTCCAGCTACAAGAGCCATGATCTTTGATTTCAAACTAATTGTTTCCATAATTAAAAATTTTAATGATTAAAAATATGTGGTTTATAATTTGTAGCTTACTCCCAATTCGAAGTTGCTACCATATTTATATCGTTCTACTTCTATGCTCTCACCTGAGGCTGGTACCTCTTGCACGAACACCAAGTCGCGTCCTAAGAGGTCATTTACCTGCAATTTGACTGTCCAACGGCGGTCGAAGCAATAGATGGCGTTGAAGTTGAGTGTGTGCACTGCCTGTTGCTTAATATCGCCCAGTTGCGATACGCCTACTGCATGAATGCGGCTACCTTGCAGGTTGTAGATGAGTGCGAGGTTCAAGGCATGCTTCTCGTTGAATGTAGGGGAATAGGTGATATCTGCATTGACCAAGATAGGCGATGCACCTTGCAGTGCACGCTCCTTGTTGGTGTATGCACCGCCTTCGGGCAACTTGACATTGGTGTACATATAGCTGGCGTTGGCACCAATCTTCAGGTCGCGGACAATCTGCTTGCGCACCTCTACCTCTGCTCCGGTGGCGATACCATTGTCGGCATTGCGGAAAGAGTGTAGGGTCGCACCGCCATTGAGTTCCTGAATACGCTCGATAGGGCTTTCTAAGTATTTGAAATAGCCTGTAGCACTCAGCATGTCGCCATTCTTGCCAAACAGCTCGTAACGCAAGTCGATATTGTAGTTGTAGCCATTTTGCAGATTCTCGTTACCGCGTATCTGTGCACTACCATACGACTCTTGGTACATAAATGGCGCCATCTCCACGAACAACGGACGAGTGACTGTGCGTGATGCTGCGAAGCGCAAGATATTGCCCTCATTGATGGCATATTTGATGTTCAGCGCGGGGAAGAAGTCATCTGTATCCAAGTCGCGTTGTTTGCCATACCAATCCCCTCCGTCAGAAGCATATAGCACCGTCTGCTCGCTATGCTCATAGCGCAACCCCACATTGATGAGCAATTGCTCTACAGGATAATAATCCACATTCACATACCCAGCAATAATCTCAGTACCAGCCATATAACTATCTTTAGGTTGCTTCTTACGCTCGATGATGATATTGCCTTGCTCCACATTCTCGAAGTTGAGGAAGTCATCAGTTGCAAAGACATCGTCTATGGTTGGGTTGAGGCGATTGAGGTTGTAGTAGAAACGTGTACCCATATAATCGCGCTGCTTGTTCTTGTAGTTGATACCCGCTTTCAGGGCATTTTTCTCCTTCCAGTTCCACTGCAAACTGATACTGCCATTCCACTCGATCTCGTTGAGTGAACCGAAATAGCGCATGGTCTCTTGACGGTTGAGCTTGAAGAGTTTAATCTGATCGTCCTCGTGGATATACATCACTTGGCGTCTATCAGGCTCATAACTCCCTGTCTTGCCAAATGATGCTCCCCAATCAAGTTGCAACTGTTTGCCCAGGAAGTGGTGTACGCCATTGAGTTGGTGGTTCTGCAAGGCGTATATATGTGTCACATTGTTGCTACCTGTCAGTTGGTGTACCTCTGCATCTACGCCCTGGCGCAACTGATAGGTATCACTCGCGTTACGTGCATAGAAGAATGTGTAACCTATTCGGTCGCTCTTGCGAAGCGTATAACCTACATATCCAAGAGCGGCGATCTTGAAGAGCTGCTCATAGCTATTGTACGAGAAGTCGCTCTGCACATTGCCTGTCGCTTCTAATGTCTTGTAAAAGGCGTTGGTCACGTTTTGATAGTCATTGCTCATGTTGAGCGAAGCCAACACGCTAAGTGTCTGGTTGCCAATGCGGAAATTCTTACCCATACTGATATTACCGCCCAAGGTAGGCAACGCAATACGCTCACGGACAGCGAAACTGGTGTTGAAGATATTGTGCGTTTTCGCATAGTTGTCAAAGTCAATCAACGGCATATCCAGCACCTCTAGGCTCATGCGTGGGGTAGAGAAGAGTGACCCGTGGCGATCCATCTGGTAGCGTGTTTGCCCAATGGTGTTGAATGCCCCGCCAGTGTTGAGGCTGATATCCAAGAAATCCTCCATGATATTGTCTTTGGTGCTGATATTGATATGTGCACCGCTGTAATCGGCAAACGAAGCCACATCATACACTTTGCTCACGGTGATGTTCTGCACCGTAGAAGCAGGGAATAGGTTCAGCGGAACCAACTTATTATCTGGGTTAGGCGAAGCAATAGCCAGTCCGTTAAGGGTCGTGATGCTGTATCTATCACCCAAGCCGCGTACAATCAACTGACCTGCCGAGGCTATGGAGATACCTGTAATCTTCTTCACACCTTCTTCCACATTAGAGATACCTTTGGTCTTCATCTCTTGCGTACCCATGTTCTCTATGGCGAGGGTAGAGGCTTTGCGTTCTTGTTGCAGCACTAATTCGCCTTCGCGGCTCTTGCGGGCGCTTACTGTCACTTCGCCCAGTTGCAGATCGTCGGACTGAAGCCTAACTTGCAATGCGTTTTCTTGAGGTACGCTGACGCGTATTTCTTGGGTTAGGAAAGATACATAAGATATTATTAAGGTGTATTCACCTGCTTGCAGATTAGGGATTTCAAATTCTCCGTCGAAGTTGGTGACGGTACCAATGCTGGTGCCTTTGAGCTGAATAGTAGCACCGATAAGTGGTTCGTTCATCGAGCCGTCCATTACGACTCCTGTCAGTGTGTTTGCTGTACAGATTAGTGTACAAAATAACAGCAGTAATGTCATCAAATTTTTCTTCATCTTGTAGTGTTTTTGTTGTATGTTTCGTTATATCTACTCCTGAAATTCAATGCAAAGGTACAACATATTTTTGAAACAAAAAGCATTTTTTGTGGCTTCAAAACACTATTAACTGCTATTTAATTTCCACCTAACGCTCGCTTAACATCTTTACAAAAACTTAACAAGATTATCTCTTTCTTTAATAATTTTTGAATTTTCTCTGCAATTCCTTGCACATTCGCAAGAAAATTTGTACCTTTGCACCCGATTAGAATCATTAAAAAAAACTTAAAAACTCTTTTATCCCTCTACATAGTATGGACATAACTATACTCCTTCAAGCCATCTTGCAACTCATTGCAGGTATTGGTATTTTCTTGGTGGCATGCCAGATGATGTCTTCTAACTTGGAGACAGCCAGCAGTGCCCGCCTCAAAAGTCTGTTTTCTCGCATGTCCAACTCTCGCATGTTGGGCGTGGGTATTGGTACAGTAGCCACAGCTGCTATCCAGTCTTCTGGTGCCACGACCGTGATGGTCATCGGTTTCGTGAATGTGGGCATCATGTCATTGGCGCAAGCGGCTACTATCATTTATGGTGCGAATATCGGTACTACGGTCACCGCACAAATTGTGGCCCTCGGTCTTAGTGGCGGTGGCGGTATATCTACTACCGTTATTTTTGCTGCTTTCGCAGGTCTCGGAGCATTTATTGAACTCTTCTCTAAGAAAGATACATGGAAGACTTGGGGCGGCATCATTACCGGCTTTGGTATGCTGTTCGTCGGTCTTAGTTTGATGAGCAAATCAATGGACGCATTGGCTAAACTACAAGAAATCAAGGACTTCCTTGCTTCTGTTGAACATCCATTGATGCTCGTGCTCTTTGGTGCGATATTGACGGCTATCGTGCAATCATCTTCTGTGGTAACGTCTATTGCGTTGACTATGGCGGTGACAGGACTTATTTCACTCAATCAAGGTATTTACCTCACCATGGGCTCGAATATCGGCTCATGCGTGGTAGCTATCATTGCAGGTTTGACTTCAGGTCTTAATGCAAAACGTACTGCCCTTATCCACTTGCTATTCAACTGCTTTGGCGTCTTCATCTTCCTCATTGCGGCATGGGTAATGCACCTCGTAACTTCGGGCGCACTGAACTATGGTGTCATCTTTGAGACTATGTTCCCAGGTGCACCACAATTGCAACTAGCGATGTTCCACACCATCTTCAACTGTGTGACGGTATGTATCATTCTTCCATTGACGGATTATCTGGTAAATCTCGTGACGAAGATTCTGCCAGAGAAAAATCGTGTGGACGAGGCATTGCAAGAGGGACAACCTCATTTCCATTTTGTGGATGAACAAATGCTCCGTACTCCAGCTATTGCTGTTAACCAAGTGAAATTGGAGATTGAAAATATGGCGGCTATCGCTATCCACAATTTCAACTTGGCGATGGATATCATTTCTACCGTGAACTTTGATAAGATGGAAGAGTTCGACGAGAACGAAAAGCAACTCAACTACCTCAATCGTAATCTCATCCCATATATAGTACATCTCAATAACCTGCCTATTAGTGAGGAGGACAATCGCTATTTGGCGACTGCTATCCGCACGATTGGTGACTTGGAGCGAGTGGGGGACTATGCAGTCAACTTGACCGAGTATGCGGAGTTATTGCAGAACTTCAAGGAGACATTCTCTAAAGATCTTCTTTTTGAGGTAGAGCAATTGCGTGAGACGATGGGTGCGCTATATCAAGCAACGATGAAGACATATATGGACCACGATTTCGACGCTTTGATTGAGGTCAATCGTTATGAAGATCAAGTAGATGAAATGGTGGCTCGTATTGAGAAGATGCACTTGCAACGCTTGATGGATGGTGTTTATCCAGCCAGTGTAGGTCAAGTATATCAAGAGTTTGCATCGGATACAGAGCGTATTGCCGACCACTTCTTGAACGTGGCGAAATCTATCCGCCAACTCCATGTAGGCGAGGATTGATCGTTGAGAATATAAAAATAATGAGGATGTATCTGCTGATACATCCTCATTATTTTTTACTGCCCTTTATAAAGACCGAGTATTTATACACGTATTCTTACCAACCAAATTTATATGCAAGTAGTATTAGGTGTTTGGTAGTATATTTATTTGTTATCGTGATATTTTCTGTAATGTCATCAATGCTAATACCGCGATCGTAAAGGTAGTTGTACCGGTAGGTAAGGGTTAAAGAATTATGTTTATTAATTTTCCATTGCACACCTGCTTCAGGACGCAATTCACTAATATACTGTCCTCCAAGATCAACATTATATCCCATTATATTTTCAAGACTACCTTCAACTAGAGGGCACCAAACCTGATCAATTGCATTCAAAGTATTAAGAATCTCAAACTTACCAACAATGCTAAGTGGGGTTTCTGGAATAGCATATACTGCTTGCAAACGGCTACGAAGTGTGAAATCTACTTGATTCTTAACGCGTTTATCCACTTGACCTGTACGACCATCCAGCATGACACCTTCGCGCAAAGAGAGGTTCCATTGTCCTAACTTAATTTGACCAGTGATGAGTATGTTAGCACGATGTTGTAGGTATTTATTAGGATCTGTCCAACCTTGATTGCCATACAACTTCAATGTATATCCAGCGTAAATGTTAAGATATGGTATAGGTGTGTAACCGAGTGCTATGGTAGTATGCGCACGGTGGGTAGGTGCAGAGCGAATCTCTTCCTCAAGGGTGAGTGATAGTCCATATTTGAACGATTTAACAAAAGTAGCAAAGAAATGCGCTTCAGGAGTTACAATCGTGGTATCTTTCTCTGTAATAGGTGCTTGTGCAAAGATTAAGGATGGAACAAATGCCATCAAAATAAGTATGTTCGTTCTCAATTTCATCTTTAATTTTGTGCTTGATAGGTTAGTGCAAATAGTCGCATTTGCTTGAGCATAGCGTTGAGTCCGTTGCTGCGGGTAGGGGATAGGTGCTCGCGGAGGTTAATCTCATCAATAAAATAGAGTTCACTATCTACAATCTCTTGTGGAGTATGATTGCTCAATACGCGAATAAGCAAAGCTACAATACCTTTCACCAATATGGCATCCGAATCACCATGATAGTGGACTTTACCATCTTTCATTTCGGCAGTAAACCACACCTTTGATTGACAACCATCAATCAAGTTTTTATCATTTTTATCGGCTTCTGGGAAGGGCTCTAAGCCATTTCCGTAGTCAATGAGCAGACTATATCTGTCCATCCAGTCATCAAAACTGCTAAACTCCTCAATTATTTCGTCTTGTATGTCGTTGATATTCATTGTGTTCGCGTAGTATGTCGCTCAGCGACGTTAGTATGTTAGATGCGCTTATCGCGCGTTGTATTAGTTACTCACTATTAATTGGTAGAGCATATCTGCGATATGCTTATCATCTTCTGCGGCGATGTCTTTAATAGGTGCTTCAACTATGTAGTCCGCTTGCATATAGAATGGCTCGCGGGCTTGGAGTTGAGGGGTGATGAACTGCAATAGTTCTTCTTCGGTGTGCCCTTGCAAGACAGGGCGAGTGCTTAAGTCGGTGAGCATCAGGCGCTGAGCCAAATGCTTGGGTTGCCATTTGAGGTAGATACTTGTGCCCAGTTCTGCTAGACATTCCATATTGTCTTCCCAGCAAGGGTAGCCGCCTCCTGTAGCATAAATGACTTTTTCGATGGGCAGTTCGGCAAGGTCTTCTACCACATATTTCTCTTTGCGGCGAAACTCCTCAATACCATGTTCGCGGATAAACTCCGCAGGCGTTTGACTATGAATTTCGGCAAAAGCTTCGTCCAGATCCACAAAATGCCAACCTAAATGCTCTGCCAACAAACGACCAACAGTAGTCTTGCCTGCTGCCATATACCCAATTAGATAGATAGGGAGTTTTAATGGTTTTATGAGTTTGAGCGGTTTCAAGGGATATGTTGGAAATTAGTGGTATGTTAGCGGGAAAGTATTGGATGCTATTGAAGTGGTATAGAGGTGGTATCGAAGTGGTAACGAGATTGCATTGGACTATTTAGCGGCAGGGCGTATAATCAAAAGTATCGTTGTCGCGCCAAAGGAGTTTGTTATTTTCTATATATGCCTCTGGAAAAGCAGATTTGAATGGTGCTTTCAGCGCACCAAGATATTGCCACTCCTTATTATATACGCGCACGTGCGAGGAGCAGATAGGAGCACAGACGGTGTGAATAACTAAGATACTATCGTTTGTCAGCAGTGTATCGCGCACAGAAGTGACCTCGTAATCATTCTGAAGTTCAGACGCAACTGCATTGCTGTTCAGGAGTTCAGAAACGAGTACGCTCACAAACAATACGATGAATAATGTAAGTATTTTTTTCATTGTTTAGTGAACGCTGCGCTACTGTTTAGTGTTTATGAGTACAACTGCTTGAGCTGCGATGCCCTCTTTGCGTCCGACGAAACCGAGTTGCTCGGTGGTGGTAGCTTTAATACTAATTTGATTCTCCTCTACACCCATTACCTTTGCTAGACAAGCGGTCATGGCAGGGATGTGCGGATTGAGTTTCGGTGCTTCTGCACAGATGGTGCAATCACAGTTGCCCAACTCATATCCCGCTTCGCGGAGCATTGCCATTACTTTGCGGAGCAGAATCTTAGAGTCGATATTCTCGTACTCATTACCTTTGACAGGTGGGAAATGATAGCCAATATCGCGCATAGCTGCAGCGCCGAGCAAGGCATCGCATAGCGCGTGAATCAGCACGTCTGCATCGGAATGTCCGAGTAGTCCTTGCTCTGATGGCACACGAATGCCGCCCAACCACAATTCGCGGTTGGGGGCAAAAGCGTGTACATCATATCCAAAACCGATTCGCATAAACTCTCCTATCCTCCCCTAGGGAGGAAATTAATATTACTTTCTGTTATTCACAAGGTCTTTGATACCAGCGAGGTCAAAGCCAAGGGTGAAACGCATGGTTTGATCAAGTGGGTTGGATGGTGCAGTAGCGATGCAGTAAGCAAAGTCCAAAGAGAAAATGCTCAAGTGGAAACCAGCACCAAGAGTAACGTAGCGGCGATTGCCTTTGTAGAAGTTCTCGTGGCTATAACCTACACGACCAAAGAATTGGCGATTGTAGCTATACTCAAGACCTACACCCCATTGTACCTCTTGGAACTCCTCGAGTGAAGAAGATACTTGTTTGCCATTTTCTGCAATATAACCTGGTGCATCAGCAAATGACTGGAACCAACCTGCGGTAGAACTTATGGCAGAATACTCTTCTTGTGAGTAGCGATGTGTGGTTTGATCTGTAGCTTTGTTGGAATAGTAGGTTGGTACCAACATCTTGTTGCACTCTACAGTAGCCATGAGGCGGTTGTAGTTGTCGAATGGCACTTCGTAGCTTACACCCAAGCGCATATTGGCAGGGATGAAGTTAGAAACATAGTCATCATAGGTCATCTTACCACCAAGGTTGCTGAGGTTGAAACCTAATCCGAAATAGCTCTCACCCATAGGCAAAGAGATAGGTTGTTTGTAGTAGAGAGACACGTCAGCAGCCATAGTCCATGCTGGGTGCATTTCTTGTGACGCACCACTCACTGAAGCATTGACGCCATTGTTGAGGTCGCTATACAAAAAGCGCAAAGCTACAGCCATACTTACATATTCATGTAACTTGCGTGAGTAAGCTACATCAATCGCCCACTCGTTAGGATGTGCCTCTTGGAATGCTGTACCAGAATAATCAACCAATTGTACTGCACCCATTGAGAAATAGGTAAAACTCCCTGAGATAGTACCTGCCATATCGCCCATGTTGTAGTAACCTGCAATATATGCCAAATCGATATCACTAACGAGTTTGGTTAACCATGGAGTATAGTTGGCGGTTATACCACCCTTGCTGTCCATGAATGCATATTTAGCAGGGTTCCAGTGCTGTGAGTTGAGGTCAGCATTGGTGGCTACACCTACATCACCCATACCAGCAGCGCGTCCGTCAGGTGCGATGCTAAGCGATGGCATAGCGGTGATTACAGGATTGGTTGCCAAAATAGGCAACGATAAGATAGAAAATGTGAGAATTGAAAAAAATGTTTTTTTCATTGTTGTAATTGTTTATTTATTATTGTTAATTTACAGAATAGTTGAATCTTTTTTGTACGCTTATTTAGATTTGTTTCATAGGCAATTATTTCGATACAATGATTTTACCCGCTTTCGACACGTAGTTGGAAGTGGTAGTTTTTATATTTACTTGATATACATATATGCCAGAGTTAATGCCCAACTCGCTGATATTCCATCTGATTCCATCTACGCCTCGTTGGGCGTGGGTATGAATCATACGTCCACTGAGGTCATATAGATTGATGGTAGTTTCGATGATCTCATCTGGTTGGTCATGGTCAATATGGAAAATCAAATCGTCTGATGGCGTAACTGGGTTAGGGTAGGTGATGACCTTGTGAATTTGAGGATCTTGGCCTTTCACTACTTGGAAGTTGAGCATAGCAGTAGAACTGTTGTTGAGCAAATCCCATGCGCGGAAAGTTAATGTGTGTGCTCCTTCTTCCATTTCTGGCATCTTGTAGCTGACTTGACCTTGTTGGTAACTATTGTTGCTAGCGATAAAATAGTCATTCAATACATAGGTATGTTTAGGATTTCCGTCCACAATCATCAATAGGTCATGACCAATACCAGTACCTACAGTGTTGATACCATTCTCGTCGTAGATGTTGGCAAAGAAATGTGGGAATTCGTAGGTGGTACCTCCGTCTTGGAACTCGGGCGAGTTGATGTACATGTGGATATCAGGGCCGATGGTATCTTGAATTTCAACACTGCTACTACCGCCAATGACGAAGTCTTCGAAGTGTCCAATACCTTCTTCTCTTGCCTCTGTGTCGTAAGCATAGTAAGTGATACGACCATTGCCGTAATTGTAGCGAATATCTTTAGGTACCATAAACGTAAATTCGAACAAACCATCAACAACGGTTGTTTGACCAGAGAATAACGTATTAGGATAGTCGTTGTAAGTTATTTTTACTTTAAGCGACTCATTTGTTTCATCGTTATCACGGGTAGTGATTTCTTGTATTTTATCATAGATAGTGATATCTACAAGACCATTAAACCATGTGGCGGTATCATGATTTGGTGTTTCAATATATCCTTTGATTGTTTGTACACTGAGCGCATGGAGGGTATCAATATCAGTAATGGTCTTGACTTGATAATCCGTAGGATACTTCAAACGCAAAGCAGGGTCAGCCAATAGTATGTATGCCATTTTGTTGGCATCGCGACCAGTCATATTCTTCGCGACGCGGGTTGCTTCGCCTAACGTCATATGATAGTTGAATGCATCCTTATGCCCGAATAATGTGTCGCATAGATTACGATTGAAGATTGTGTTCTGCGTTGCATATACAGTGCGGCATGCAGATAGTGTACCAATGGCACCGCCATTAGGATTCAATACTGCTTCTTCACCTGCAGAAGTGATACCTGCATCAAAGTGAGAGAAACTACATGTAGCCAAGAACCAAAATCCTTGATTGATATTCTTCATGTTTTGAATATCCTTCATGGTCATAAACAACTCGTTGGTAATATTGTTGTATCCTCCATGCCCCGAATAGTTCATGAAAAGCATGCCTTTGTTAAGCAAATTATCAAATTGATTTTTTGCCAATGGATAGCTTTCGCCTGCGGCACTTACTTCCTGGGTGTATGCATCAAGATAAATTTTATTGACAACAAAGTCAAGGTTTTCTAATCGCATTTTTTCGGCACCCGATTCAGCTGTCTGTACGTGCAAACCATGATCTCCATCATCAGCAAAGAAACATATTTGGGTTTTCCACTTACCTAATACTTGATTGTCCATGTAGGTGCAAATCTTATCTACCACTTGGTTGGCTTCGTCCAATGTCTTTGCCGGCAGACGACCTACACCGATGTTCATTTGGGCACGAGTGTCGTTGAAGATACCGTTATTATCTATTCCTGCATTATCCAACAAAAATCCGCAGTAATCGTCTGTACCATATGCTTGCGTCTCTATGGTAGAGTTCTTAGCTTGGAATGTTAACAATTTGTTTTCACCAGAACGAACTAAGATTTTTCTATTATCAAAGGTTCCATCTCCGAGTAATAGCAAACTTTTTGGTTGGGCTGTAACCACACCTTTGGCTTTGTCATAAAGCATTTTCATCAACCATCGATACGCAGTTACGTCAGGTGTTCCCGAAGAAAATTCATTATATACTTGTTCGTCAGTTACTACTGCCCATGTCAATTGATCAATCTCCTCGTGCTTTTGAGCTAAACGTATAGCTGGCTCTACAAAATCTTTCGGACAGATGATTACATAATCAATATTTGACAACGCATGCAAGTTTTGATTTTCGACTTTGCCGATGAGCGTTGGTATCTTCCAATTGTTGGCATTTGCCACATTGACGGCTACATACTTCTCCGCCGTTGTGTTACTTCCCACCCAAGATAGTGTATTATTATCTACAGCGGTTGGTATTTGTTCGATATTAACACCATCCGTTACGCGCCAAATCTGGGTTTGATTGTTTGCATTGGTCATATGAAAACGTATACCCTTCGATGTCCCGAGTAGGGTAGTGTTGCTAATGGATAGCGCGTTATCTTGCATAGTCAACTTGCAAGGTATGTTGATTTCTACGTAATTCAAATATGCTTTTGCACCAGCAGCTCGACCACTGAAAGACAATTGTACTGTTTGGGTGGAATTGTTTTGTGCATTGGTCTCTATCCATACAGAATCTTGTTCTGCCTTGGTATAATAATCCGAAACATTGATTGCAGGTATTATGCAATTTACTTTTTGTCCTGCAAGATTGACGGTAAGTGTTGTTGGTTCGCTTGTGATACCTGCCAAGTCGATATAGCAGTGTGTCTTGATATCTGTACGCACATTAGGCGAAGCAAAGTTGAGAGTAAGAGTTTTGTTGTTTGCATTCAACATTTCCCCATAAAATTCACGTCCACCACCACTTACTCCTGTCAAATCAATCAAGTTCACTTCATCTTTTTCGTGCACTTGATAATTGGTGTACCAATCCACATCAATCACATCAGACATATCACCGTTAAATGCCTCAGACATGTTGATCAGACGCTGCTCACCTGCATTGTCACTCAAGAAGTAATACCCATAATGGCTGTAAGGGTGCTGTGTGTGGCGCCATCTACCTTGTTTGTCAGAAGTCCAAGTGATAGGACCTTGCGCATAAAACAGCACATAATCACCTGCATTGAACACACCATCTGCTCCTTTGTGCATGTAGAATGCTACCGAAGGCAGGTCATCCCAATGGTGAAGCGTAAAGTTTTCGGACAACATACCACCACCATAACCCAGTATTCGGAGTTGTGCTGGTTTCAATCCCCATGACTCCAGTGTTTCGTAGGTCAGAATATGGACACCAGTCTCACTCACGCGAATCTTCACGAAGTTGCCTTCGCGCAGCACAGAAACATCTGTGTATGTGTGCATACCAGCCCAAACAGAGCAAGCGAATATCAGTATAGTTAATAGGCACGTTATTCGTTTCATATTATTTGATTTTGCAGTATAATATTTCCTCATCGTTTTGCTCTACGCAGATTACTTCTTCTTTTTCCAGTCGGCGAGCAGCTACTTTGCGGTCAATCACGATCATATCGCCTTGACGTATTGTCATGATCTTGCTTACTTCTGCGATGGCAGTGTCTATATCTACTACCAAATCGCCGTATGGATTATCTTCAACCTCAAGCCAGCTGCCTAATGGTAATGAGCCATCAAAGCCAAAAGCGCGTGTCCAGTCGCCTTTTTTTAGATAATCTGCTGCATATAGATTCAATCCCATTGCCACGGCATCGTAGTATCGATGCGCAAAACGTGTCCCAATATGCTTGCCCATACGGCTTACACGCAATACCACACAGGGGGTCATGCGTATATCTTCACTCCAATCGGGGATGAAAAATGGTTTGCGATTCACCAACAGCGATGAATCGCCTTTCAATACCATCTTCACTTCTCCATCTATTTCGCTAAAGCAGATAATCTTCATTTTGCCTGCAAAGTTACAAAAAATCTCGCACGCGCGCAAGCGTTAGCGCAATTTTTTCTCGCATTCTTAATAATGGGTATCTTTTTCCGTTACTTAGCGCGGATAAAGATTTGCACTGGGCTACCATTAAAATCCCACCATTCACGCAGTTTGTTCTCCAAGAAGCGGCGATAAGGCTCCTTCACGTATTGTGGCAAGTTGGCGAAGAACACAAATGTAGGTATCTGTGTGTTAGGCAATTGTGTACAATATTTGATTTTGATATACTTACCCTTGGTTGCTGGTGGTGGGTAGTTCTCTATCAATGGCAAGAAGCGTTCGTTGAGTTGCGCGGTAGCCACTTTGCGTTGCTTGTTCTCATACACATGCAAAGCAGTTTCCATCACCTTGAAAATACGTTGTTTAGTCAATGCTGACGTGAAGATGATAGGGAAATCTTTGAATGGCGCGATACGCTCACGGATAGCGTTCTCATAGCCCTTGATATCAGCTGTGGTCTTGCTTTCGATCAGGTC
>CALCGX010000026.1 GCA_937901225.1 uncultured Bacteroidales bacterium | reverse complement strand
GAGTGAGTTCCAAGCGATGTTGATGTGAGCAATGTTGTTCAAGTACCAGCCGAGACCTGTGGTGAGGGCACTGAGGGTAGAACCCTTAATCAAGATCTTGCCATCCTCGGCACCAATTTCGAAGGTCTCGCCATTGAGGTTGAGTGCAGGATCGTGAACAA
Source organism: uncultured Bacteroidales bacterium (assembly GCA_937901225.1). Taxonomy (GTDB): domain Bacteria; phylum Bacteroidota; class Bacteroidia; order Bacteroidales; family Paludibacteraceae; genus Colicola. Next base: position 4,749 of record CALCGX010000026.1, on the reverse strand, counting down.
ACTTAAAGCTGTTGGCTGTGCCCGAACCACCGATACGGTTGATGAGCGCAACCACCGCCTCGGGATTCACCTTAGGCTCTATTTCAGAGTAAACAAGTGTCATTGTCCCTGCCTCTTTATCGAAGACGAGGTTCCAAAGATATCCATCGATATTAGGAACGACAAAGCTATTAGGATTGAATGTCACTTCAAGCAAATCGCCATCGTTAATAGCATTGCCACCATAAGTTACATTGACCTCCTCGGGAGCATCGATAGCAAAGATGTAATGTGTTCTCTTATATACTACCTTAAGGGTTGCATTATTGTTATCCACTTGAGCCTCCCATGCACAACCAATACTACTTAAATCAGTAACATTCAGTTTAGTAGCATCAAAATCTTTAATGACATCATTTACATTGATCGGCTGACCATCGTATGTAACCTCTACTTGGTTTCCAAGAGCATCAACACCAATATAGGTATAGTCAAGAGCTACCTTGATATTGAATGCTTTAGCATTCATATCCTCATTTTCGGTAACGAAGCTGAACGAGAATGCTCCACCAAGATCGATTCCCTTGGGAAGGGTTATTTCAAACCAATCATCTCCATAAGCAGTAGACTTCCAACCACCAGCGCAACATGTTCCGTTCACGCCATCAAGCATGTTGGCGTAAGGTTTATCATAGTTACCACTGAAGTTTGCCTCAGTGAGTTCCACCTTTTCGCCAGCAGCATTACGGAGTTCGAAAGCATCAAAGCTCAAGCGTTTTTTGCCATTCAGATAGTTTGCTGCAGATTCGGTAAGGTCGAAACGGATTCTATTGCACAAGCCATTGTACCACAATTTGTCAGAGATAAAGATATACTTACTGTTGCTTACACCTGCAGTGGTCGCATAGTTGAACTCATTCTGCCAGAGATCAATGTGCAGGCTCTCGATGTTCATACCCGTAGGCATATTCGTTGCGAACTGTGTAAATTCAGGCAGCGCGCTTGAAACCGTAAAGGTGTTTGTTACCGTATTTCCACTGGCATTCGTTGTCTCAACCTTCAGCGTCGTTTTTCCGTCATACGAGATGGTTGCAGAGAAATCACCCGTAGCTGTAACATTGGGAATATAATTAACCGTTCCATGAAGCACTAAGCACAACTTATTGGGTTCCTTGTCGTTTGTTGTGGCTCTCAGGTACAATTGGAAGGTGTTTAATTCTACATTATTACCCATTACCAAAATGGGAGTACCCCACTGATTCAGAGCAGCACCATTGGGATTCTCCACATCAAGGCTTACTGTCCAGCCTGCACCAGCAGGGATTTTGGAAAGATTCTGATTATTGATAGTAGAAACATCTATAGTCTTAGCACTTCCGCTACCAGTAACAAAATCTACTGCATCCTCAAGTTTCACTGTTACCTCTACAGCACCATTCACGACTACAGGATAGCCACCATTCACCTTAGGTAAATCAGCACCGCCCATAGTACATGAAGCTATGGCTTTACCTTCAGGCATATCCTTATCAGTAATCAAATAGAAACCATCCTCTACTGCCTTCACTACTTTGACATCGCCAGCAATTATGGTAAGAGGATATGCCTGTGAGGTTACCCACTGAGAGGCATTGTCACTCTTCTCCCAACCAACAAGTTTAAATGCACCTTCCCATTCATTCATATTGGCAAAAGCAAAGTCGCCCTGACCTGTCTCCTGGATTGTCATGTACTTGCCAGAGATATTAGAAATGGTAAATTGTGCCGCTGTCGCTGTCTGCAGCACATTCGCACTTTGAGAGATGCCACCCATATATTTATCGGTAGCAGCATTCTTCAGTTTCACACTACCGTTGTCACCTGCTTCAACGAGCCAAAGTGTTCTACCATCGGTCATGTCGGTGGTGCGACGAATCATATTATCATCCATCATAGCAGCCATGTATCCGCCCTTCGCTTTATTCTCGAAGCGCACATAATCGCCAACGACAGGAGTATAGTATGTATTCTTAAGCTCTACAGTCACTGTAGCAGCTGCAGTAGCCTCCACTGTCCAAACCTCACCTTCTTTCTCTACGACAACTCCGTTGGTAGCAACACATGACACAATTTCCTGCCCTTCATAGTCATCGCTAAGTTCAATTGTATACTTATCGTCAGCCCAAACAGTCACAGACTCCTCACCAAGAGTTTCGCCGTTTGATTTATATACAATGGTAAGAGGATATGCTTTAACAATTTGCCATTTGTTGCAATCAGCGCCAACATTAGTAAAGATTGGCGTACCCGCATTGGTATTTTCATCAGAACCCAGACGATGCTCGGAATTGCTATTTTTGCTAATAGTTACAAAGCCATTCTCTGGGTCAGAAACTTTCCACAAAGCATAGTTCTTACTCAGAAGCCAATCTTCATTAGCAGCACCAACACCTATATACTCACCGGGGTTATTGCTATCCTCAAATGCACAAGCATTATTCAAAGGTAATATATTAAGGTATGAAGCCTCATCTTGGAAAGTTGCCTGAGTGGTAAGTCCTCCAGCAACCTCTTTAGATGTAAAGTTCAAATATGTACCTTCAGCTGTCTTCAAAGCATACAAGCTATTCTCCAGCTTCACAGTCACGGTGGTAGCACCATTTACAGGAATGGTCCATGTGCCATTATTTCCCTCAATGGGAGTATCACCGACAACACATGATGCAACCTGACCCAACTTATCAGTGATGGTATAAGGTGAATCTGCTTCTACAAATTCTTCAATTTGATAGGGCTCTGCACCAACCATCTCATATACTACGGTAAGAGGATATACTTTAGAGACAATCCATTGAGAAGGATCTTCCTTAGCCTCCCAACCTACAAGATGCCCCCAACCTTGGTGACCATATTGGTGGCTGCCTCCACCGACAGGTTTAAATAAAGTATAAGCCGCATTCTGATTCTCCCAAACAAAATCAGCAGCACCCTCTTGATCAGCAGGAATTGTGGGCGTCTCTGCCGACATAGTAATGTTGCCAATACAATTCTGAGTGCTATAGTTCTGCAGTTTAAAGCTATTATCAACACTACCTGCAACAACATGCCAAACAGCAGTACGATCCGCAGTAGCCGTATTTACCATAGCGAATGTACCTTCTTTGTTTTGGAGTGTAGAAGGACCATCGGTCAAATAACAATTATTTGATTTATTCTTAAGCATGATATAGTCACCCACAACAGGACCTGCAGTACCCTTCTCTGTTGCTTGCAAGGTTGCCATAGCAGACTCTATCGCGATGTGGCTTGTTGTAGCGGTAACCAAGTCGGTTGCTACATCCAAGTTCTGCACCGCAGCCTTTGCCGTAGCAACAGCCTCAGCTGAATAGGTGAAATAGTCGGCAGCCTCAGCAGCCTCGATAAATGCCAAAGCGTTAGTCTTGGCAGTAGCGGCATCATTCATCAGGTCAGACTCAGACTTACCAGCGGTCTCGATGGCCCAGATAGAGCCCAAGGCATCATAACTATGGATTGCGACATATTTTCCTTGACCGCCCTGGTTATTCCATCCTGCACCAGTTTCATTATAGGGATATATCACATAATCCCAATATGTATTATCGTGCTTCCCGATGAAATAGATCTTGGCAGGATAATCTACGCCTGAATTTTCACTCATATAACCACTTGTATTCTCTACAGCGAGAGTGTGACCCGCATTGTAGATACGGCAAGCCATATAACCTGCGGGCACCTCTGTACCCTCGGGAAGGTCGGCCTTCGCATCCACAAAATACCAATATGAACCTGCAGTAGAAGCCGAAGTCAGCGTAAAGCGAATATCGAAACCTACGAAGTTTGCAAACTTATTAGCACGACGATTCTTGATGTAGTAGAAATGCTTTTCTGCATCAGTAGACATCTGAAGTTTAGAAGCCTTCAAAGAAGCGATGTTCGCATCATAATCATACGGTTCTATCACCCATGCAGAACCATCGTCTTCAGCATCCCAATAGTCCAACGATGTCTGTTTATTCTGGTAGTCATTCCAACTGTTGTCTCCAGAGAAGTCTGCCGTATGAGAGATTGACACACCTGGATAACTGTTATTCGAGTTTGCTCTCAGATACCAGTTAATGCCTTCAGCAGTCCATGAGCTATGACCTGCACACAGATTGCTTGTTGCAGCATTATGGATTTTGTATCCGCCATTCTCGCCTTCGGTAAAGTAGAACAGATAAGACTCATTCTCTATGGTCGAGTTGAGTTTCATCTTCGCACCACTACCAGTAAACGCAGCATACACATTACCGCGCACATTCTTGATGGTGTACCACGTGATATTGTCTCCTGTAGAAACCTGAGGCAAATCAGTAGCAGCAGCCATCATCGTTCCTATGCATGCAAGGAACGACACCATTAGCATTGCTAATTTTTTTCTCATTGTGTTTGTTTATTTAGTTATAAATTCGTTTGTCCTATTCGTTACACTCGGCTATCGAAGTCCCTCGTCGTTTTACTCTATCGGGACGACACCATAACGTTGTCTACACAGCCGCACGTGTGCGGCAAAGGTACGGATTTTTTACGAATTTTCAGTCATTTACAAAGACTTTAACGCCAGACCATCCATGGAGGAACGACACCATTCGCGATGCCGAAAAGGCGCACCAGGCACCTCCACAGCAAGATTTGCCCAGTCCCAGGCACGCCGAAGAGCACAAAAAGTTTTTTACTTTAGTAAAAGGGCAAAAAACATTTTTGCTACATAGAGATAACAACATGAAGGGA
>CALCGX010000025.1 GCA_937901225.1 uncultured Bacteroidales bacterium | reverse complement strand
AGTCTTCCGATACGTGACATACCTTTTTCCTCCTACACTTAAATTCTCGGAGCAGATTCTTCTGCTCTGTTTTCAGTTACTAAAAAATTTATATATTCATTACCGATAATTGTTAGTTAATATAAACGGACATCAAACAATTTCTCGTAATCATCTAGGTCCAAATCATTGGAATAGCTTTCGCTAACGAATAGACCAGTTTGGTCTTTTGCGCCATTAGCCGCTATCTCTATCTGTACAAACTGTCCGCGTGGTGCATCAGTTAGCATCTGAGCTGGCGCTTTCATTAGGCGATTAGCCGCGGCAAAATTGATAGAGCCCGCTCCACCATCTGCTACTTCTTGCATAAAGAATGGGCTGAATGGTCGGAGCTCCGCATTGGCTGCCACATACTGGTCGTAGTCGTAGTCATCTTCTGGCGACATCACCGTGATGTATCGCAGCAGATCATCAACCCATGCATATGACCCATCCCACTTGTCGTTAACAAAATGCTCTTGCAGTTGTTGATGACCGATACTACCTTGCCATGTAGCGAGGAATGGGTTGCCCACATAGTTCCAACCCACGTTGTTGGCTGTAACGCTGCCCGCCTTATAGCCATCGATGCCGTGAGCTGTAGTAGCCACGCTCTTGTTGGCTTCTGCCTGAGTGATTGCTTCGTTGCCCAATGGGAAGCGGATAATAGACAGCGGACGGTTGGCCACATTACCCACTTGGCGAGGCTGCGCTGCGATGACGTAGCCAACGCCAGCTTCGAAGTTATCACCATAGTACCACTCCCAACTGGTAGCCGATGCGTCAGCAGCACGCAGGGCACCGTTGTAGTGCTTCACCCATACTGGGAAATTATCATAACCCGCCTCGTCAGTTACATTGGCTAGTGGCACGCTGTATGGCAAAGCGAACTGATAGTACTTGTAGTTTTGGATATAGTAGTCGTAGATGATATTATCGCTGCCACGGAAGTTGACAGTGCCATTGATATACACCTCTGGTAGGGCATAGGTGGTAGGGTGAAGCCAAGAGTAGCCACCACGCAGATATACCTGCTGATTGACGCCCATGCTGTAGCCATCAAGTTCCAGTTTTCCGCCTGGATATACATAGATATTGGCATAATCAAGATGAGGAGTATAAGCCATCAGCTTTGCTCCGTTGAGCACTACGATGTCGCAATTAGGACAATCGTTATATCTCCAAGCCGTGCTCAAGGCATTGCCAGTCACAAGGATAGGTTTGCGCAGGATGACTCCGTTGTTAGAATCGTCGTAAATGATCATGGTCTCGCAATCATAGTTAAAAAGGGAGAAATCGCTGACTTGGTATAGGTCACTGCCATTGATACGGGTGACAGGTACGCGAGTAGTGGCTCCGCCCAATCTAATATTGATATTTCCCGAACTCGCATTTTCCAAACGAAGCACCATGCCATTCGTATCCCATTCCATCACCTCTATATTTTCGGCGATGACGTTTTCTATCGGCAATAGGAGGATGTCGTGGTTGATAGTAGCATCTTCGGGATACATACCCCACATGCCTGTAGCCGTATTAAATCCGAGCGTGCGATAGGATGCCCATCCAGAAGTAGTATTGCTATTGGTGATTGTATAGTGTACCAAGTCCTCAGACACCAAGTTCCACTCATAGAAAAGGGCATTGGCTGCGTTTTGCGCATTAGTATGAGTGTCATTTGTATGAAGATGGGTCTTAGTACTCGTGCTATTAGAAGCCCCCAGCACCTTCTGCGTTTGGGTGCTGTATAGGTGCGCAGCATCGCCGTTGACCGTATAGCGAGTGTTCGTCAGACCAAGCAATTGGTATTGGCAACTATTGAGTACATAGGTGGCCTTCGTAGGACTAAGCACATCGTCCACCACAATTGGTACGGCCTTTTGCAAGCCATTGCCCAATATATCTGCAGTGAGTGCCATCCATTCATCATCCACTTTTGCAGCCATAACGAAGTTCTTAGGCAGGTGACGGCCAGTGACTGTGAAAGTAGTTTTGCCACTCCGAGTAGAACTATTGAGGGTGATGGTAGCAGTCTCTGTACCATCGGAGGTGGCAGTAGGCGTGTAATGGATAATCAAATCATACTCGCCAGGACCTACATTGGACAGTGTTGTTACTGTAAATGCCGCATTATCACTATAGCCAGTAATCGTAGTGGATGCCCCCATATAGTTGGAGAGCGTGAGGCGCACGGATGTGCTAATCTTCTGACCAGCAGTGGATGTCACCATGAGATTGGTAGCATCTACTTGGAGTGGAAGTGTATCTTTAACCAGGCGCACCGAGCGACCAGCATAGCGTTTTTTAGGACCCAATCCAGCTGATGCGGAGTTGAATTCAAATACGCCTGCATTTCCATCATCTCGTGGCTTAGCGGTCCAGTAGTGACCTGTATATCGGGTATTGAACACTCCTGTCACAGGTTTGGGACTCACATTGGCTTGCGTGTGTGAGCGCATACCACCAGCGGGCAAGAAGACCGCACCTGCGGCCTCTAGCTTTTTCCATTCTGCGATATTTATAAAATTGATATTCACAAAATGCGTCTCGTGCGCGACACCTGAGCTATTTTTTGCATGAAATCCTGGCGTAATCGTGAGATCAGAAGGCTTGACATCGTTCCAGTTATCAGGCAGTAGGATCAATCCATTGACATACGCATCGCCATTCGCATTTGGCACTCCTGCAAAATCAATTCGCGCAATGGCGATGAGATTATCGGCATTGGTGCGATGGTATCGCATATATTCCCACTCGACATATGTCAAGGTATGCCAGGTATTGCGCGCATAGTTGCCTATCACATTTTGTCCCCATTCGAGAAAATCGCCTGCATAATAGCTATCTACGTCACCTATACTAACGCCAAAACTATTTAGCGGATTCGATTCCGTGGAACTCCAACCAAAGAGATCAATTTTGCGAGCAAGATCAGTACCTGTTTTGTTTTCTTTGCCATAGCCACCACCATCAGAGGTGACCGTTCCGCCAGTGACATTGGCTACACCCAACATCTCGTACTGCTCACTAGCGAACATCCACGTCTCAGTAGTTAAATTACGTTGCAAGTTTCCAGGAGCGAAAGCAACCATCTTAGTGGACGATACAGAAAACATACCAATGCCATTAGTTACTTCGCCTGAAACATGTATCACTACAAAATTCAACATGACCACCAGCATAACACACCGAAATGCTGCATTGTTCCACTTGAAGCCTGCTTTCACTCCTTGTAAAACCACCAGTCGTAGCGATACCAATAGGTTGTTAACACATTTTTTCATGATAGTAATCTATTTTATTATCTCAATAAAAATAATTTTCGTTTTTCTCTCTTAACCGCGATAACTCATCGGTGAGTATTTTAGTCAGCAATACACACGACAGCGCGATTGTAGCTGTCGGACGCAACACTCGCTACAACGCATTAAAACGCAAGTTTAAGAGGAGATTTGTTAACTGCGCACAAATTTTGCCCCCCCCTATTTTGGAGGGCGCAAATCAAGTATTTTGAGCCGCAGTAGATAGTCATTATTTTGTTGATTCTACACCTTATGTGACATAAGGATTAATCGATTATACAAATCTAATAAGTGCCTTATTATTTAATAAAGGCGCATACGAGGCTGCAAAATTATACATAATTTTTGAATTACCAAAATCTTAGTGATAAAAAAGGAGGTTTTCTTTTCGCTAACGTTTGCAAAAACGTATTAAAAATAGGTTAAAGTTCAGGAGTTATAAAAAATATGAATCAGACAACAGGCGGTGAGGATAGGGAGTATATAGGTTCCAAAAGTTCCCAAGGTTCTAAAAGTCAGAATAGTCTGAAAAGTAATTAAACGACAGAGACGTCGCTTCGAGATCATATCATCATAGTGATTTATTCTTCATAGCTACCCCGCTAAATGCAGCCCATTAGCAAAAAACGGCATTGAAAATAAACTTTCTGCTGTTTTGTTTTGCTAATGTGCATTTTTTGTTGTACCTTTGCACGATTTTAAATTTGGACAATTATGCAAAAACAACGTATCGTTATTCGCTTCTGTGGCGATTCGGGCGATGGTATGCAGCTGACCGGCACGATGTTTGCTTCACTAAGCGCTATCCTCGGTAACGAAATCAGTACCCTACCCGATTTTCCTGCCGAGATTCGTGCGCCTCAAGGCACATTAGGTGGCGTAAGCGGTTTCCAAGTACAATTAGGTACTGGTGTCTATACCCCTGGCGACCAAGCCGATGTGATTGTAGCCATGAACGCTGCCGCGCTGAAAGTATGTGCATTGGGTTCGAAATTCAACCAAGCAGGTGCCAAATGGAATGCAGAAGGCTCAATGTTCAAGCGTGATGCAGTTATCATTGTAGATACTGATTCGCTTACTGCAAAAGACCTAGAGAAAGCACTCTATACGACAGATAATCCATTTACCGAACTTGGGATTCCTGAGTCGGTACAAATCATACCTGTAGCTCTAACGGAACTCACCAAAGAGGCGCTCAAAGACATGGGGCTGGACAACAAGTCTGTGCTCAAGTCACGCAATATGTTTGCCCTCGGACTGGTCTGCTGGCTCTTCAATCGCCCTGTGGATAAGGCGGTTGCTTTCCTCGAGAGTAAGTTCCAGAAGAAGCCACAGTTAATCGCACCTAACGTAAAGGTGCTCACCGACGGCTTTAACTACGGACAAAACCTCGCGCTGAATATCCAAACGATGAATGTGGAGAAATCCCAGGAACTGCCCCAAGGTACCTATGCCTCTATCGCAGGCAACAAGGCTACAGCGTGGGGACTGATTGCCGCAGCTGAGAAATGTGGTAAACGTCTGTTCTTGGGCAGTTACCCTATCACACCTGCTACCGATATTATGCACGAACTCGCTGCTCGCAAAGATATGGGTGTGATGGTGGTGCAAGCTGAAGATGAGATTGCAGGTGTATGTACTGCTATTGGTGCTGCCTTCGCAGGTGATTTAGCTGCCACTAGTACTTCAGGGCCTGGACTAAGCCTCAAGGGCGAAGCCATTGGATTGGCAGTGATGGCAGAATTGCCATTGGTAGTGATTGATGTGCAACGCGGAGGACCAAGCACAGGACTTCCAACCAAAACAGAGCAGACAGACTTGATGCAAGCGCTCTATGGTCGCAATGGCGAGTGTCCCGCTGTGGTAATCGCTGCCTCCAGCTCTGCTAACTGCTTCGACTATGCGTATGAAGCATGTAAGATTGCGCTAGAGAACATGACGCCTGTGGTATTATTGACCGACACCTACTTGGCGAATGGCACGGGGCTATGGCGTATTCCTCAATTGAGCGAACTGCCTCCAATTCAACCACAAAACGTACCAGAAGAACTAAAAGGCAACTACAACCCCGCCCTGCGCGATGAGCGCGGCGTGCGCTACTGGGCATACCCAGGTATGGAAGGCTACGAACACCGCAATATCGGTTTGGAGCGCGATGCTGAAAAAGGTACTATCTCCACCAATCCCGAGAACCACCAACGCATGGCGATCGCACGCCAAGCAAAGATTGAGCAGGTGGCGAACCAAATACCTCTGCTGCAAGTACAAGGCAACCCGCAAAGCGACACGCTACTTATTGGTTGGGGAAGCACCGAAGGACACCTGCACGCAGCAGCCAACGAGCTTGGATGTGCATTAGCACACTTCAACTATATTAACCCGCTACCTAAAAACACTGAAGAGGTGTTGCGCCAATACAAACGCATCATGGTGTGCGAATTGAATAGCGGACAGTTCGCGGCATATTTACGAAGCAAGATAGCAGGTGTTTCGTTGGAGCAATACAACGAACTCACCGCACAACCATTTGCGGTTGACCGCATAGTTAACTTTGTCAAAAACTCCTTATAAATCATAGTATGGAAGCAAGTCAATTTAAGAGCAATCAATATGTGAAGTTTTGCCCTGGTTGTGGTGACCATGCTATCTGCATGGCATTGCAAAAAGCAATGGCTGAAGTGGGTATACCTACCCATCAAACAGTGGTGATCTCAGGTATCGGCTGTTCGAGCCGCATGCCTCACTATTTGAACACCTACGGTTTTAATACTATTCATGGTCGTGGTGCGGCTATTGCCACTGGTGTCAAGACTAGCCATCCTGAACTCAGCGTATGGCAAATGACAGGCGATGGTGATTGCTTAGCGATCGGTGGAAACCATTTTATCCATGAGTTGCGCCGCAATGTGGATTTGAATATCTGTCTTTTTAATAATAGGATATATGGTCTTACCAAAGGTCAGTACTCCCCTACTTCGCCTAAAGGATTTGTAAGCAAGTCCAGTCCGTTTGGCACAGTGGAGCGTCCATTCATCCCTGCGGAATTGGTATTTGGTGCTAGAGGCACATTCTTTGCCCGCACGCTGGATGTGGATATGCCAACTACAGTGGACTGTATGGTACAAGGTCATCAGCACAAAGGTGCTAGCGTGATAGAGTGTCTAGTGAACTGCGTAATTTTCAACAACGGTACACATAGTTGGATTGCCGACCGCGAAGAGCGTGCCGAGCGCAGTATCGTGCTTCGTCATGGCGAGAAGATGATCTTCGGCAAAGAGAAAGACAAAGGTTTGGCATTGGACTATAACCAAGGATTGATACCTCAACTCATCGTCGTACCAGCCGATGACCCACGCGTACTCACACACGATGCCACTATGCAAGATCCAACGCTGCATCGAATGCTTGCAATGATGGGTTCGACCCTTCCAGCCTCCCTTCAAGGGAGGGGCACAGGCACAACGTCTCCCATAGAAGGGGAGATTGAGAGGGGGCTTCCTATCGCTCTCGGTGTGATACGCAATGTAGAAGAAGAGTCATACGACATGGCTGTGAATGAGCAGATTAATGAAGTACGCGAGAAGAGCAAAGTAAAAACATTCGACCAACTGACCCAGACATTGGAGCAGTGGGAAGTGAGTCGTTAATCTAGGATTTATCACAACCAAAATTATAGTATATTAAAGTAACCGAGATTTTCTAGAACGGCGAATTGAACTAATCAAACTAAATCAAATTAAATGAAAAAGATTCTTTTTATTGTTGCGTTAGTAGCAACTGCGATTTTGAGTGCAAATGCGCAAGTGGTCAATGATAGCACCGTGACTGTGCCACAAGAGGAGAGTATGGTGATGAAAGTGGAGAACTGGTATGCCAACAATATGAATTACCTGAGTATCACGCTGCTCATGACGGTGGAATCATCTTTTATACCCTTCCCAAGCGAGATTGTCATTCCTCCCGCAGCCTATGTAGCGGGTAAAGAGGACAGCACACTACATGCCACAGATAGCTATCCCATCAATGTGCTGCTTATCGTACTTTTCGGTACGATAGGTGCTATGCTGGGTGCTATTATCAACTACCTATTAGCGATGTGGCTCGGTCGTCCAATCATCTATGCGTTTGCGGATAGCAAGGTGGGACATCTATGTTTGTTGTCATCGGAGAAAGTAAAGAAAGCAGAGGATTATTTCAATGATCATGGCAAGGTGAGCACCTTCGTCGGTCGCTTGATTCCTGGTATTCGCCAGTTAATCAGTATTCCTGCTGGATTGAGCAAGATGAATTTCGGTCAGTTCTTGCTATACACCTTCTTGGGAGCCAGTATTTGGAATGTGATTTTAGCATTGCTGGGCTATATCGCCCACGGACAAATGGATCTCATCCATGCTTATAGCCACGAATTGAGCATCGCTATTATGGCATTGCTGGCTGTGGCTGTAATCTATTTCATTGCGAAGACCATTATTAAGCGCTATAAAAAATAGTGGCAACCTACGGGGAAACACCACTATACTAACGAAGTGGTAATGGAGTGGTAACGGTGTGGTTTCGAGAAAGAAAAGGGACTAACGCATCAATTATGTGCCCAACCAAGTGCAAAGACGCTTATTCGACATCCTCGAATAGGCGTCATTTGTTTCATACATTCAAACAGTGTTGCTCCTGATGTAATGACATCATCTACCAAAAGAATATGTTTGTTCTTCCATTCTTCGGGATACCGCATAGCGAATAAATCTAGGACATTCTCATGGCGTTTGTCAAAATTGGAGCGCGATTGGTGTGGATTATTTTTTGTACGAACAAGATGCGAGGTGTCTATTGGAATCTTGGTGATGGAATGTAAGCCTTTGCAAATGTATTCTGCTTGATTGAAGCCCCGCTGTCGTAACCGACGAGGGTGCAAAGGAACTGGCACTAAGACATCTACATCATCAAAGAGCTCTGAGTCCAGATAGTCCATCGCTGCAACACGACCTAACTCGTGGAAGACCATTGGATTAGGAAAAGCACCAAATTTACCACGATCTATGAGTGAGCGAAGCAATTGTCCACGTTCACGATTGTAAAAAGCAAAAGCTACTCCATGCTCATAATGGACTGCTCGCCGCTCCTTTTTTATCCAATCAGCAAAGAGCATATCAATACCATTATTGGGCAAAAACATGTGCTCAGTACGCACAATTGCATTAAGACAAGAGGAGCAGATGGTCTGCTCCCCTTGTACTAATTTATGCCCACAAGCCACACAGCAAGAAGGGAATAAGACCTCCAAGATTGCTCGTGAGCATGTGGAAAGAATGGATGACATGATTTGGGCATTATCTACGTCCGCGCATCCAACCTGCAAAGCCACCTAACCCCGTTGATGGATTATCGGCTGGTTCTGGCGAGTCAAAATCGTCGCCAAAGTCAAGCACAATATCACCATTCTCATGAACAACTGGTTGTGGAGTCATTTGTGAAGGTGCTTCGGCAACTTGTGCAGGAGTATCATTAGCTGGAGCGACTTCTACCTCTGCAGGCTCTATAGTCTTGGCATCTTCATAATGAATCTTGATAGCCTCCTCTACCGTCTTCTTACCGACTACATCGTCCAAGCCAGGGATATTAGACACCTCAAACCCCGTAGCAATGATGGTAACACGCACTTTATCCTCAAGCGTTTCATCGAGTGATGCGCCCCATTGCACTTCTACATCTTCGCCTATCTCGCTGACAAAAGTGTGGATTTGGTCAATCTCGGACATGATTAGTGCATGTTCGGTAGTCGTATAAATCTGCAACAACAAACGTGTTGCTCCACGCACATCGCTATTTACCAATGGCGAGTGCAATGCCTCGTGAATAGCTTGAGTGATACGGTTTTCGCCATTAGCCACACCTACGCTCATAATCGCTACATTGCCATTCTTGAGGGTATTGTACACATCGGCAAAGTCGGTATTGATATAACCAGGAACGGTAATAATCTCAGCAATTGCACGCGCTGCATTTGCCACCACATCATCCGACTTGGCAAAGGCATTGAGCATATTGAGGTCAGGATATATCTGGCGCAATTTCTCGTTGTTAATCACCAAGATAGCATCCACTTGTTCAGCCAGTTGCGCCACACCAATCATGGCCTTTTTGATCTTCTTTGGACCTTCGAATGTGAAAGGAATAGTGACAATTCCAACAGTCAGGATACCCATCTCGCGCGCTACAGAAGCCACCACCGATGAAGCACCAGTACCTGTACCACCACCCATTCCTGCGGTAAGAAAGAGCATCTTGGTACCATCATTTAAGGACTCCTTGATACGCTCACGATTTTGCTCGGCATATTCTTGTGCAACTTCAGGTTTGCCACCAGCTCCAAGGCCAGGACCTAATTGCAATTTAGCAGGTACGCTGCTACGCTCGAGGGACTGCTTGTCGGTATTGCAAACTAAGAAGGTGACGTCCTTCACTCCTTGGGAGTACAAATAGTTGACAGCATTACAGCCACCACCACCTACGCCCATCACTTTAATAATGGAATCTTGAGCTATATCCAAACCCAAAGCATCAATTACATCTATCATATATCTTGTAGATTTATTAATTACACATTGATTAATATCCTGTTTGATCGGTAAATATCGTTAATGTTTTCTCCTTGATGATATCCAATATTCCTTCCCCAGAAGTGGTGACTTCAGGGTGCTTATTGCGATAATCTGCCCCTAAGAGCAAGGTACCTACCAAGGAGGAATACGTAGGCATACACATCTCGTCTGGCGTATCCGTAGTCAACCACGATGCATGCGAACCATACATTACAGGGATAGAAGTCTTAGCCTGAATATATTCTACTAGACCTTGCAACATGGCAGCACCTCCAGTCACATACAATACTCTAAAACGACTAGCCTCTGCGTTGAGGACATCCAATAAGGGTGTGAGCATTTGCTCTAATCGAGCGGAAATAATATCTGCTATCTCGGTTGCCATCACCGCCACTTCACCTTGAGGCATGGTAGGCGCAGGCAAACGGAAGCGATGATTGGTGGACACCATATCTGCAGATGCATAACCATATTTACACTTCAACTGCTCTGCATATGCTAAGGAAATACCAATCTGCTCAATGTCACGCGTGATATCATATCCACCGAGAGGTACTACTTTGTTGTATAGATACTGATTGCCTTTATACACCGTCAAGGTAGTCGTCTGCGCGCCCATATCCAAGATTGCGCAACCATTAGCCATATCTTCATCGGTAGTGATGGCATTCATCAGTGCATCAGGACGCACATAAATATGTTCCAAACGCTTAGCTGAGCGATTGAAGCTATCTACAATCTTTTGTTCCAATTCCTTTTTGCCAACAAAAGCAATAAAGTGAGCTTCCACTAATGCAGCACGCTGATTTTCGGTAGGTTGATGTTCTTGCTCAACACCGTCCAACTTATAGAAATATGGTACCAGATCCAATACAGCCACATCGGGATTACGCGCTTCTATCTTTTGCTTACACTCAACTTCCATCGCATCCAACAAAGGCTGAGCAATCTCTTTTCTGCGTACTTGGTCACGAGTAGAATGCACTGCCACCACCTGCATGGTGCGTCCGCCTACACAAACAAACGCAGAAGGTAGTGCCTCTACACGCACGCGATTGGATAGTTTTTTCAACACTTCGTTGATCATAAAACCAGCATCCGAAGTATTGGTTACGATACCTCTCTCCACACACTCAAACTTATTCGAGGTCTCCACTCCCAATATGCGGAGCAACCCGCCAGTAGTCATCTCTGCTGCCATTGCTCGTACACCATGGCTGCCCAAATCTACTGCCACGAGAGGGACTGATTGTAATATTTGTCGTTTCTTTGCCATACTCACTACTTCCTACTAATCACCTGTCCTTCAAAGCGTAAATCATACTCTCTACACTCTGGATACCCAATTTCATCAAAACCCTTGGTGTATAATTTCTGCAACTTATTCAACTTGTCTGCATACCCATCCAAGGCACCCAATAGTATCTTAGCATCATGCCCCTCTTGTTTCAAAACCAGCGACTTAGGATTTGATACATGGATATCATGAATGCGTGATTTCCAATAGCGATTATCGCAGAGCCAAGATACAAAATCGAAATACTCCTCTGTGGCTGCACGTTGACTAACCGCACCTCTAAACACAGGCACATCTACATCAATCTGCTTACGCACAGGCATTACACGGCGATCTGAATCCACATAATAACACCCATCATTGGTTACTACACTCAGCATTGGTATGCGTTGAGTTACATCTACGCACACATGACCGAAAGGGGACTTATAACACTCCACCTCTCGCACCATCTCATGCCCCAGCAAACACTGCTCAATGGCATGACAATCAATCTGCTCCATCGTCAGTCCAGAAGGATACACATGGTGACGACGCAAATAGTTCTCTAACTCATTTGCATCCACCCACTGACGTTCCATACTATCCTGCACCACAATATGCACCTCTGTGCATGGCGAGGAATCACGCTGAGCAGAACACCATGCCCCGCCCAACACTACTGCTCCGCAGCACAATATCGCTACGGACAATAGCACGACTTTCTTTATTATTCTTTTCATATTATTAAGGATTTAGTTATATCATTCACCAATCGGTCTATATCTCCAGCGCCCATAGTGATTACTACCGAAGGTTTGCCTTTTGATATACAGTTCTTGACGCGCTCACGTAAGTATTTCGCTAATATATTAGGCAACACTAAGGCTCGTTTGGTAGCAATCTTCTCCAACAGCCATTCGCTATTCACCCCAGCAATTGGTTCTTCGCGAGCAGGATAGATAGGCAATAATGCCACCTCATCCAAGGTACTCAACACTTCCGCGAACTCATCTACGAAATCACGCGTGCGCGTAAATAAATGAGGTTGGAATACACCTATCACATGTCTATTGGGATATAATTTTCTTACCGATTCAATACTTGCCTTCAACTCCATTGGATGGTGTGCATAATCATCCACATAGGTTACTTGTGGAGTATTTACATGCATATTAAATCGGCGGTAAACACCTGAGAATGTGCTCATTCCGCTGCGTAATTCTTCATCGGTCGCGCCCATCAACCATGCCACAGCCATAGCTGCCACACCATTCTCTATATTTACCCAAACAGGTACCCCCAGTTGAATATCAGCCACTTTCCCCATCGGAGTGTAAAAATCAAATCGTATCTCCCCGTCTCGTACCTGCACATTATCCGCATAGAAGTCTGCCTGCTCTCCTACAGCGTAGGTATACACCCTTGCTTTTAAACTCTCTACATGAAACTTTAATCCACTCTTCACCACCAATGCCTCTTGTACCAACGAAGCATAATGCATAAAACTCTCGCGATAGGCTTCCTCTGTACCATAAATATCCAAATGGTCAGGGTCCATGCTAGTAATCACGGATATATATGGTGTCAGGTGATGGAAAGAACGATCAAATTCGTCTGCTTCAACGACCACCAAATCACTCTCTTGGTCTAATAACAGATTCTTTCCATAATTATTTGCTATTCCACCCATAAACGCATTCGCACCTACATGCGATTGGTGCAAGATATGCGCTAACATCGTACTAGTAGTTGTCTTTCCGTGCGTGCCTGCAACACATAAAGCTCGCTCTGAACGTGTAACTAGACCCAACACTTCAGCCCTTTTCAATATCTGAAATCCCTGTTCTTTCAACCAGACATATACAGCAAAATCCTCTGGCACAGCAGGTGTTCGCACGACTATAGTATTAGCAATATCCAACGCTTTCACAGTATCTAGGCTATCGTCATACTGCACGGCTATCCCCTCTGCCTCCAATTCTTTAGTCAATGGCGAAGGCGTGCGGTCATATCCCAACACACATGCCCCTTTAGCAGCAAAGTATCGTGCCAACGCACTCATACCGATACCGCCTATCCCCAAGAAATAATATGTCTGTATCTGGTTATCTATCATTTATCGAACAATCATTTTGTGTGTCTGCTCACCGCTACGTAATATGTATATACCTTGTGGTAAATTCTCGCGCGAAGCGGACATATGCAGACCTGTTACTGAATATACCTCCACGTCCTCGGCATTCCAATCTAAAACACCAATTTCCTCAACAGCAGTTTCAATAGCAGGTATTAACACCTCGGTTTGTCCCCATTTCATCTCTGGAGTACCATTGTAATTCAGCAACTTACCTGTCAATGAAACCTTATCTCCCTTCACTACAGGAGCATCGTTATAACATTGATATGCATAGAACACATTTCCACCATTTGGAGTATCTGCCACCCAAAATGTTTGGCTGCTGTATTGCGTGCTATAAGATCCATTCAGCGATGTCACATACCCGACTACCACATATTCAGCCGAAGACTGACTGCCTTGCGCCAATGCCAACGCTTTCTCTCTAGCCTCTTGACAAGTAATCGCCCCATCCACTACACCTGGATCAGGCGGCAACACTTCACCATCGCAGTCATACGGTTTGCCTTTCATCGTTCCCCAAATATATTCTACCAAGGCTGGTTGCTCCACAAAGGGATTCACGTTCCCCTGAAGATCAGATACTTTCGCATTGCGAGTTATCTCCTTGTCAGATACAGGATCTTGTCGATGCCATTTCAGCATCAATGCTAACGATTTAGACTGAAAATCACACACACCATTGCTATAACTGAAATAGCGATAACCCTTGCCTCCTTGCGTGAAATCTTTGTCCATATAGCAAGTCAGCATGTAGAAATACACACGAGCTACATCTCCCTTGTATTCATCCACAGGTTCAAAGGCAGTTTCACCACTCCAATTAGCGCTAGTGCCTAACTTAGATCCTAAATTGTTGCTCCAACTTGTGCTTTTCACCTCATCATATATCCAGGCCGAACGCTTGTCATTAGCCATTGCATCTACCGAATACACGTGGTGGAGATCGGTGTACATGGGTTCGGAGGTAGAACCACCCCACCATGATTTCGGCAGCACGTGCTCACGATTATAGCACTCTCCCTCCACGATATCAATATTTGAGCAATAGTCCGACAGATAAAAATCATAACCTGAATATATATCCCAAATCTTGCCATCAGCACGTACATCCACTTTGGCTTTATCTCCTCGAATCTGATTATAACTCAACATGGTATGCTGTGAGATATCTTCACATAAGGCTTTACGTAAAGCGAATGAAGTCATGCCATCCAAATGCTCGTAAGGACAATCAGGCTCGCCTGGCCACCAACCTTCAACCACCACATTTTTCACCTCCCAAGTACCTGCATAACTGACAGTGGACACATATTCAAACATAAATTGCATCTTGTTTGAAGCGTATGCAGTCAAATCTATCTCACAAGCGACAAAACCCCAACGTTTGGTTGGCCATGTCGGGATAGCGACCTGCATCCAATTAACACCATCCTTACTCACTTTGACCATACTATAAGCCACGTCCGAAGTACTGTTGGCAGCGTATGTTGTATGTTCAAAGCGCAATACTACTTTCGTACAACCTTGTGTATTCAGTATAGGCGAAATCAACTTACAATCACTAGCACCCAAGGACTGACCACCTTTATTGGCAGTCACTTTGGCATACTTGTAAGAACGATCCACGTACCACATAGATGCATATGTACATCCTGGGTATTTCTGCTCGTCCAACGTAAACGAACCTAAAGACTCAGCAAACGGCTCTTCTAACAACACTTCCACCTGGGCATATGCTACAGGCATCCAACCAGCAAGCACCCAAAGAATCAAAAATAGTTTTTTCATAATTGTTCGTTTTTAAGACACAACTATACTCCTATCCTAATTTAGCCTGCAAAGATACAACTTTTTTTGCAAATATGCAACACTTTTTGATTTTTCTTCTAGTTTTCGCTTTTTCACTTGCATATCTGCAATTTTTATTGTACCTTTGTAGCCAAATTGCGTAATAGGGTCTTTTCACCCCTTTCAACACTTACAACTTTTGAAACTTTTAGAACTTTTATAGATATGGCAACACAAGAAGAAACCTTCAAAAAACTAGTCGCACACTGCAAAGAGTACGGCTTCGTTTTTCCTAGCAGCGAGATTTATGACGGTCTCGGCGCTGTGTATGACTACGGACAAAACGGTGTAGAACTCAAGAACAACATCAAGAAATACTGGTGGGACGCTATGACCATGCTCCACGAGAATATCGTGGGTATTGATGCAAGTATCTTCATGCACCCAACCACTTGGAAAGCATCTGGTCACGTAGATGCGTTCAATGATCCACTCATTGACAACAAGGATAGCAAAAAACGCTACCGCGCAGACGTGCTCATCGAAGACCAACTCGCTAAGTACGATGAAAAAATCAATAAGGAAGTAGCGAAGGCTGCCAAACGTTTTGGCGAAGCTTTCGACGAAGCTCAGTTCCG
>CALCGX010000024.1 GCA_937901225.1 uncultured Bacteroidales bacterium | reverse complement strand
ATGCGTAGTAGTACTTAGCTGGGAATTTATAGATATTAGGACCAATCATTGAATTTTTGTCATCTGGCTCTTTCTGAATAGTTTGACGAGGTAAACGAGCTTGTTGGTAACCACCTGTTTTGAAGTGGGTGTTATTCAATAAGTTGTTTACTGTCAAGTTGATAGAGATAGATTGACGATTCTTCAAGTAGATCAGTTTACCTATGCTTACATCCACCAAGAAGCGATGGAATGGGTTATTTGCAGTCAGTACCTCTTGATCTGAGAGCAAATTATATGGGTATCTCAATTTAGGGACGCCGTACTTGTCATATTCATTTTCAATAATCGCATTCGGATTAACGTCAGCTCTACCGTATTTGGTATAATCTTCACCATACCAACCATTTACAGCACTTCCATCTGCACGAGTACCGGTGAACAAACCTTTCATACGACGAGCAGGGGCGTAATCTAGATAGTTCCAATCGAAATAGTTTACAGTAATATCCGCAAACCACATGTCAGGGTGGAAGAAACTGAGTTTCAAACTGCTATTAACTTGTGGACCTGTAGCTACGCGCAATCCCTGTAGCAATACGCTGTCGCGCAATTCATAGATAGGACCTTGTGCATTCTCTGCCAATGCCATACCGTTTTCAGCAGATGTGATGGCCAATGCATTGCTGGTATAGCGATAATCGCCTACACTTACTACACCAGTCAGAGTGAAGTAGAGGCCGAGCTTAACAGCAGCAGCTGCTTCCACACCGCAGTGACGACGATTGATACCTGTCAATGATTGGTTGACAAAGGTACGTGCCTCGTCGTCGTAGTAACCATTGAGCTCGGTACCATTCCAGAATCGAGTATAGAATCCGGTAATACGACCGCGGACAAGCGGATAGTTGAATGAATAAGTTAGGTCACCACCAGCAATCTTTTGGCTAGCACCAAAGTATTCCTGCAACCATGAAGTACCATTTTCTTTGGCATAATAACGTGCATAGTCATGGCGATAGATATTCTCTACTGCGCGATCGTGTACACGAGGAGAGATATAAGCATCACGTGCGAGTGGTGCTTTGGTTTCTGCCATACCATTAATCTTCAATTGGTTGCGACCATCGAATTTGAATGTAGCACCCAATTTGAATGCAGGATCAACGAAGTGGTGAGCATATCCTGTTAGTCGAGTAGGGAGTTGAGATAAACTATTGTTTGCCGCAGAAGCCAATACATCGTCTGCTTCGTTAGCAAAATAGTAATAATGGCGATTATATTGTTCTCCTAATTTAGCCAAATACCATGCACGACCATTTAACATATCGGTGGTACGTTGCATAGAAGAGTAGGAGAATTGCAATGCATAGTAAAGGTCTACCGCATTCCATTTCCATTCGTTTTGTGCCCAAATCTTTGCATTGACCATGTTGATACGATAATCGTAACCAAATCTCTCGTGCTGATCAATAGCAGCATTTGGATTACGCAAATCGTTTTGTTTTACGTATGTAATATCAGTTTGTGTAAGACCGATGTTGGTTGCCAACTCCTTGATATCACGCTCTGCAAATGGATCCACATCAATCCATTGTTTTCCGCCTAACAAATCATCAATGGTTTTGTAGTGAATACCTTGACTTCCTTTCGCCTCTAAACCAGCAGTAATCGTCAAATTCTCTACAGATGTATTGCGATAGTTCAAGTTAATCATACCTTCTTGAATATCATTGTGGCGACGTTCTACGATATAACGTGCAGAACCTGTAGGGTTGTTTTCGTTGTTTGCATAGTTTGCAGCATAAATCGCATCCCAATTGATTTGGGTTGCGTTGTCATCACGACTAGTCCACAAATCAGTCAGAGCCGCATAGGTATCCAAATTGATAGAGTGACCAACTGGTATACCATTGTACTCCAATGGGTATTTGATATATCCACCATCTGTTACTGCACCCAATGGTTTGCCATTCAAGTCATGACTAATAAAATAACCATCCTTATCAATTTGTCCATCCAACAAGGCGGAAGGTAAGTTGCGGTAGTAGTCAGGACGTGGATCAGGTGCGTTGTAGAATGTAAGCGCAGAGTTGGAGTACATGGAATAGTGGTATCCTGCTGCAACTTTCAACTTATTCTCTTCGTCAATCTTCCAATCGAAACTGATGATTGCAGTTGGATCATAAGAATGTACAATACGAGAATTGCGCACTTTGCCATCTTGGTAGCCCCAATAAGGGTTATAATTGTTGTGTCCCCATGTGGTCTTATTGTATTGGTTGGTCAAATCATAGGTCTCTTGTGTAAGTGCAGATGATTGACCACGGCGAGTAGGCGCACCAAAGGTAATGAGGGAGAGGCGTTTATCTTTTCCCCATTGCTTTTCTGCGGTAAGGAAATAACCTACAGAACTATAAGCAATACCCTCGCCAATTTGACCTTTTACATCAATATAAGGAGTATAACGCCATGCTAATTGTGCAGCGAATGCCCAACCATTTTCCATTAATCCGCTGGAGTAGGTAGCACGTGCAGCACCTTTATAGTTACGGTTGGTACCAGCTAAGGCCACTTTCCAACCTTGCGCATAGTTAGTGGCAGATTGCAAGTAGTTGGTAGCTTGACCGATTGAACCAAATGTGAAGTTATTAGCTTCGATACCTTCTACAACTTCTTTATAGCGGCTTGCATCGTTCAAACCACCCATTGCAGAGAAGTTGAATTGTCCACGCTCGGCAGAGTTAAACGAAAGTCCTTCAATGTAGTTTTGCTCGTATGTTTGCTCGTATCCGCGACCGCGATAACGGGCGTTAGACCATGCGAATGATATTGTACTATTAAAAACATCCTGACTCGCGCTTGATGCAGAGGAAATAGATTGACTTTTACCCTCATCATCATTAAGATCCATCTCAGCTAAGTTGAGCAATACTTCTTCTTTCATCTCATTTGCCACATCAACCATCATGGTAATATCTCCCATGTCAGTTAGTTGATTTTCTACGAGTTGAACTAAAAGTACATCAGAAATATACCCATACGCTTCGACGATTACTTCTTCATCAATCGCTTCAAGATAAGTGAGGGAGAAACGACCTTCAGCATTGGTGGTAGTAGTAATACCTTGATTAGCCAAAGTCACCGTAGCCCCTTCAATAGCTTGCTGTTCGACCGACACGAGTCGTCCTGCTAATCGCGTTTGTGCATTTAGGTTCGCAGCAAACGAAGTAGCGATAGCAAGGATTACAGCATAAATAGTGTTACGCATAAGCTTTGTTGTTTATTGTATGGTTATTAGAATTCAGCTGTCTTAGGAGTACGTGGGAATGGGATCACGTCACGGATGTTCTGCATACCAGTTACGAAGAGCATCAGACGCTCGAAGCCTAAGCCGAAGCCAGCGTGAGGAGCAGCGCCAAAGCGGCGGGTATCCAAATACCACCACATATCTTTCATAGGAATATCGCGGCGCTCAATCTCTGCGTTGAGTTTGTCGAGGCTCTCCTCGCGTACGCTACCACCGATGATCTCACCGATTTGTGGGAAGAGCACGTCGGTACCTTGTACGGTTTTGTCATCCTCGTTGATCTTCATATAGAAGGCCTTGATATCCTTTGGATAGTCTGACATGATGACTGGTTTATTGAAGTGCTCCTCTACGAGGTAACGCTCGTGCTCTGACGCCAAGTCATCTCCCCATGTGCATGGGAACTCAAACTTCTTGCCATTTTTGATAGCTTCTTGCAAGATATTGATACCCTCGGTGTAGGTGAGACGCACGAAGTCTGTTTTGATCACGGACTCCAAACGTGCAATAAGACCTTTATCCACGAATTGGTTGAGGAACTCTAAGTCATCTTTGCAGTGCTCCAATGCCCAGCGAACGCAGTATTTGATGAAGTCCTCTTCGAGGTCCATGAGTTCGTCTTTTTGGATAAACGCTACCTCTGGCTCAATCATCCAAAACTCTGCCAAGTGGCGTGGAGTGTTGCTGTTTTCAGCACGGAAGGTAGGACCAAAGGTGTAGATTTTACCTAATGCCATAGCAGCGAGCTCGCCCTCCAACTGACCCGATACGGTCAAACTGGTTTGTTTGCCGAAGAAATCATCCGAGTAATCAATCTTACCTTCCTCGTCTTTCTTGAGGTTGTAGAGGTTTTTGGTGGTCACTTGGAACATTTGTCCCGCACCCTCGCAGTCAGAGGCTGTGATGATAGGGGTGTGGAAATAGAAGAATCCGTGCTCATGGAAGTATTGGTGAATAGCCATCGCCATATTGTGGCGAATGCGGAACACAGCGCCAAACGTATTGGTACGCAAACGCATGTGTGCATGTTGGCGCATGTATTCAAAGGTCTGACCTTTCTTTTGCATGGGATAATCTGCGCCACATGTGCAGAGCACTTCTATCTCGTTGGCTTGGATTTCCGAACTTTGGCCAGCACCTTCGCTTTCCACAAGTGTACCGTTCACCGAGAGACAAGCACCCGTTGTGATTTGTTTGAGCAACTCTTCGTCGAATTTTTCAACGTCTGCTACTACTTGTATATTCTTGATTGTCGAACCATCGTTCAGTGCGATGAAGTTGACAGCCTTGCTACCGCGGCGAGTTCTCACCCAACCCTTCACGCATACTTCTTTGCCGTATTCTGTGCTTGATAGCAAGTCTACGATTTTTGTACGTTTCATATTCTTATGACGTTATATTTATACGTATTATGATGTTTTATTGTTGTGATTATTCGTAAGCACCCATCTTGAGCATCGTTACTTCTTTTTCAGTCAGGAATCTCCAGTCGCCACGTTTTACGTTTTTCTTGGTCAATCCTGCGAAGTAGACGCGGTCCAATTTTGTCACGCGATAGTCGAAGTGTTCGAAGATGCGGCGTACGATGCGGTTCTTTCCCGAGTGGATTTCGATACCCACCTGCTTCTTGTCCGTGTCGCTCACATACTCGATAGCGTCTGCCTTGATATCGCCATCTTCCAGCGTGATACCTTCAGCGATTTCTCTGATATGTGCTGCGGTCACGTTTTGGTCGGTAGTGACGTGATAGATCTTT
>CALCGX010000023.1 GCA_937901225.1 uncultured Bacteroidales bacterium | reverse complement strand
GAGTTAGTAAACTGCACCTGTATCTGCTCATCGATGCGGTAAGGTGTATCGTATTCCACAGTGCGGAACAATCTCATCACCTGTTGCGCATGGTTGGTGTCAAATAGCGGTTTGATTTTAGGTTTGTGCAGGCGATCCATCTTCTTGTTGTACCATCGCACATCCTGCTCTTGGATAAATGCAGTATCTTGCAGCATCAATTGGCACAAGTCGCGCGTAGCGGCCGTGCAATAGATTTTCCCGCGAAATCCGCGACTATATATATAAGGTATCAATCCCGAATGGTCAATATGGGCATGCGAAAGCAATAGATAGTGTATATCCTTTGGGTCGAAACCCAAATCGCGGTTGGCTTCATCGGTTTCCATACCTTTACCTTGATACATACCGCAGTCCAACAGGATAGTTGTTCCCGAATCGGTAGTAATCAAGTGTTTGCTACCAGTCACTTCGCGTGCAGCACCTAAGAATTGTATTTTCATGCTATTGTTGGTTAACAATCCGTTTGCAAAATTACTACAAAAATTGTACAACTGCAAATTATTTGTGTTAAAATTTTACTCTCATGCACTTTTTTCTTGCAATATTCAACAAAAAACCGTACCTTTGCACCCGTAAATCCCATAAAACTTTTAAAACCTTTAGAACGTTTAAACCTTTGAATATGCTCCCTACTGTAGCACTCATATATGACTTTGACGGCACCCTCGCGCCTGGCAATATGCAGGAGTTTGGACTCTTGCAAGCTATTGGGTACACCAATCCTACTGAATTCTGGAATCTCTGCGACCAAATCGCCAAGACCAATGATGCGGGTGGTATTGCTGTGGTGATGTATGCCATTCAGGCTGAGGCACAGCGTGCAGGTATTCGCTGTACGCGAGATATGTTGCGCGAGTTTGGCAAGACAGTACGTTTCTTTTCGGGTGTCACTGAGTGGTTTGATCATATCAATGCCTACGCAGCACAGATTGGTATCGAAGTCAAGCACTACGTCAATAGTTCGGGTGTCAAAGAGATGATCGAAGGCTGTGCCATTGCCAAGCAGTTCGAGCAAATCTATGCTTGCACCTACCTCTATGACAGCAATGGTGATGCTTGTTGGCCATCAGTGGTAGTGGATTATACCAAGAAGACGCAGTTCCTTTTTAAGATCAACAAGGGTATCCGCGAGGTCAGCGACCGTGTGCGTATCAACGAGTTTGTGCCTTCTAATGAGCGCCCCGTGCCATTCGAACGAATGATTTATTTCGGTGATGGCGAGACGGATGTGCCATGCATGCGTACAGTCAAGTCCAATGGTGGACATAGTTTTGCGGTCTATGGCAATGAGAAGAAGCGCGCCCTTGCGCAGCAATTGCTCTCCGAAGGTCGTGTCAATTTTGCTTGTGCAGCCGATTATACGGAAAAAGGTCAGATGATGGAGATTGTCAAACGAATCTTGGATAAGATCAAAGCTGATTACACCCTCTCGCAGCACGAAGCTGTCAACCGCGACACGCTCAATATGTACTCTGCTTTAGGCGATACGATGGAGTAACTGCCCATCTCTATTTCCGCTATCTTTCTCGAAACCATCTCATTACCACTTCGATACTACTCAATTACCATCCAATACTTTCCCTATACCCTGCCACTAATCTCACTTTCATCGTGCCCGCTGAGCAAAAATCACTCTTAAAAGCAATTTTTATTTGCACGATTCAAAAAAAAGCACTACCTTTGTCCTGCAATTTGCAAATCTGCCATGAAACACTACATTTTTGTCCTTTGCTTTGCCCTTGCTCCTATCTGCAATCTATGGGCGTTTCATTTTCAAGTAGGTGACCTCTACTACCAACTTATTAATGATTCTGAGGCACAACTTGTCCATGATTATTATGATCCTGCGCTCAATTATAAGGGATTAACTACTCTGGTTATTCCTGATTCCATCACCTATGAGGGGAGAACTTATCCTGTAACGAGCATAGGGGAACGTGCTTTTATGGGCTGTGCTACACTTACCTCTGTCACGATTCCTCAAACGATAAAGGAGATTGGACTAAGGGCTTTCGATGATTGTACATCCATCACTTCGGTCGTCTGGAATGCAAGAAATTGCAACGATTTCCTATACGATTACATTTCGTTTATGGATACTATTACGTATGTTGCTAAGCATCGAAATAATTATGATTATTATGATTGGAGAATCAAGGCTGTGGAAAATCAGTACCGTTTTGATAGCGATAAAGTCACCTCGATTGTTTGGCCTGCATTAGAGGGAATCACTTTTGATAATCATTCGTATTACAGTCCTTTCTATCATGCTCATGCTAATATCACGTCTTTTGTCTTTGGCGATGGGGTGGAGTATATTCCTGCTACGTTATGTCTAGAAATGAAAAAACTACGTCAAGTGGTTCTTCCTCAAAGTCTTAAAAGAATTGGAGCGCTTGCATTTTACAATTGTAAGAAACTAAAAACGGTTGTTTGCAAAGCAACAACCCCGCCTGAAATAGCAGATGTACTTGAGATGGAAAGGCATCTGGAAACATGGAAGAATAATGCCACGCTTTATGTGCCTACTGAGGCAATGGAAGCGTATAAAAAAACAGAAATACATGAATGCCATGAACTAAAAAGATCAGATACTGTACAGACTGATTATTCTAATTTTCTTGGGTTTCCTCCTCTTGAGAACGAACCTCTTGAAATTACTATCGAATTATCTATACTGAATCCTTGGAGCTATTTCAAGACCATTCTTCCCATAGGGGATTACTTTGCTAAACCTTAATCACACCTTTTTCTTCCACTAGTGCGCCTATTACTGCTAGTGTTGCTATTTTCTTTCTGCTACGGGTTCTGCGCTCGGCATTACCCGCCGAGTTAAAAAATCGCCCTAAAAAGCGATTTTTATTTGCACGATTCAAAAAAATGTTGTATCTTTGCAGCGTAATTCAGCCCACGCTAGGGATTATGTCTTTTGGGTGGGAGATTTACAAGACATAATAAAGGCGTCATTACGCGCTATGTAGTTGGCTATTCGGAATCTCGCAAATTCTCAATAAGTATCCAATACATTGCAGCATTTTGATGTCCTCGGGGTATGTATATCCTTGCAGTGCACATTGTATTTATATGCGTGTGTGCGTGTGCGTACATATCAGCGTGGGCTCGGTGTTGCTTGTTC
Organism: uncultured Bacteroidales bacterium; assembly: GCA_937901225.1. Taxonomy (GTDB): domain Bacteria; phylum Bacteroidota; class Bacteroidia; order Bacteroidales; family Paludibacteraceae; genus Colicola. Next base: position 20,793 of record CALCGX010000023.1, on the reverse strand, counting down.
GGATACAAAGGCAATGCGAGAGCCTCGAATAGCGGAACAGCAATAGTGCAGTCCCGCTTTTTTGTTGTGCAAAAATGCGGAAAGAGGTGATCGTTCGAGCATAGCGAGATAAGAACACTTTTCTCAGACATCGCTTTTTTGTTGTGTCTAATTGGTTGAAAAAACTCATTCAAGATGAGCTTAATGTTAATATTAACTAATTAAAAACACAAAACAATGAAAAAAAACTTGATGATAGTGCTTTGCGTAGCACTGTGTGCATCTTGTGCAGTAAAAAAGCCTGTACAACAACCTGTACAACAACCTGTACAACAACCTGTACAGCAACCTGTACAGCAAATACTGCAAGAGGATGATATTATCCAGCTCCCATGTCAAGAAGAGGCGATTGATACTGAGCAATATTATGCTGTGTTAGGGGTTGGTTCTGATTTTAATTTGAATTTTGCTAGGCAAAAAGCTATGAGAGAAGCAAAAAGGATACTAACACAAAAAATCTCTAAATCTGGAGTATCTGCAGAACAACATGATATTTCTAAAATGGAATATTCAGGTGATCTAAATGATATGGAAATCGTTTGTCAAAAAGTTTGTTGTGATATCTCTGGTAATTATGTTGTATATGTGGCAGTAAGAATGCCCAAAAATAAGTAATATATACGGAAATGCTGGCTCTCCGTTTGTTCACATCAAGTAGTCAGCAAAAACAATTAAAAAACAACAAAACAATGAAAAAAACTTTGATGATGGTGCTTTGCGTAGCACTTTGCGCATCTTGCGCAGCCAAAAGACCAGTACAACAACCAGTACAACAACCAGTACAACAACCTGTTCAACAAACAGTAGTAGAAGATGATGATGCAGCGGCAGAAATTAAACGCTTGGAACAAGAATTAAAACTCCAACAATTAAAGAATCAATTAAAAAAAGAACAACTACAGGCCGACAGAGAGATGGCTGCTATTGAAGCAGCTGGTGTTGAAATCGAAATCCCATGTATTGAGTCTTCGTTTGATGATGAATATTATTTTCGTGATTATGGTGTTGCTCCCGTTAAAGGTGATGACAAACAAGCAGCACGTTTAGCAGCAGCTCAAAGTGCTAAACAAATAATAAAAGCCCGCTTGGGTGAATTTGTTCAAGGAATGACAACAGATTATTCTAATTTGTATGGTGGTTCGTTGGGAACGGACACAGAACGTAAAATGGAGCAAAAACTTAATGGTGTCGTTGAAAAAATGTTAAATGATGCTGATCATGAATGTGAAAAATTATTTGTTAATCACAAAGGCATTTTGGAATATACATATGTAGTTAGAATTCCAAAGGAAGATTTAAAGAAAGAAATGATAAATGTCTTGTCTGAAGATAAGAAGCTAGGTATTGATTTTAAAGAATCTCAAATGCAAGAGTTTATGGACCAACGAATGGAGAAGATGCAGGAGGCAAAAAAGAATGCAGGATATTAAAAAATTATTCTGATGAAAAAAGGTCTATTTTTTCTATTTATTGGTTGGGCACTTTTTGCAAGTGCTCAACCAAATATTAAACCCCAATGGATCAATAATCGTCCTCAAACCTCATCGGAGCAAATGTATTATTACCGTGTAACACTAGGTGAGGGAAGTAATTATGATAAAGCATATGCGAATGCTTTTGCAAAGGCGATTTTGGAAAGTTCATGGAAATTAGGTGTTGAGGTCAATACACAGAACGACTTGCAAACTATAGAGAGTAATATTATGTCAAATATTTCTGTTGAGAAATCAACAATGATTTTGCCTCTTAATAAGGTGTGTGAATACGTAGAGCCTCAATCGGGACGAATGGGAGTAAGAGTTTATATCCTGTGGCAGGTTGCAAAATATGGCAATGTCCGCCCAAATTTTGAAGAGTTTACCGACTGTGATTAACTAATTATATAGATATGAAAGGTTTTTATACACTTCTATTATTGCTTTTTGCTACATCTTCTGTGGTGATTGCATCTAAACCTGAGTGGATGCAGCAAACTCCAGTTCCAGAAAATAATACGTACTTATATGTAGTAGAACGTGGTACTGGTACTACGGAAACTGAGGCACGTAATCGTGCTATGGGATTAGTATATCGAAGTACAATAGAACGTTTGGGTATATATATAGATATGTCCAATATTAACGACGCCATTGCTACTGGTAATACTTATGATAGTGCTGAAGCAATGAATGTACCTATTCGCAAGGTGTGTGAGCATATAGAGATACAAAATAATAAGTATGTTATATATGTCTTATGTCAAGTAGCAAAAAAAGGAAATATTAGTCCTGACTTTGCATCTTTTACTGATTGTAATAAATTGGCAAAAAGTCAGTATATAGGTCATTCTTTTGTTCCAGGCATGGCGCAGATAAAAAAAGGTAGTGTAGGCAAAGGTATTGGATTTATTGCTAGTGAAGTAGCATTGGTCGGTGGTGTTGTTGTTACAGAATGTTTACAACGATATTATGCCCAACAGTTAACAATGACACATCATACTGCATTGCAACAGAAATATGCTCAATATGCGAATATCTGTAACATAACCCGTAATGTATGTATTGGTGGTGTGGCAGCTGTCTATGTATGGAACGTGATTGATGGTATTGTAGCAAAAGGTAATACACAGATTCCTTTGGGAACGGCTCAATTACGTTTAACTCCATATGCAGACTATGAAAGTGGTGGTGTCGCTGCTGTAGTAAAATTCTAATCTATAGTATATATGAAGACGATTAAAATTTATCTAATGCTCCTGTTTGTATTGTTTGGATTAGGAGCGTGTACTCCTGTCACATACGATGTGTTTTCTTCCATAGTGGGAACTGTTGTAGATGTGGAGACAATGGAGCCTTTAAGTGGAGTGACTGTATCATTAAGTCCATCATCTAAAGATGCTCCTATAACAAAACTAGATGGTTATTTTGAGTTTCTAAATTTAGAATCTGATACACAATATACCATTACAGTACAGAAGAAAGATTATAGTACTAATCGAAAAACAATAAAAACAATTGCTGGCGAGACGCATAACGTTACCATTACTATGGAAAAACTAAAGTAATTTTATTTTCGAATATTTGATAAAAAAGCATCTTGTGCTGTGGTTATTCATTGCCCGCAGCACAAGATATTGTCATAGGAACAGAAATGACCATTTCTATTACTGACAACAAAATCGGATGCTTTTAACAAAGATACAACTAAATAACTACTCCCAAATGAAAAAGACTATTTGCTTATTCTTTAGTATTGCCCTATTGTGTGGACAATATAGCGTTGCACAATCGTTGTTTGAGTATTCACATATAAGTGGCATTAAAGATGAAAATACCATATCTCAAGCGGTGAAATATTCCAATGCACTATACGATTTGTTGCCAACTTATGTGGAGACAGATGAAGAGCGTATAGAGAAGGAGATTTTGGATAAATACTACACAAAATATAGTTTTCCTCGTGAGGGAGAATCGGATGTTTTGGAGATATTGACGCCATGTTTCAAGATGTCGAAAGAACTAAGTTTTCCAGTTGTAGGTGGGGTGGGAGTACATTCAGATCAACGTGTGGCAATAGAGCGAGCAGCCAAAGGGATGAGAATAGAGATGGTTACACGTTTAGCTATGTTGTCTATGCAAACCTATAACGAAAAAACGTTTGTAGAGATTACAGATTTCAAAAGATACTTCACTTCCGTTTATGAAATAGCAAACTTATTAGCAGATAGTGTGGAGATTCTTTGTGAAGATATTGATTCAGTGAATAATTATTACGTAGCTGAATGTTTAGGTCGGGTAAATAGAGATTTGGTGAAGAATATTGCAGCAAAAGTGCAAAAGGATTCAATCGATTTCCAAAAATATTATTCTGCAAATCCTTCATTTCAAACATGGGTAAAAAAGGAAATAATGGGTTTCAAAAAAAACTTCTATCTGTATGATTCAAAAAGTCCTCTTGTAATTGAGAATAGCCAAACAGAGGAAGTATCAAAAGAAGAGGAAAAATCATTAGAAGAATGGAAAGAAGAATTTAAAAAAGCACTATTAGATGCTTGGAACGAAGATACAACTAAATAATTGAATAAAATGAAAAAGACTATTTGCTTACTTTTTAGTATCGCCCTATTCTGTGGATTCTATCAATCTTGTCAGCCAAATGTTGAATTACCTGGTGGCATTTATGGTACGGTGCTTGATAAAGGAAGTGGTGAACCCATTCGCAATGCGGAGATTACCCTAAATCCTGGCGGAAAGACTACCGTGGTGGGTAGTAATGGCACATACGAGTTTGTGAATCTTGAAGCGGGGATGTACACCGTCAATGTACAAGCAGATGGATATGACCACAACAGCAAGACTGCCAATGTAGTCAATGGTGAAAGTACTGCTTGTGATTTCCATTTGACAAAGACCATAATCAATCAAGATTTGGAGATTACACCTACTTCACTGAATTTTGGTACTACTCAAAATCAATTATCTGTAACTATCACCAACAGAGGAACTGAAGAAACCGCTTGGTCTTTGGATTTAGGTGCCTGCAAGTGGCTGTCTGCCAACCCTGTTTCAGGACGTATTGGTGCAGGTAAGACACAGGCGATTATTTTTTCTGTAGATCGCTCATTGTTGCAAAAAGATGAAACCACAGTTGTTACTTTATCTGCTTTTGGCAACTCTTATCCAATGAATGTGTCTTGCGCTATTGTTCAGAATAAAGGCGTAATGACTGTAAGCCCAACAGTATTGAGTTTTGGTGAAGACACCAACGAAATGAATTTTACAATTAAGAACTTAGGCAATGCTAATCTCAATTGGTACACTCAAGGACTGTCAGCTTCTTGTCTTTCTTTGTCAGAGAGCAATGGTACGTTATCTTCAGGTGCGAGCAAAGTTGTGAAAGTCTTACTCAACAGAAACCTTATGTCAGAAGATCTCTCTACGTCTTTTGTTGTATCAGATGGAAATACTGACCAAGAGATATTGGTGATGGCAACCAAGAAAGTATTGCATCCAATTATGAATGTTAGTCCAACGGTATTGGATTTTGGCGATAGCAGCACATCTAAAACGTTTACAATTAGCAATTCAGGAAGTGCTGACCTAAATTGGTCATTAACTAATGCAAGTAACGAATGCTTGAGTTATTCTACTACCTCTGGCACAATCAGTCCTGCAGGAAGCACCACTGTGACCGTTACACTCACACGTGCAGCAATGCATACAGACATGAATACTGTAATTGGCGTATCAGACGGCAACAATACTCAATCTGTGACTATCAAGGCTACGTATGTGTATGTGGAGGATTACTCTTCTGCAATTATTGAGAGTTTCGATAATAGATTAAAGTGTGATATCGTAAGCTGCAAACGTAATGGCTCAAAAGTAGAGTTCAATTTTAAGTTAACCAATGTAGGCTTTGGAGATATCTCTCAATTTACGTTACAGGCAAGCTATGGAAGTTATACAATCATTTATGATAATTTAGGAAATCAGTATGAAAAACAAGCAATGTCTTTAGGTAATCAATCTGATTCTGGTTATGGAAATATCCGCGTACCTCTTTTAGAATATGTAGGCTGTAATGGTAGCATCTCTATAGAAAACGTACCTGCTAATGCGGAAAGATTGACAATCAAACTTTGTGTGAGTGGATATGACCCTTCAAAGGGTAATTTATTCACCAATGAACATATAAGTATTAAAAATTTGCCAATATACTAATAACTATAAATAATTAGAGCAATGAAAACAATTAAATCCGTTCTTTTTTTCTTAGTCGTTGTCTTATTTGCGTCTTGTGGAGAATTATTTAATACTCCAGATACTCCAGACAATAACGTTACGACTGCCAACCTTATAGGAACTGTCGTGGATAGCGAAACTGGCGAGAAGATTGCAGGTGCTAAAGTGGTTGTAACCCCAGGCAATCTATCCACTTATTCTAATAAGGAGGGATACTATGAATTTGAGGATTTGGAAGTTGGGAAGTATACCATTACTGCATCAGCAGATTTCTATGCAGATGTAGAGGGAGAGATTGAATTAACTACTGCTGGAGCAAATATCACAATCAAAATGACAAGAACGGTAGTGGAAGATTATTCTTCTACCATTGTTCAGAGTTTCGATAATAGATTAAAGTGTGATATCATAAGTTGCAGACGTAGTGGTTCAAAAGTGGAGTTCAAATTTAAGTTAACCAGTGTAGGTTTTGGAGATATCTCTCAATTTACGTTACAGGCAAGCTTTGGAAGTTATACTATCATCTATGATAATTTAGGAAATCAGTATGAAAAACAAGCAATGTCTTTAGGTAATCAATCTGATTCTGGTTATGGAAATATCCGCGTACCTCTTTTAGAATATGTAGGCTGTAATGGTAGCATCTCTATAGAAAACGTACCTGCTAATGCGGAAAGATTGACAATCAAACTTTGTGTGAGTGGATATGACCCTTCAAAGGGTAATTTATTCACCAATGAACATATAAGTATTAAAAATTTGCCAATTTATTAAAGGTGATTTATTGCAAGCTCTCATATAATATCACAATATAACAACAATGAAAAAATCTCTTTATTTCTTCTTTGGTATCTTGCTCATATGTGGCATATACCAAGCATGTGCGCCAGACGTAGAACTTCCAGGCAGTATCTATGGTGTCGTAGCTGACAAGGCTACTGGTGAACCAATCAAATCCGCTGGTGTAACTTTGAATCCCAATGGAGCAACTACTGTCACAGGAAGTGATGGTTGCTTTGAGTTTACTGGATTAGCACAAGGAGGGTATGCTGTTGTAATCGCAAAAACGGATTACAAAGAATATACAAGTGGTATGATTACAGTAGAAACAGGGCAAACTACACATGTGGACGTGCAATTGGAGAAATTGCCACCGTCATTGCGAGTAGTTAATAATGATAATGAGGATATTGATGTATTAGATTTTGGTGCGCAGAAATCGGATATATCACGCTCTTTCAATATATTTAATGATGGAGAATCTTCTTTAGAATGGGAAATTACCTATACTGCCGATTGGATAAAAAGTGTAAGCAAAACATCTGGAACACTTAAAGCTGGTGGTACCCAAGCCTTAGTTTTGACTATCGATCGTGAAAAGTTAGCTGGTGGAGAAAACACCACTACGGTTCATATCACATCAGATAATGGCAGTAAGCAATTGACAATCAGAGCATACGGTGACACCAAGCCAATTCTCAATATGATTGATGTGCAAAATATCACGAAGACGAGTGCTGATTTTCTAGGAGAAATTTTAGATGCAGGTGACCCTGTTTACACAGAACGCGGATTTGTATATGCAACCTCATCAATGCCTACTATTGATAACACAATAGCTAAAATTACTTCTACAATAAACAACAACACACAATATACATCTGCTGTAACTGGACTCATCGAGGGGGATACGTACTACGTGCGCGCATACGCGATTAATAATGTTGGTATATCATATAGTTCAAACGAAGTTAAGTTTTCTACCATTGCACAATCGGTAGAAATCACAACAGATGATGTCACGGATATTGATGTTATAGCAGAAAGTGCAGTATTAAATGCAACCATGACTAACGTTGGTAGTCCTCGTTTTACAGAAAGAGGATTCTACTACGGAACCAATCCTGAACCAACCGCAAGTGATAATGTAATTAGAGATTATGGAACGAAGGCTGGCAAATTTAGTGCCACGGTAACCAACCTACAATCATCTGCCACATACTATGTGCGTGCCTATGCAATCCAAAACGACAAGCATATTTATGGCGAAACAAAAGTCTTTGGTATTCATAGCGAACCTTCACAAGTATCTACATCTAGCGCAAGATCTGTAACTTCTACAGGAGCTACACTTTATGGCTATGTATCCGCTATTGGTAGTCCTGCATACACAGAGAAAGGATTCTGCTATGCTACCCACTCTAACCCAAGTATTAGTACAAATAAACGTGCTGTATCTGGCTATGGTGTAGGAGATTATTCTCTATCAGTCAACAACTTAGAATACGAAACAACCTATTATTATAGAGCGTATGTCATTCAAAATGGTAATCCCATTTATGGCAATGTAGTTTCTTTTACTACTACTTGGCAAGAAGCCACTGTTTTGACATTAGACCCTACCAATGTTGAAGGTAATTCAGCTAAGCTCAAAGGACAAGTTACTTATGCAGGAGATCCCAAATACCATATGCAAGGATTCTGCTATAGTACTTCAAGCTATCCAACAATAAACGATCAAAAAGTAGAACGACCCAATAGTATTACGGGGATCTACTCTATGGATATTACAAACCTGGAAGCTGGCGTAACATACTATGTAAGAGCATTTGTACGTCAAGGCGAGAAAGTCATATATGGTGATATTAAATCGTTCAGCATAGAAATAAAAGAAGATCCTATTATTACTACAAACAATGTAACCAATATAACAGGTATCGATTCGGGTTGGGGTGTCTATTATGATTATTCTGTACAGTTTAATGGTACAATTTATGATCGAGGTAATCCTGCATACTATGAACGCGGATTTGTATATGGTACTTCGTCTTCCGTAACAGCTTCTACTGGTACCAAATTGTCTGTTTCGGGAACTGGTGAAGGAAATTTCTCTACAAAAACAACATTGAATGTTTGGACTTCAAGTAGATGGTATGTTCGTGCGTATGCTCGAACATCCAATGGATATACATATGGCGATCCAGTTATGTTTAATTTACAATAATATATGAAAAAATCTCTTTATCTTTTCTTGGGTATTTTGCTCATCTGTGGCATTTACCAAGCATGTGTGCCAGATGTAGAACTTCCTGGCAGTATCTATGGTGTAGTAGCTGACAAGGCTACAGGTGAACCAATCAAGTCTGCAGGTGTAGAACTCTCTCCAAGTGGATTAAAGACCATTACTGGCAGCGAAGGACAATTCGAGTTTACCGAATTGGATCCAGGTAAATACACTTTGTTAATTACCAAGACTGGTTATCTTGATGGCGTAAGTAGCACCATCGAAGTAAAACCAGGACAACAAGCCAAAGGCGATGTGCAATTAGAGAAATTGCCACCATCATTGCGCGTAGTAAATGATAAAAAAGAAAATATTGATACGCTTGATTTTGGATTTTTACAAGATGATGTAGCGCGTTCATTTAATTTGTTTAACGATGGTGTAGAGTCATTAGAGTGGCAAATCACCACAACAGCAGAATGGATAAAGTCCGTGAGTAAGATGGAAGGTGTACTTTCTGCAGGTGCTACACAATCGTTGATTGTTACCATTGATAGAGCAAAATTACATAGCGGTGAAAATACAACGATTATGCATATCACATCTAATAATGGTAGCAAACAATTGACAATTATTGCTATAGGTCCTATTCTTGCAACGCTCAATACATTGGCTGTTACGAATATAAAAACCACTTCTGCAACTTTAAATGGTGAGATTATAACAGATGGATCCCCTAAATATTCAGAACGTGGATTTGTATATTCCGAATCACCTATGCCGACTATTGGTAATTGCATTAATAAGGTAGCTTCAGAGCATAGTGAGAGTAAGAGATTTTCTGCATCAATCACTGGTTTGGTTCAGGGAAAAAGTTATTACGTTCGGGCATATGCAATTAATACAGCAGGAGAGGCATATAGTGTAAATGAGGTAGCGTTTATACCAGATGTAAGTTTACCCAAAGTAGAAACAGTTACTGTAGATGTTATAGATGCTACCACAATAAAATTTATAGGAAATATCCTTGATGCAGGTGACCCTGAATATACAGAACGTGGGTTTATATATGCTTCATCAAATACTACGTTAGATGAAGCAAATGCAATAAAAGTTGGAGTGCCTAAAACATCTTCTATGCAGTTTGAAAAGCAAATTACAATAGAAGATTTAGGAAAAAAAACTTATTATGTTTGTGCTTATTCTAAGAACTCAATAGGAATCGTATATGGTAAGACCTTAAATGTTGATCCAGAACAAGTTGCTTATGCCTTGTTACCTACTTTCATATATAATAATACGACCTATCGTGTTTATCCCGAGTTGGGAGATATCAATTATCGAAAAGATTGGTATGAAGCAAAAAGTGTGTGTGAAAACATTACTTATGGAGGATATGATGATTGGATCCTACCATCAATAGATGTGTTATCTACAATGTATTTTCATAAGAAGCAAATAGGTTTATGGACGAGTAAGTGGCATACTCCCCCCGCTAGCTACTATACCTATTTTAGATATTGGAGTAGCACTGAATATGAATACTCATCAGGCTACGCATACCAATATAGTTTTTATTCTGATGGTGAAAGAAGAAGGGCTGAAAAAAGTGACGATAGTTATGATTTAGGAAAGGATGATGTTTACTACCGTGTGCGGTGTGTCAGAAAAGAAAATTAACTATTTAACAATTTAGCTATTACCGCCGTAGGCGGCGGTCGGAATCTATAGAAGTGGGCGTTTGCCCACTTCTATATAACAAACAACCTACATTTTGCTCACCGAAAGCCCAGAGAAGTCCCAGAGATGTCCAATCGTGGTCCCGAAACATACAGGCATCTTTTAGTACACTTCGGTACAAATATTGGTGGTAATTTGAAGACATTGTTTTTACATATTGCATTCTGCTGTGAATTACTACTTACTAGTAGTTGTATCAAAGCACAAGTCCTGCTACCGCAGTATTCCGTGTGGGAAGGATTTGCGTTTAGTAACCAACAAGCAGTAGAATCCCGCGAAGCGGAAGAACGTTTTGCGCGTTTCTTGTTGCACATAACCCAGCAAACTCCTACCCAGCAAGCAAAGCAGATAGGAGAGTTACTTGCTAAGGCAGAGCAGAATAACGCTACCGCGCGGTTTCTTACATTGGCGGAGAAATACCTCTACGATCCTAACTCACCGTATCGCAACGATGAACGGTATCTGCTATTCTTGCAATATGCTGCCACGCATCGGTTAGCGGATTACACCACCAATACGCGCTACCAAAAGCAATACACGATGGTGCAACGAAATCGTGTAGGTACGCTTGCTGCGGATTTTCCTTTCAAGACCCAAACTGGCGAGGAAGGGAATTTGTATGGTGTACAAAGCCAATATATATTACTCTTTTTCCACGACCCGAATTGCGAGGAGTGTCAATATGTGAAACAACAATTGGAAAGCCAACACGCTCATTTTGCGCAGAAAGGTGTGCTGGTCGTTGCGGTATATATCGACGATGAGGTAGAAGCATGGCAAAAGGCACACTATCCCTCTGCATGGCTCAGCGTATATGCACCAGAGATAGATAGGCAAGACCTATACGACATTAAAGCATTACCTACTTTATATCTATTAGACACTCAGAAACGGGTTGTACTAAAAGATGCACAAATAGATAAAGTTGTTAGTTATTATGAGTAAAATAGTGAGAGCCACCGTTATGATACAAATAGGCAATAGATGTGCTACAGTGGTCGCGAAATGGTCACGTAGCCCGATGAGAACTTTTCATAAGGTCACCTTTTAGCCCACCGAAAGCCCACAGATCTCCCACAGATCTCCTATGGTGGTCCCCTAACACGTAGGCAATTTTTCAAATACAATATTTTAATAAATGATAATAACCATGAAACGTATTTTTACTTTGATAGGTGCAGTTGCCTTAGTAACCACTCTTTCTGCACAATCGCGTTCGTTTGAGGATTTTAAAGCACAACAAAACGCACGTTTTAATCAGTTTAAGGCAGACAAACAAGCAGAGTTTGATGCATTCCGTAAGCGACAAAATGAGCGATATGCGGAGTTTATGCAAAATAGTTGGGCACATAGGAACGCGCAACCAGCAGTAACACCCAAAGAGGAGAAACCACAACCTCCTGTAGTCTATGAAAATCCTACGCCTGCTCCAGCTCCAGCTCCAGCACCGCTACCGAAAGAGGATAATGCAGCACCTACGCCTCAGCCAAAGCCTGCCCCAACACCTCAGCCTAAGGAAGAATCCACACCGATTCTGGTAAAGGATGATGTGATACAAGTGCCCCAACCACAGCCAGCCCCAGAACCAATAGCACCTGTGGAGCCAAAACCAGAGATTCCATATAAGCCTTATGCAATATCGTTCTACGGAACATTGGTATCAGTAGGTTTTCCTACGAATGATGTCTTCAAACTGGAGGGGCTATCCGAAAAACAATTATCCAAGGCTTGGAGCCATCTTTCGTCAAAGGCGTATGATGTCACATTAAACAATGTATTGGCTGTGCGCGAGAATCTAGCACTCTGCGATTGGGGATATGTGGAGATGTTACAAGCTATCAGTGAGAAGAGGTATGGCAAGACCAACGAGGCAGTATTCATGCAAGCATTCTTATTATCGCAGTCTGGATATAGAGTGCGTTTGGCAATGGATGATACACGATTGTATGTGCTGGTAGCAAGTCAATACAGCATCGTGGGTATGCCTTACTTTGAATTGGAGGGTATTAAGTTCTATCCTATCAATTGCAGTAAAAGCGAATTGCATATTTGTGAGGCAGCATTTGACCATGAGAAATCCCTGTCTTTGCAATTGCGCCAAGAGCAGAAGTTAGATGCTGAGCCGACAACACCACGCCATTTGCAATCAAAATATGGTGTGACAGCCAATGTTGTAGTAAATAAGAATACGATTGATTTCTTTAATAATTATCCTGCATCGTATTTCAATGATGATGTGACTACACATTGGGTAGTGTATGCGAATACACCGTTGGAGAAGTCGATTCAATCTAGTCTATATCCTGCACTCAAACAATCTATTGCAGGTTTAAGCGAACGCGATGCGGTAAACAAGATATTGAATTTCGTGCAAACGGCATTTGTGTATGAATATGATGATAAAGTATGGGGTAGGGATCGCGCGTTCTTTGCAGCCGAAACATTGCACTATCCATATGCCGATTGCGAGGACCGTTCTATTCTCTTCTCCCGTATTATACGAGATATAATGGGATTGGATGTAGTGCTCCTATACTATCCTGGGCATTTGGCGACTGCGGTGGCATTTACACAAGATGTACAAGGCGATTATTTAGTATATAAGAATCGCAAGTATATCGTATGTGACCCAACTTATATCAATGCTCCGTTAGGCGAAACCATGCCTGGCATGAATAACCAAGAGGCAAAAATCATTGTGTTGGGGCATTGATTAGTTGCAATTACCTAACAGACATATGATAGATGTACTGATTGATAACATTCGCTATACACTTAATAGCGAAACCAAGACGGCCACTGTGGAGCGTCTGATAGATATGATTCCATATCGAGATGTGATTATGATTCCTGAGCATGTGAACTATGAGGGAGATAGTTATTGTGTGACACGTATCGGTAAGAGAGCTTTCGCATTTGATGATGAGTATATGGACTATGTGTATGAGGAAAAGGAGCTTACCAACGAATTAGCTTCACCTATAATGGTAGATATTCCACATACGGTAACTATGATTGAGGACGAGGCTTTTTATCGCTGTTTCGATCTTGTAGGTGTTACCTTGCATGCGCTTCCTAACTTCATAGGAAAAGATGTATTTAAAGATTGCAATGTCCTGCAAACTATTCTTGTACCTAAAGGTATGAAAGAAGAGTTTTGTGCTCGTAATTTAGAGGCACAAAGAGATATGATTGTAGAAGACTTGGTAGAGATAGGAGGCTTGTACTATCATTTAGACCGCACCACTATGACTGCCAAAGTGGTTAGTAAATACCCTTTGCCAGTTGATGCTAAAAATGTATATTGGCAAGATTATAAAGGATATATTACAATCCCTGCTACCATTCTATACGCCAATGAAACATATCGTGTAGTAGAAATAGGAACGAATGCCTTTGCTTCTTCGGATATAGAGCGGATAGATATACCCGCAGGAGTAGAACGAATAGGTGAAGCTGCTTTTGAAGAATGTTCCCGGTTATCATATGTCGTATTTCCAGACTCAGTGCACACTGTTGGTGCAGATGCATTTCGCTTTTGTGACAACTTGCAGATGGTGAAGTTGAGTGATGCACTACAACGTTTGGAACAATATACATTCTCGCAATGCAATAAGCTACGTGCGGTGGTATTCGGGAAAAATCTTCGATTCATAGGTGAATCTGCTTTCTATGATTGTGAGCAGTTATCGTTTGTAGATTTGCCAGATACCGTGGAGGTAATTGAAGCAGAAGCATTCGAATGTTCTGGATTGAAAGAATTGAGACTTCCAAATAAGATACGAGAACTTAACTTAAATATCTTTAATAGGTGTTATGAATTAGGGGAAATTACTCTCGGAGAGAATATAGAGCACATCCTATCCCCGTGGAAGAAACCTTATTATGTCTCTATAAGGGTGCCTAAAGACAAAATTGATGATTATTGCCAGAAAGGTCTTGAACCGCTGAAGGAAGAAATAGATATTATTGAGTGATGATTCCTTTATCTTCTCTGACGAGTATCTAGCCTACTACGAAAGTCTATTTCGTACACAGCGCTTCGCCCACAACGTAGTTGCTACCTCCGATGAAGATAATGTCTTCCGATGTCGCTTGTTGTTTAGCTACTGCAATAGCATCGCAGACCGAATAAAAGCACATATTGTACTTGTGCATAGGGTGGAGTGCGTGCCATTTGGCTTGTAATTCAGTGGCAGGCAATGCACGTGAGGTATTAGGTTGCGTGAAATAATACACAGCCTCTTCAGGTAAAAGGTTCAACACCACATCAATATCCTTATCCGATACCATACCAAAAACAATATGCAGTTTCCCCTTTTCAGTGTTCAGTTTTCCGTTTTCCGTTTTCAGTTGCTCCACCACATAACGAATACCGTGGGAGTTATGCCCCGTATCGCAGATGGTGAGTGGCGATTCGGATAGGATTTCCCATCTGCCACGTAAACCTGTTAAACTGCATACCTGAGCAAAGCCAGTGGCAATCGCTTCAGTGCTTATTTTAATATTAGAATGGTTACGCAGCACTTGCAGAGCTACAAAAGCCGTTTGTTGGTTTTTCTCCTGATAGCAGCCTCGTAGCTGACATATGGGTGCTTCTTTCAAGCGGCGACGGCGCATGAAACCGCATTGATCAGCAAACCATATTCGGCAATCAGTCGTTTCTAATCCATCACCTAATATATCGCACTCGTGTGCACGATTAAAAAATACTTGTTGCGTATCGGGGTGAGTTTCGCCTATCACACAGGGGATATGCGATTTGATGATACCTGCCTTCTCGTGGGCTATCTGCGTAAGGGTAGTACCTAGAAACTCAGTATGGTCAATGCCGATATTCGTGATAACAGAGAGTAGGGGAGTAAGAATATTGGTACTATCCAATCTGCCCCCTAATCCTACTTCAATTACTGCTATATCTACTTGCAGCTCAGCGAAATACCAAAAAGCCAATGCCATCGTTGTTTCGAAAAATGATGGACGTACTTCATCCAAGAAAGCACGGTTGTTTTCCACAAACTCTATGACCATTTCTTCTGGAATCATTTCTCCAGAGACACGGATACGCTCACGAAAATCCACCAAGTGTGGCGATGTAAATAAACCTACTTTGTAGCCTTGTGCTTGCAATGTGGCAGCAATAAGGTGAGAAGTAGAACCTTTGCCATTGGTACCAGCGATATGTACCGCACGTAACCGTTCGTGCGGATTACCAAGATGTGCCATAAGGCGATAGGTGTTGTCTAATCCTGGCTTGTAGGCTGCTGCTCCAACAAGATGAAATGCTGGTTGCGATGCGTAGAGATATTGTATTGTTTCTTGATAGGTCATTGCTTACGAGATTGTTTACCGGCGTGCCATAGTTGAAACGAGTTGAGCAAGTTCTGCCATATGATATATGCCGCAGGACCAATTGATGCCAATGGCACTAAATAGGCTTGGGCCATCCACACACCGAGTGCTGTGTTCTTTTGACCAAATGCTTGTCCTGCGGTAATACGGCTGCGTTGATTAATCGTATATTCAGCTGCTGCAGGATTAATCAGTATATCGTGATAGTCGGTACCGTGACTCGTAGCTGGGACGTGGAATCCAATCCATCTACCCATTGCAAACTGCAACAGACATGCCACCAGCGAACCGCCGCATAGCACAGCAATCGACCAACCCGAATACTCCTGTGTAACGAGCGTATAGGTAATACGAGCAATCAGTACCACCAGCAACACCACCCATAGGTAGAACGGCATGGAAGCCCATGTGGGGGTGAGGGTAAATGGTCGCGTTTCTCCCTTGCTGCGATAATAAGTTTCATATGCCAAACGTAATGCCCATGCAGCAAGAAATGGTCCTAACAACATCGGACCTACTTTGCGCAATATCAGCCACATAGCGGGAACAAAGGATATATCTGCTGATGGGTTGACAATAGGGAAGAAAGCTGGCACAATGATAGCAGTGGCTATATTGCTCAGCAGACTAAAAGTGGTGAGATTTTGAATACTGCCGCCTAATTTTCCTGCAATGATAGGTGCTGCTGTGGCTGTAGGCATAATTACGCACACCATCAAACCTTGTGAGATGATAGCTACATCAGTCGTTGAAAGTTGATCTTTGAACGTTGAAAAGATAAACGTACAACCATAATAGACTACGGCTGTCAGCAGCAATTGCATACCCAATACAAGCCAATGCCACGCACGTAGGCGCAAATCAAGTGGATTGATTTTGCAAAACGTGAAAAAGAGCATAAAGAATATCAGCGGGGGCAATAGCCAATCTAAATGCCTAAACCAAGGATAGCCTATCGCACCAATTAGCATGGCGATGATAAGCGCATATCGATCAAGAAAAAGGCGTAATTTCATAGGGATTAGTTGAAGAAGAGAGACAAACCGATAGAGAAGGTAAGCGGTCCGGATGGATGTTGAATCTTGCCTTGCTTTTGTGCTGCTTGTTCGATGAGGGTTGGCATCAAGTGTTGGGTGTAGGCAGCCTCAGCAAAGACTGCGAAATTATGGAAGATAAACCATTCCACACCTGCTGAGAAGCGTAGGGTAGGTACGACATGGTCGATATTGCTCATCTCATAGGAGGTGTTGTTGTCAAGGAGTGTCGCATTTTTAACCGTAGCGATTGATACACCAGGTTGCATGCTTATAAAGAAATCCCATGGATGGAAATAAGGATTCTCGTAGAAAGCCTTGATGTCTTTCACCAAGGGGAAGCGATAACCTACGCTCATACCCACTTCATTATACCATACCTCAGCATTGCGGAAGTTAGATCCTGCGAATTGCAAATCTAGGTCCTCGTAGGTGTTGCTATGGGTATCATAGGTAATATATACGAAGGTACCATAATTCTTATGGTGACGCCAACCCAGTCGCATGGCGGAATTAAAAGTTGCACCTTCAATGCCATTTTGGGTAATGCCAACTCCCAATACAGTAGGCAAATCAAGGGCATCAAAGAAATCTCCGAAGGTGTATTTCTGTTTCGCTTCGCTCATGTTGTTGGCGGTCGTATTATCAGTTGCGTGTGGTTGGTTTGCTTCGCTCACATGGCTGTTTTGAGCAAAAAGTCCCATGCTCATTGCTGAGCACAGGACCAATGTAAGAATCTTGTTCATAATTCTTAATTCAAAATTCATAATTTAAGATTATCGTCTCATCTGTGCTTTAGCTTGCTCGCGAGCGAGGCGTTGTTGCTCACGTTGCATAGCTTCTAAGCGTGCAGCGAAACCAGATTTCTTTTGTGTGCCTTTTTTCTTGGCATTGGCTTCCATCTCTGCTAATACTTTCTTGTCATCAATAGCCCAACGGAATATCATCGTTTGGATAATAGTCATGAGTAGGCTGACGAAGTAGTAGTAACTCAAACCTGCAGCATAGTCGTTGAAGAAGACGAGGAACATCACTGGCATGAGATACATCATCCAACGCATCATTTTCATCTCTTGTCCGCCGGATTGACTTTGCATGGTAATATGGGTATATACTACATTGACAATCGTCATAAGCAAACAGAAGAGACTAAGGTGCGTCCAGCCGAGTAGTGGTAATGGAGTGCTCCAAGAGAGAATGGCATCGTAGGTAGATAGGTCATCAGCCCAGAATAGTGATTGACCGCGCAATTCAATAGCAGTTGGCAAGAACCAGAACATAGCCATCAATACTGGGAATTGGAATAGCATAGGCAAGCAACCTGACATTGGGCTAACGCCTGCTTTCTGATACAATGCCATAGTGGCTTGTTGGCGCTCTTGCATCTTCTCTGGAGGATATTTCTCGTTGATCTCATCGAGTTGTGGCTTCAAGACACGCATCTTGGCACTTGACTTGTAAGATGCAAAGACAAATGGCAAGATAATCAGTTTGATAACCAATGTCATCAGCAAGATGACAATACCGATATGCAATCCCCATGACATAAACAAGTCGAACATAGGAATCACCAATGCTTTGTTAATCCAAGATACCAACTTCCATCCTAATGGTACGAGCTCGTTGAGGTGCAATTTCTCACCTTTCTCTACATCTTTATCGTATGCTCTGAGGGTGTTGTAGTGGTTAGGACCGAGATAGTATTTCAAGTCCGTTGTATGTTTGCCTGTAATATCAAATGGCAAACTTGCAATAGTCTTATATTCCTTGATATAGCGGCTCAACGTGTTTTGTGGAGTTGATTCCATTTGTGTGGACTCAAAGCCGTCTTGAGCAATCAATACCGTAGAGAAGAACTGATCCTTGTAGCCAATCCATTTCAAACGTGCAGACTCTTTTGCGCGATCGGCTTTAACCTCAGAGAGTTTTTCGATATCACCACCTACAAACATATATTGTAGTTGTGCATATTTCTCCTCGAACTTACGACCTTTCTCTTGTTGAGGAATCATCTGATTCCAATGCATTTCCAGCGCTGCCATGTTTTGTGCCAAAGCCCATTGCATATTGTGTGGCTGGATACTCATGCTCACCATATAATCGTCGGCTGGCAAGGTATATACCACATCCATATAGCAATCCTCTATATTCGTATGGAGGCGCATTGTGAGTGTTGTGTTGCCATCAGCATCGGTTGATTGGCCTACAGCAGTAAAATACAGGTTCTCGGTTGAGAGAATACGGCTATTATTGGTAATGAGTGTAAAGTTCAAACTGCTCTCTTCGCCTTGGAAGAGGCAGAGGTTGTTTACGCTATCACCATAGGCTTTGTATTCCTTCAATTCAGCTTTTGCGATGCGACCACCTCGTTGAGCAATGCCAATACGTACTTTTTCATTCTCCAATGTGATGATACCCTCTTCGCCTTTTGCAGCAGGAGCGAACGCACCATATAAGGCAGCTACTTGCTCTGCCAACTGAGCTTCGTTTACGTTATCCGCATTCTTGCTCTCAAGCTCTTGAGCAATCTGCTGCGATAGCAATTGAGCCTCTGCCTCTTGCAGACGAACCATCGCTATGGAGTCTTGTACTCGTTGACGCTCAGCCAATTCCTCCTTTGAGGGGCGATTGATAAATGAAAATCCTACAATAATTGCGGCTATCAAAAGAAAGCCAATCCACGTGTTTTTATCCATTCTGTTATATCTTTATATTGTTATCTATTATTATTTTCGAATTTGTTGAAACACAAAAAACGCGCAAAGGTACAAAAAAATACGCACATATACAAACAAAACAAACAAAAGTTCACTCTTAAGTGGGAATTTGTCGTATTTAGATAGTTTCAGCAGATTCTAAATCAAAGAGTTTTTTACTCTCCTAATTCACCTTGTATTGCAGTACCTCATCCGCTTGCAGTTCTTTCAACCAATGAAAGAACGCTTGATTCATACGGATTGGGCTTGCATTGAATGTTATCACATTTTGTTTGATGGTGTCGAATATCTGCACACGCAACGGAGTTGCACCTGCATGTTGTTGGGTCATGTCCGACAAACTATCAATCAAGTCTGGTTGTACATTCTCAATTGGTATTTGCAAGGTAACGCTTTGCAAATCCTTTTGCGCCTCTTGTATCAGTTGTACTTGTTGCAATGCAAACTCATACTCAGCTTCTTCTACAGGTTTGGGCTTAAACCACTTCATATGTGCACCTCGTTGTTGCATCACGCCAGATAAATAGACATATACATTGGGTTTGAGCAATGCAGCGAAACGTTGGTAAGTCTCGCCAAATGCGCTAAACTGATAGCTGCCAGTATAGTCCTCAATCGTATATTTACCCCATGGGTTACCCTTTTGCGACATACGATCTTCTGCTGCCACGATAATACCGCCCATATGCAATGGTTGTCCAGCACGCTTCTCAATCCACTGATTAGGAGTGAGTTTCTCTTTTTCTTCATCTTCTTCCTCACTATCGTTGTCTTGCGATGTGGCAGCATTGCGCGCAGTTGGCGAACTCCATGCATCAAACTGATGCATCTCTTCTGCTGTGATATTGCACAACTCGCGCACTTCAAATTCCCATTCATCCAATGGGTGTGCCGAGAGGAAAATGCCGATAAGGTCTTTTTCTTTGTTAAGTCGTTCGATGCTTGACCAGCGAGGTACGACTGGCAATTCAGGACGTTGCACCTCTACACCTAATCCACCAAAACCATGTTGCCCCACTTTTACATCTCCCATACCACATTCTACATCATAATTATAGTAGGTCTGTGATCCACACAAAGCAAGGTTAGCTTCTCCCATGCCAACCTCTAAATCCAAGTCTTTCACATCCAAATTAGAAACTGTGGTTTCTCCTGCTCCAACCTTCAACTCCATCTTGTCTGCG
>CALCGX010000022.1 GCA_937901225.1 uncultured Bacteroidales bacterium | reverse complement strand
AGTGAATATATAAATAAGGGGTCCGAGAGGGCACCTTATTTTTTTGTCCTTTCGCCTATAGGAGATAATTGGTTATCGGTATAATTAATCCCTCATCATGGTATAGCAAGGGTATAGCAAAGGTATACGATTGAAAGCATAATAAAAGGTCTATATAAAAATAGCGCATGCCATTTGGCATACGCTATTTAGTATATTTAAGCGAACTCCTTATCCTCCGCAACGGCTATATCCGCACTCGCGGCAGTGCATACAACCCTCTTCGAAGATCAAGGCGTTGCCGCAGTTAGGACAACTTTGTCCTTGTACCACAGTACCATCTTGGATATACTTCTTGAGCGCACGCTCCACACCTACCTTCCAAGAGTTGATGGACTCGGAATCCATTTGGAGGGTGCTAATCATCTTGATAACCTGGTCAATAGGCATACCATAGCGCAAGACACCAGAGATGAGTTTCGCATAGTTCCAGAACTCTTTGTCGAACTTGTAGCTCAAGCCCTCCATCGTGGTCTTGAAGCCACGAGAGTTGACAAATTGGAAGTCATAACGTTTGGTACCATCCTCTTGTACCACGCGGATAATCTTACCTTTGGTCACAGACTTAGGCAATAGAATACCCTCTTCATCGTCAGCAAGACCAGTAAAGATCTCGTAAGGCACACCGTCTTTCAAACCTACGAAAGCAATCCATTTATCTTTGTTGTTTTGGAAGCGAACCACATCGCACTCCAACTCCGCAGGACGCACGCGTACCTTATTATCAAAGCAAACGCAGTTCTTCTCGTCTTTCTTGTCCTCTTTCTTCTTCTCCTTGATACCCTCAAGTACACCAGTACGTGAACCATCGCGATATACCGTACAACCCTTGCAACCACAACGCCAAGCCTCTTCGTAGAGTTTACCTACGAGCTCTTCGCTCACATCGTTAGGCAAGTTGATAGTCACAGAGATGGAGTGATCCACCCACTTTTGGATAGCACCTTGCATTTGCACTTTCTCCATCCAATCCACATCGTTGGCAGTAGCCTTGTAGTATGGCGACTTTTGTACCAACTCATCAATCTCGGCAGGCGTATAGCGATGAGCAGGATCGTACTCATAACCATTAGCTTGCATCCATGTGATGAACTTGTGGTGGAATACTACATACTCCTCAAAGCTATCTCCTACCTCATCCACGAGATCTACGTGTACGTTCTTATCGTTAGGGTTCACCTTGCGGCGACGACGATATACTGGTTGGAACACTGGCTCAATACCAGAGGTAGTTTGGGTCATGATACTGGTTGTACCCGTAGGTGCGATCGTCAAGCAAGCAATATTACGACGACCGTGCGCTACCATCAAGGCATATAATTCAGGATCTGCCTCTTTGATGCGTTGGATATATGGATTATTCTCCTCGCGCTTAGCATCATACACCTTGAATGCACCACGCTCCTTAGCCATCATCACGCTACTGCGGTATGCTGCTAGTGCCAAGGTCTTGTGTACCTCTACCGAGAAGGCAGTTGCCTCTGGTGTACCATAGCGCAAGCCCATAGCAGCGAGCATATCACCCTCAGCGGTAGTACCTACACCAGTACGACGACCTTGCGTAGTCTTCGCCAAGATCTTCTCCCACAATTCACGTTCGGTACGTTTGATGCTCTCAGCCTCTGGGTCAGAACTTACCTTAGCCAAGATCTTCTCAATCTTCTCAACCTCAAGATCGATGATATCATCCATCATGCGTTGAGCCACCGCCACGTGCTTCTTGAAGAGTTCAAAATCAAACGCTGCCTCAGCTGTAAATGGGTTCTTCACATAGCTATAGAGGTTGATTGCCAAGAGACGGCAACTATCATATGGACACAATGGAATCTCACCACAAGGGTTGGTACTTACGGTCTTATAACCAAGATCGGCATAACAATCTGGCACACTCTCTTTGGTGATTGTATCCCAGAACAGCACACCTGGCTCAGCAGACTTCCATGCATTGTGAATCACCTTCTTCCACAATTTGGCAGCATCTACTTCCTTGGTATAGGTAGGATTCTCCGCATCGATTGGATATTGTTGCACATATGGCAGGTTATTGATTGCAGCCTCCATGAAATCGTCGTGCATCTTTACTGACACATTGGCACCAGTCACCTTACCCGACTCCATCTTAGCATCGATAAACGCCTCACTATCAGGGTGCTTCACGCTCACACTCAACATCAACGCACCACGGCGACCATCTTGAGCCACCTCGCGAGTAGAGTTGCTATAACGCTCCATGAATGGCACCAAACCAGTAGAGGTCAACGCACTATTCTTCACAGGGCTACCATGAGGACGGATATGACTTAAGTCATGACCCACTCCACCACGACGCTTCATCAATTGCACTTGCTCCTCATCAATTTGGATAATCGCACCATAACTATCAGCGCTACCATCTTGACCAATCACAAAGCAGTTGCTCAAACTTGCTACCTGAAAATCATTACCAATACCTGTCATTGGACTACCCGCAGGCACGATATACTTAAAGTCGCGCAACAACTCAAACAACTCTGCCTCCGACATTGGGTTGGCATACTTGTTTTCAATACGCGCGATCTCACTTGCCAAACGATGGTGCATATCGTCTGGAGTCAATTCGTAGAGATTACCAAATGAGTCCTTCAACGCATACTTGGTACTCCATACGCGTGCAGCCAACTCGTCGCCACCAAAATAACTCACCGACGCTTGTTCTGCTTCTTTTTGTGTATAAACCTTTTTCTCCATGATATATAATTAGTTACATTTTTTAAATCCACAAACCCTTACATACAAGGGCGAAAATCGACTGCAAAATTAGTATAAATATTTTATTTATGCAAATTTTTCGAACAAAAAAGTTTTCAACAAGCATACAAAGTTGTCCAAAACAAAAATGCAAGTCACTATCTATTAGCAACTTGCATTTTTTATCAACAGCAAAAGTTTTCCGTTTTGCAAAAGTTATCAACAACTTACGTTTTCTATTTGTGTAATCATAGCACTACAGCAGGTTGCACCATTTTCGTCCACTTGCTGATAGCGTACTGCGTTTTCAGTTTTCAAAAATCGCGTATACATCACATCGCCTTGATACAATTCTTTAACGTAATTGATATCTAATCTAAATGGCTTTTGATTATCAAATGCTTGCACAGCATTCACCATCCATTCTAGGTATTTACACGAATTGCAATGACAGTTGTAATCCACATCTGAGTACTGAATCTCATGCAATACCTCGCCTGCTACTCCACCCTCATCTTCTATATCATCCAGCTGAATCGGGCGAAGGCGTGGTGCACGAGCCATATTGAGTGCTTCGCCATCTACCGAGTCTTTGAAGATTTCATGATCAAAGATATTCACGATCTCGCGCGAGGTCAAATCCAATACTGCCCAAACAGTCTTCGCGCAGCCTATTAGTCGCTCTGTACCATCTGCTTGCGGTTGGTAAATACGAAAATCACGCACCGACAACATATGTGCATTGCGCTCAATCCATGTCTCAACAACCATCTCCTCACCATGTTTGGGCAAATAGAGCATCTCCATATTCAAATGCGTGATGATCCATGTATAATTCATGGGCAACAACGCGGGAATACCAATCCCCATCTCGTCTGCCACTTTACCTGCTATATTGAGCAAGTAATTTTCCATCGAATACAGACGCAGACGACGCGAAGCATCTACATCTTGATAAGGCACAATGATTGTATGTCTATATTTCATATGTTATTCACCTGTTTAACTATTCATTGATTGGGAAGATGCCTGTTGGGCGGAGAATCGTATATTTCGTCATCTCTTGATTGGATCTAAATCCTACTCCCTGAATAATCGAAGCTTCGCGAGTGATCACAATCGACGAATCAGAATAAATCGACTCCGATTTCTGATCCCAAAACAGCAATGGGGTTTCAAATTGTTCCCCCTCAAGGTTCATGGCCTTGACATTACCACGCAATGTCCAACGTTGTGCTGGTTCGTTGTAGAAAGCGTAATCCGACTCAATGCTAGCATCTGGCTCCAACTCCGTGTTGAATTTCTCTAGATAGATACCATCAGGGAACTCCCAATAGGGGGTGTCGGCTTTATCATACACTTTCCATGTTTGAGCTTTGATGCGATAGCGTACCACTCCCGAATCGGAAATAATCGTAGTCACATCGCTCGCCTCTAATACTGCCATAGCGGCTCGATCCGTGACGGCATCTGCGCGCAAACGCACATCACGACGGCGACAACCTACCATAACCAACACCAAGAGAACCATCAACATGATTCTCTTGGTTGTTAGTTGTTGTAATAATTGTAATTGTTTCAATGCTTCTTAGTATCAAGCGCCAAACGCGCTTTCATATTACTCAGCCTTCGAACGGCAAGTAGTGGTTCTATTTACCCAACCACCTACGCGATAAGGTGAACCTTCGTTCAAATCGCGGTGGAAGAACACATCCTCTTTGCTTGGGAAGTATTGACGATAAGTAGCAATCAATTTGTTAGCATCGCTTGAGCAAGATGCATCCACTTGTTTTGCCTTAGCAAACATATCGCATGCTACCCAGAATACAGAGCGAGCCAAGATTGGATCGTCAGACACCTTAGCACTCGCATAGCAGATACCCATCAACAAATAGCAACGACCATCCTCTGGCTCGATATCCAAAGCTTGTTGCGCATAGGCAACACCTTGTTGATAGTTCTTCAAAGATACATACACATTGGCCAAGCGATAGAGATAATCTGCCTTATCCTCATCTACAGTAACCATAGACAATGCTTGCTTGTAGTACTCTACAGCGCCTTCCAAATCTCCCTTCTTGATGCACATTTGTGCACAACCAGCAGCAGACTCTGCAGTAGGTTGCAACTTGTGTGAGTGCTCAGCAGCAGCAAAATAAACCTCGCTCTCGGTACAACCAAGACGACGATAGAGTTTCATAATCGAACCCAACTTCTCTAAATCATTGGCGCTCTCTGCTACCACACTAGCATACATCTGATCCATCTGACCACAATCAGCAGCACCAGAAGCAGCATAGAGACGATCTACATATGCCTTCTGACTAGTTGCGTGCTCTGCATTCTTACCACCTGCAGCTGCAATCTGCTCCAATGTGCTAGAAGCCAACTGGTAATCGGCCAAGAATTGGTCACCATATTGGTCGGTATTGGATTTATAGAGATTGTAACTTACCTCTACGAACTTACGAAGCACTGTAATTTGTGCCTTTACGCCCAATGCGGTTACTGACTCCTTCAACCAATCATAAGCAGGCAATGCCAACTCATCTTCTGGGAACAAAGTCAAATAATCCATTGCCTTCAAACCCAATACGTACTCATCTGGGTAACGTGCTTCATCAAAATACTTGATACGATCATCGTGCAACTTCAAGATGGAATCACGCAACGCCTTGCGCACATTATCATCCGTTGCTTGAGCATAACGATACTCCAAGATCTCATCACCATCGGTATAGATAGCCTTGTTGAGGTCAGGACGAGCTTGATAGACTGGCAACCAGAAACCATAAGCCTCATCGTACTGTTTGTTTTTTACAGACTCGTGAAACAGCGAAAGATTCACCATGCACTCCTCGTCTGACAAGGTTTCTACTACAGGTGCTACCACCTCTGGTTCAGCACCTTTCTTTTTCTTCTTTTGTGCAAAGCCTGCCATTGGGATAGCGAAGCACAAAGCAATCAATAATACTTTTTTCATGTTTGTTTTTATATTTTATGTTTATAATTTATCACTCATAGTTTATAACTTGCGCTTGAAGAACCAATGCTCCGCAATCGCAGCATTCACCACAAAACGCACGTAGTTTTCGTTCATCTGACCTGCAGCAAATCCTCTTCGACCATATTCAAACGTGGTATTCACCACCGTACCTATCGTACGCAATGGAAAACCAAAACCCATCGTCACAGACAAATGTGGCTGCTCAAACTGAGTTGTATAGGAGGTTGCATAACTTGCTCCTACACGCCAACTCATTCTATCCAAGAATCTTCTACCCATAGGATCATGTCTATATTCTGCACCTAACGCCCAACGATGACGTGTAGCCAATGCATCATTATCATTGAAATACAACACATTAGCCCAATCTTGACATTGATAATCCAATGCCAACGTAATGCGGTCAGCATAGCAATAACTCAAACCCGCACCATATACCATCGGCATCTCAAAACCCGCATCCATCGTTGTTACAGTATCTGCGGAGTTGGTCTCTATCTGCTGATACTCGCAACGAGAAAAACGCTGCTTGTTCTCAAACATTCCACCCAATACCACCGCATGTTTGCCAAAGGTATGGAACAACTGCATACCATATCGCAAACGCAAACTATTCACATGCAAGTAATCACCTTGCTCCACCGACTTCAAATTGGCATCCGCAAAGGTCAATGCACGCTTTTGAGTCGTCTCGCCGAACATATAGTACACATTTGCACCCAATGCTACCCAATCGCAGATATTCACACTCAAACCGCCATACACTTGCGTAAAACCACCTTCTCCACTATATGTCTTGGTAAATTGATGCCCAGAGGTAGTAGAATCGGACAACGCAAAATTATATCCCACAGCCGAATACGGTGTCACACCTACCGACATAGCTACATACCTTTTCCACAATGGAAACTGCATCGTGATATACTCCAAGTTGCCATTCAAGCGATTGCGCTGACCATTCATATCGCCATAGTTCGTGTACAAGAACGAACCTGCTATATCAAACATAAACGTCAATGAATCGCCACCTGTATACGAAGCAGGCTGAGAAGGGTTTATTGCTTTGTTCGAACGCATACCCGTACCTACTCCACCCATCGCACGATAAGCACCTGGCAGATTGTCATTCAACTCTCCATATCCAAATCTCGAAGATGGTGAGGATGTCGCATTCTGCGCCCACGCGCCCACAACCATCATTGTTGCTACTGCTATTACTATATATCTTTTATAATTCATAATCTATTTTTTTATCCACGCCTTTAACCTCTAAACTCTAACCTTTAACCTCTAAACTCCAAAATCCTATTCAGTCCTATCAACACCAAGTGTGGTTCGCCCACCACCTCTTTCTGCTTCATCGCATTTAATATATAAGGTGCATGGCCGCCCGTCACATAGGTCTTAAACGCTATCTTCTGCTCCTTCAATTGGCGCATATAGCCTTTTACCTCAAACACCAGTCCACGCACCACACCTGCTGCCATGGCCTCTTTGGTGTTCTTGCCAAACAAGGGCGTCAACGCATCTGGCTCCACTTCCACCTTCGGCAGTCGCTTGGTCATCTGGTTCAATGCCGTCAAGCGCATCTTGATACCCGGGGCGATATTACCACCCAAATACCCTTGCTCAGCCGACACAAAGTCATAGGTCACCGCCGAACCAGCATCCACTATCAGCAGGTTCTGCCCGGGGCACAAATGTGCCGCCCCTACGGCAGCTGCTATGCGATCGTGTCCCAGCGTCTCTGGCGTCTGATAGCAGTTCTTGATGGGCAATGGTGTCAAGTGGTCAAACAGCACGAACTTCTTCGACAATCGATTGAGCGCATTGATCACAGCAGGCTCCATGTTCGCCACCGACGATACGATGCTCTGCGTAATCGGATACAACGAGAACAACCGCTCCACATCCACACTCGTAAACGAGCGGTACAGCAGGTTCTTCACGATCACGCCGTCCTTAAACAGCGCCACCTTCGTCCTCGAATTTCCCTGATCAATACACAAATTCATATCCTATCAGCCTCTCCTAAATCCTCCCCTAAAGGGAAGGACTTTTTTTTAGTCCTACGCAACTCCCTTCCCTATAGGGAGGGGTTGGGGGTAGGCTTACTACGCCTCGTAAAGAAAGCGCTTAATACTCTTCTTAGGTGTCTTCTCAAACTCGTGCGTATAGAGCTTCACGATGCTAATCTGCTCATATGCAGCCAACTCCGCATTCACCAACTTGCGATTCTCGTCCATAATGGCCTCCAGCTGCTCTTGAGTGAGTTTGTCTGCATCCACAGCTTCGAAATCAGGGCAAACCAATGCCACCAATCGGGTATCCTCTTTCTGCAGCACCAACGACTCCAATACGTATGGCATATTGTTGATCTTCGCCTCAATCTCCTCTGGGTAGATATTCTGTCCACTAGGGCCCAACAACATCGTCTTGCAACGACCTTTGATATAGATAAAGCCATCTTCGTCATATACAGGGAAAACAAGTCCGCTTTTACTTACAAAGCTCCAGTTTCCTTTGTCATTTAAGTAGGCTCCAGGTACTCCGGCAAGTGATTTTAAACCAAGTTCACAAGTTTGCATTATTGCAGATATTCCGGCGCATTGACCGAGGGAACTTTATCCGCCTTGATTCCCAGAGCCTCAGCTGCCATGCCGACCGGAGTCGGAACAAGACGGCACTTC
>CALCGX010000021.1 GCA_937901225.1 uncultured Bacteroidales bacterium | reverse complement strand
GAGTAGGTGGCGCCGTGATGCTTCTCTGCTTTGTGCTTTATACTTGGTATTTGATTGCAGGGTAGATAGTTGTATAGAACAAGGATATGCTGAGCAATAAGATTCATTATATTGGTTGCGATGATGCGACCTTAGACCTTTTTGAGAGTCAGTACCCGCTGCCTAATGGCATGTGCTACAATAGTTATCTCCTTCTGGGTGAGCGTGTTGCTGTGATGGATAGCGTGGACAAACGCAAGACAGCTGAGTGGCTTCAGAAGATTGAGCAGTTCCATCGCACGCCCGATTTTCTGATTATTCAGCACACCGAACCCGATCATAGCGGTTCGATAGGGGCGTTCTTGGAGAAATATCCCCATGCCACTATTGTTGCCAGTCGCGCGGCGCTACAGTTCTTGGAGCAGTTTGGCTATCAGCCTGCTCATACCCTCATGGTTAAGCATGGCGATTGTTTGGACTTAGGCGGACTGACCTTGCACTTCATTAGCGCGCCCATGGTGCATTGGCCCGATGTGCTGATGACCTATCTGCCCGAAGAGAAGACACTCTTCTCTGCCGATGCGTTTGGCTCGTTTGGTGTATATTCGTCGTTTTCGGCACATTGGATAGATGAAGCACGGAGGTATTATATCAATATCTGCGGCAAGTATGGCGCACAAGTGGCTGTGGCTTTGGCGAAGATACAAGCCTTTGATATTCAGCGCATAGCCCCCTTGCATGGCTGTGTATTGGAGGGCAATGAGGTTGCAGAGGCATTGAGTTTGTATAACATCTGGAGTAAATACGAGGTAGAGACGGATGGTGTGTTGGTGGCACATGCTTCAATCTATGGCAATACGGCAGCGGTAGCGCATTGTTTCGCCGAACAATTGCGCAATAAGGGCGTGGAGGTCAAGGAGATAGACCTGTGCCGTTCGGATATATCGGAGGCGGTGAGCCAGGCCTTTCGGTTTGGCAAGATGCTGTTATGTGCTGCGAGTTATGACGGCGGTGTCTTTCCGCCCATGCATGCGTTTTTGTATAAGTTAGGCATCAAGGGCTACCAGTCGCGCAGGGTAGGCATAGTAGAGAACGGCACTTGGGCACCCACGGCAGGCAAAACGATATGCAGCATGTTGGAGCAGATGAAGAATATCGATATTATCTCTCCTATCCTCACCATCCGCAGCGCCTGGAAAGAAGATTATCAGCAGGATTTGGAGAAGTTGGTGGAAGGGGTGATTAGAGAGGATTGTTTGTAGCAATCTTTTCCTTTGGCGCAATTTTAATCCGCCATTTGGCTGGAAATCAATCTTGTATTTGGCGAAATTTTAATCCGCCGTTTGGCTATTGCTTTGTCCCGTCCTGAAAAAGGTTTACACATACAACAATAAAAATGTGTCAAAAATTAAGATTAAGTATTATGTGTAAACAGGAAAAATTCCCCACAACTCTTCAACGCAAGAGTTATTCTTTGTCAGAAAAGCAATCCATTCTTGAATTATATTTTCAATCAGGGATTAACTGTCGTCAATTTGCGATTCAACATGGTTTAGAGTATAAAACCCTTTGGAATTGGGTATCCTCTTGCAAAAGTGCAGAAAAAAATGTACCTTTGCACTCTAAATCACTGAGTATGGATGCAAAATCAGAAATGCTGGAGCAACTCCGTGCAGAAAATGAGAAGCTTCGTCGCAATCTTGAATTTGAGCGTTTGCGCGTTCGCGCTTATGAGCGTTTAATTGAGATTGTCAAGGAAGAAGATGGCATCGATGTATTAAAAAAAGATGGTGCCAAACAGTAGACAGCCTGAGCACAGAGTGTCGAGAACAAACTATCCTCACTCTGTGCCAACTGTTTGGCAAATCTCCTCAGGCATATTACAAACACAAGCGTCGTCCAATAAGCGAGAAAGCCGCAGAAAGTGAGGTATTAGAGATTGTGCATTATTACCGCAGTCTTATGCCGTTGATAGGCGGATTAAAACTGTATGTCATTG
Organism: uncultured Bacteroidales bacterium; assembly: GCA_937901225.1. Lineage (GTDB taxonomy): Bacteria > Bacteroidota > Bacteroidia > Bacteroidales > Paludibacteraceae > Colicola. The sequence continues at coordinate 18,751 of CALCGX010000021.1, read as the reverse complement.
CCCAAAGCATTATGGGTAATACATTGCCTTTTGGGCGTGATCGTTTCTTAAGTTTCTTACATCGTCACCACCTCATTATCCCTCCTCGCAAGCCAAGGCATACAACTAATTCTAATCATATTTACATGAAGTATCCTAATTGCGTAAAAGGTGTTAATGTGCTGTATGTCAATCAAGTGTGGGTAAGCGACATCACCTATATCTATACCATTGATGATGGTTTCTGTTATTTGCATATGGTAACGGATTATTACTCTCGTGCCATTTTAGGTGCCATTGTTTCTCCCACCTTAGAGACGATCTACTCCCAACAGGCATTACAGCAAGCTATAGACCGTGCAGGAGGTGGTAATTTATGCGGCACAACACACCATTCTGACAGAGGGGTACAATATGCTAGTGACGCCTATGTGCTCTCGTTGAAAGAGCATCATATCCGCATCAGTATGACAGAGGATAGTAATCCGACGGACAATGGTTTAGCAGAGCGTGTGAATGGTATTTTGAAGACTGTCTTATACTGAAATAGGTTTACTCATAAAATGAACAAAAAGTATCAATTATTAAGATTCAAGTTTTATGAAGCGAACTCTAAATCGTTATTCTGCATCATTCAAGCAACAAGTTTTGGATGATTATTTTCAGTCAGGTATGAGTCAAGTTGAGTGTTATACCAAGTGGAAAATTCCCCAACGCACGCTCAATACATGGCTTACTTCTTGCAAGAGTCAAGAAAAAAGTGTATCTTTGCACTCAAACTCGAAACACATGGATGCAAAAGACCAAGCTCTAGAGAACCTGCGTGTGGAGAACGAGCGTCTCCGTCGCGAAGTGGAGTACCAGAAACTCCGCGTTACAGGCTATGAGCGTCTTCTTGAAATTATCAAACAAGAAGACGGCATTGACCTGTTAAAAAAAGGTGGAGCCAAACAGTAGAACGCCTGTCCGTAGAGTATCCGTCCGAAACGATGGAAACACTCTGCGGGCTGTTTGGCAAATCTAAGCAGGCTTATTACAAGCACAAGCGTAAGTCATTCAGTGAAGAAGAGATAGAGCAAACAATCCTATCCATTGTGCACGATTATCGTGCAGAAATGCCTATTATAGGCGGTCTCAAACTCTATTGGCTAACACGCTCTGTGTTTGGTGATACATTGGGCATAGGAAGAGATAAGTTCCTACGCTTGCTACGGCAGCACAAACTCATTATCCCTCCGCGTAAACCACGTCATACAACCAACTCTAACCATGTGTATTTTAAGTATCCTAATCTTGTAAAAGAACTGACCGTAGTGTGTATTAATCAACTGTGGGTGAGCGACATAACCTATATCTACACGATGGATGAAAGATTCTGTTATTTGCATCTTGTAACAGATGCTTTCTCGCGCATGATTCTAGGATATGTCCTTTCTCCTACGTTGGAAGCAAAATACACACTAGAGGCATTAGAGAAGGCCATCATACATGCGGGCAGCGGCAATTTGTGTGGCACCATCCATCACTCTGATAGAGGATTACAATACTGTTGTAATGACTATGTACTTAAACTAAAATCTCATCACATACGTATCAGTATGACTGAGGATAGCGATCCTACAGAAAATGGCATGGCAGAGCGAGTAAATGGTATTATTAAGAATGAGTTTCTTGATCCATTGCCAACACCGAGGAATTTACAAGAAGCTATACCATTAGTGGATCATGCAGTACATACCTATAATACATTGCGTCCACACTTTAATCTTGGGATGCGTACACCTGCGCAGGTGTACCAAATATAACAGATAATTTTCAAAAGTTAAAGGAATAGGTTTAATGGCAAATTTGCATATGTCAAAAGAATGTAGTATCTTTGCATCCTCTTTCAAAGAGTCAACCTTTTTAGGACTCCAGTCAACCTTTTCAGGAAACGAGTCAAAAAAGTACGTTTTTTAAGATTATATATCAGTAATCGAGTCAACCTTTTTCAGGTTTAGTCACTTTTTGTGTGCGAGGAGTTGATGCGCTCTTCTCTCGGTGTTCTCTCGGTCGTCGCTCGGTGGGATGAGGCAAGGTATAAGAGAAGTAAAAGAGACGGCAATCTTAATAAAAGTACTTTTTTGAGTTTTGGAGTTCTTTGGTCGTTCCTTGGTTCTTCTTTGGTTTCTCCTTGGTCTTTTATACGGAGTATATATATAAGGTACAAAGGGGTGGAATATTAATAGATGTACTTTTTTGCAAAAGTACCCGAATGAGATTCTGAATCAATTGACAAAAAATGTGAGGCGACAAAAATGCGATTTAATAATTTCTTAATATTTTCTTCACACCTATATAATAATATAGCAGTACTTTTGCACCGGATTTGAAAGAATGGTGTTAGAATATATAACTCCTTCTCGCCCAAAGGGCTCGAGAAATCTTATAAAATCTTATTACGTAGAACACCTCCCACTACAAGGTACTCCGTAATAAATTGCAACCGCTAGCACTCGCTTTCGCTCGTCCGCTGAATCTTAAGTGAATGTGGATGTATAAAGGAAGTCAATAAGTAGATAACCAAAAAATGATTATAGTACAAAACAAAAGATAATTTATGGGAATTTTACAAATCTTTACGCTCCTTGGAGCGCTCGGAATGTTCCTCTACGGAATGAATCTTATGTCCTCTGGACTTCAAAAAGCCGCAGGCGATAAACTGCGTAGTTTCCTGTCTGCTATGACCTCCAACCCTGCTAAAGGCGTACTAACCGGTCTTGGCGTGACAACCGTTATTCAATCATCATCCGCTACAACCGTCATGGTGGTGAGCTTCGTGAATGCAGGTCTGCTGACCTTGGCACAAGCTATCAGCGTGATCATGGGTGCGAACATCGGTACGACCGTTACCGCATGGCTCGTAGCATGGTTGGGATTCAAAGCCGACATCTCGCTCTTGGCGGTGCCTATGATGCTCTTCGGTTTCCTTTTCTCGAACTCGAAGAAGAACCAACGCCAGAATATCGGCGAGCTGATCGTGGGTTTCTCGCTCTTGTTCTTGGGTCTGTCGTTTATGAAGAACTCGGTGCCTGACTTGCGTGAGACCCCACAAGTGCTGGAGTTTGTGACCACTTGGGCAAGCCATGGCTTCGGTTCGGTATTGCTGTTCTTGGCGTTCGGTACCGTATTGACATTGGTGCTGCAATCGTCTTCTGCGACGATGGCCATCACGCTGATTATGCTCAGCATGGGTTGGATTCCTTTCCACATGGCTTGCGCGATGGTGTTGGGCGAGAATATCGGTACGACCATCACAGCGAATATCGCGGCATCTGTGGGTAATACACAAGCGAAACGCGCGGCGATGTCACACACGATCTTCAATGTATTTGGTGTGATTTGGGCGCTGATATTGTTCCAGCCATTTACCGCTCTCGTGGGTAAGATTATTGAGCTGTTTGGTTTGCCAAACCCTGCAGCAGAGGGATTTGCAGTAGTGGAGGGTAGTGCAGACACCAGCACCGCGGCTTTGTACGGACTTAGTATGTTGCACACGCTGTTTAATACCATCAATACGCTGATACTCATTTGGTTTATCAAACTGATTGAGAAGGCCGTAGTGTGGATAATCAAACCTAAGAACCAAGACAAAGAGCCATTCCGCCTCAAGTATATCTCTGCGGGTCCATTGGCTACGCCAGAGTTGGCTGCGGAGCAAGCGTTTGATGAGATTATTCACTTTGCACAAATCTCTCGTAATGGGTTGGGATACGCCAAACAGGCGATCTCCGCAGACGCAAAGCACTTTGACGAGCTGCGTGAGAAACTGGTGAAGTACGAGGAGATTAGCGACCGCATTGAGTACGAGATTGCTGCCTTCCTTAATGGCGTGTCCGCTGGCGATATTAGCGAGGCAACGAGCATGAAGATCAAAGCGATGTATAAGATTATCGGCGAGTTGGAGTCCCTGGGCGATTCGGGCGAGGCTATCAGCCGTATGCTCAGCCGTCGCAACGAGCATAAGAAGACTTTTGATGAGGCAACAGTAGAGAAGATCAATCTGATGCTGGCAAAAGTGGATACCGCCTACGAGGTGATGATTGCCAACTTAACAGCAGCGCACGAAGGTAGATTGACGACTATCAAGAACGCGTATGATGCCGAAGAGCAGATTAATGTACTGCGTAACGAGTTACGCGAGGCAGAGATAGAGGCGCTTGAGGATAACCAAAAGAACTACCAAACGAGTGTATATTACATCGATATCATCAACGAGCTCGAGCACATGGGCGACTATATGATCAATATCTCTCAGAGCTTGGAGAGGGCGTTCGTGGGGAAGTAGGCTTAGGCTCAAAAAATAGGTGGCAAAATCAAAATAAGAAGGAGAGGATTACCCCTCTCCTTCTTATTTTGAGCCACTGGCCGGACTCTGCCGCTCTGGTTAGTTTGGCTTATTGACTTGCTATGCAAGTGGGTTCGCTGCAACTAACCTTCGCTCTTCCCCAAAACGCCACGAGCGTTTAGGGGACCCTTTAACGGTTCGAAGTCCAAGGGACAGATGGCACAAAAAAAAGAAGAAGAGGGCAGAACCCTCTTCCTTCTTTTTGAGCCACTGGCCGGACTCGAACCGGCGACCCACGCATTACGAATGCGTTGCTCTACCAACTGAGCCACAATGGCAGCGAGTCAGCGGACATTGCTGAATTCGGGTGCAAAAGTACTGCTTTTTTCGGAAATATGCAAATATTTTTGCGTATTTGGGTAAATTTTTGTAATTTTGTCGGCGGAAGTGGAATAATATAAACAAAAATTATAGGAGAAATCGTTTGAGCGCATGCGAAATAAGACGATTAAACCAAATTATTTATTGACGGCGAATGAAACGAATTAAACAAAAATACGGCACTTTGTGCCTACTGTTTAGGGTTTAAAGTTTAAAGTTTAAAGGCAAGGAGCACAATTAGCCGTTTCTAATAATTTTGAGTATTTTTTATAATAAATTCTAATTTTGGGAGAGAAATAATCAACTGCAATTGTAGGAGAGAAAGCATCTATGAAAAAGACACTTATTCGGACACTGGCATGCATCGCTATGGCAGCCATCATAGCCGCCATTGGACGAGCATGCAACAACGATCATACCACCATGACCAATCAACCCTCATACCCCATGCACGTAGATAGCACCGAACTACTCACCATCTACGACATTACCGACTGCCCAATGGACTTGGCCTGCGGACAAATGCCCGACACAACACAAGAAAATGTCCTACTTTGCGCAGCAGCTGCCTTCACCGGCAAATGCCTTGAACACTTTGAACATAGCAATATCCTTGGACCGCATATCTCGGGCGGAGAGCTGTACGAAGGATATGCTGAAGATAAAGACGGTATACCATTCGCAGAACGATACGCGCTATTCGTATGGGAAGGTAAGGATTTGAATGGCAATATGTTACCAAAGAAAATATGCGCTTTGCCAAACGATGAGGCGCTGCAGCAAGCAGTAGAGCAGGGTGGAATGGCATTTACGCAGCATTGGGTGATCAAAGACGGAGCGATTTATGAGCATAAGATACAGCCGCTGGAGCGTGTGGAGCATTTCCGATCGATTTGTCAGAAGGGCGAGCGATTTTATGTGATAGCCAACCGCGAGGAGATGGCGTATCAGGACTATCTGCAAGCGCTATTGGAGGTAGGTGTGGAGCAAGCGTTGTACATGGATATGGGTGCAGGGTGGAATCATTCGTTCTATAGGGACGAGGACGGCAAGGTGCATATATTGCACCCGAAAGGGCACGATTATCCGACGAACTGGATTGTGGTGATGCGGGATAGGCTATAGGTTATAGGCGAGGAGAAAGAAGCTCCTACGCCTACGGCGAGAAATCTTAATAAATCTTATAAGCTCGCAACACTCGCCCAAAGTGCTCCGCAATCAATTACCACCGCTCCACATTTTGGGTACATCCAAAATGTGACCGCTGAATCTTAACTGAACCGACTCTGATTCGTCTTTGAAATGTGTACCGCCACATTTATAAGATTCAATGACTGAGCACGGAACGAGCGGAAGGAATAGTGGCAATTTATTTCGGAGAACCTAGGAAAGCGTAGGATAAGCGTGGAGAATAAGATTAATAAGATTTCTGCGAAGCAAGGAGATACTAATGAGGTGATTATTGGTTATAGGTGTAGAATATATGAAAAGAAGATTGATATTATTGTTACTCTTGGTGTCCATGGTAGGATATGCGCAGCATAGGACACAAGTGATGGACAGCGACATACGCACGCTGCGTATGCGGTATATGATAGAAGCATTGGAGCCATCGGGTACAGTCAATAGACCGTATCTGGTACTGCCAGAGAGCGGCGTGATAGATGGCAGTGAAGCGGAGAATACTTTGGAGATTAGCTTCGATGAGATGAGCCATGATGTGCATCAATACAGTTATCGTGTGCTGCATTGCAACAGAGATTGGACGGAGAGTGACATCAGCAGCTATGAATATGTGGACGGCTTCACGACCGCCGATATCGTGGATTATGAGCACTCTATGAATACCCAACAAGCCTATACGCACTATTCGTTTGCCTTTCCTAACGAAGATATGCAGCTGAAAGCGAGCGGCAACTATGTGGTGCAGATTTACGAGGATGGTGATCAAGATAGGGTAGTGGCAGAGGTCTGCCTGCGGGTTGTGGAGCCGCTGGTGGGCATTGAGGCGAATATCAGAGCAAATACGGATATCGAACTCAATGGCAGGTATCAACAGTTGGATATCGATGTGCAGACGAAGGCGCTGAACGTGCGCGATGCGGGAGATGTGAAACTGGTGGTGGAGCAGAACGGCCGATTGGATAATCAGGTGGTACTGGAGAAACCGACCTTTGTGGAGCCCAACAGACTGCGCTATATGAACCATAAATCGCTTATCTTTGAGGGCGGAAATGAGTATCGACATTTTGATGCGTATTCAACGTATTATGCAGGTTACCATGTGGATAGGGTGCAGTATGCTCAGGGCGAATACCATGCTTTGCTGGATATAGATGAGGTTCGCGGCACCAAGAACAGGAATGCGGGTCGTGAGGGCTTGCCCTATGTAACGGAAAGGGATGCCAATGGACAATGGTTAGTCAACTGCGAGAAGACGGATTATGTGGATACCGAGGCGGAATATATGTGGGTGCATTTTGTGCTGCCTGTGGATGAGTATGTGATGGATGGGCATGTGTTTGTGGGTGGCGAAGCATTTGGTAATCAGCTGAGTGCGCTGAATAGGATGGCGTATGATGCGGAGCAGAAATGCTATTATCTGTTTGCGTATTTGAAGCAAGGCGGATACGACTATATGTATTATGTGATGGGTAAGAATGGGGTAACGAGTTTGCCGCTGGAGGGTTCGCATTGGCAGACAGAGAATGCGTATGCGGTGTGGGTTTACTATACACCTTTTGGCGGACGGTATGATCGATTGGTGGGATGTAAAGTGCTGTAATAAATTAAATATTTATTAAAAAATCGGATAAAATGCATAATGATTTGCATAATCCGATTTTTTTTTGTACCTTTGCACGCTCTTTGTGGCTAAATAGTTGAAAGTTTAATATTAAAAGCTAAGAATATGAATACAGGTGGTAAAATAGTGACCGGCATCGTGAGCGTATTGTTGCTCGCTTTGGCGGTATTTGTGTATTTTAAGTTCTTCTTTGTATATAGCGAAGGCACGAACGAGGGGGATATCAACTATTTCCAACGTGAGGGTTTTATCTTCAAGACGTATGAAGGCAAGATGATCCAGACGGGTTACAACTCGCACAACACGAGCGCTACGATTCAGTCGAATGAGTTTAAGTTTTCGGTAGTGGATGCGCATGTGGCTGAGCAGATAGATAGCAACTCTAGTCGTCAGATCAAGTTGCATTGGAAGCGCTACTTGGGCACTTTGCCATGGCGCGGCAATAGCCAGTATGTGGTGGATTCAATCATCTCGGTGAGGCAAGCCGCTCCACAAGTGGAAGAAGGGCTATTGGAGATACCATTGCCTATGGAGAATTAAATAATGAACGAAAATAATTGTACAATAATATGCTAACTAAACCAGAAGAGAATCTGATAAAGATTTACGAGAAGTCGTTTCGTGAGAATTGGGCATTGGAAGCTGTGACCGATTATGGAACGAGCAATACCCTGACCTATGCACAATTGGCGGAGAATATCGCTAAGGTGCATTTGCTATTTAAGCAAGCTGGCATTGAGCAAGGCGACAAAGTGGCTGTGATGGGCAAGAATAATGCGAACTGGGTGACCACTTTCCTGGCAACTGTGACCTATGGTGCAATCATCGTGCCTATATTGCAAGACTTTAAGGCGAATGATGCGATTCATATTGTGAACCACTCGGAGAGTAAGTTGCTCTTTATCACAGACTTGATTTGGGAGAATATTGATGCAGAGCAAGTGCCTGATTTGAAGGCGGTACTCTCGCTCAATAATATGGATATGATCATCAGTCGTTTGCCTATGGAGCAAGCCGTGGATAAGATGACCATCGAGGAATTGTTTGCAGAGCACTATCCTAATGGCTTTAGCAAGGAGGATATCCAGTATGCAGAGCGCAGCAATGCGGAGTTGGCGTCAATCAATTATACCTCAGGCACAACGGGCTTTAGTAAGGGTGTGATGACTCCAGCGAATGCATTGGCGGGCAATATATTGTTTGGATTTAAGACGGGATTGGTATTCCCAGGTTGCCGCCACGTAGCGTTCTTGCCATTGGCGCATGCGTATGGATGTGCGTTTGACTTCTTGGCATGTTTGGCAGCGGGTGGACATACTTATCTAATTGGTCGTACACCATCGGCAAAGATCTTGTTGAAGGCATTTGCTGATGTGAAGCCAACCGTGATATTGAGTGTGCCATTGATCTTGGAGAAGATCTACAAGAAGATGATTCAGCCACAGATTAGTAAGACTCCTGTGAGTTGGGTATTGAAAGTGCCATTGTTAGATCAAGTGGTATTGGGTAAGATTCGTGAGAAATTGATGGAAGCTTTTGGTGGCGAGTTTAAGGAGGTGATTATTGGTGGTGCGCCATTGAACGCAGAGGTGGAAGCATTCTTGCGTCGAATCAAGTTCCCATTGACCATTGGTTATGGTATGACCGAGACTGCTCCGCTCATCAGTTTCACTCCATGGACCGAGTTTCGTAGTCAGTCCTGCGGACAAGTATTGAAAGGGTATATGGAGGCGCGTATCGCGGATGCAAATTCGGCAGGCGTGGGCGAAATTCAAGTGCGTGGTGAGCACGTGATGGCTGGTTATTATAAGAACGAAGAGGCGACCGCTCAATCTTTTACCGAGGATGGTTGGTTGCGTACTGGAGATCTTGGTTACATGGATAAGAAGCAAAATATCTTTATTCGTGGACGTATCAAGTCCATGTTCCTTGGCGCAAGTGGACAGAATATCTATCCAGAGGAGATTGAGGATAAACTCAACAACCAAGCTGGTGTGGCTGAAAGTATCGTGGTTGAGCGTGAAGGCAAACTCATCGGTCTTGTATTCCCAGATGAGGAGGCTACTAAGGGATTCTCACTTGCAGAGATTGAGCGCATGATGAAAGAGAATTTGAAGAAGCTCAACGATTTGCTGCCTTCTTACTCGCGCGTACACGACATAGAAGTTAAGCAAGAACCATTCGAGAAAACACCTAAAAAGAGTATCAAACGATTCTTATATAAGTAAACGATATGGAAAATAAGGTGGCGGAAAACCCTTTCAAAAACCGTGGCTTAGAGCCGAGCAATAATACCTCTTTTATCGTGGTGACGGCGTTGTTTGTGACGCTGTATGTGGTGAGCAATGTGATGGCTGTCAAGGTCATTGGGTTGTGGAATCTGTTTTATTTTGATGCTGGTACCATCACTTTCCCTTTCGCCTACATGTTGGGTGATGTCTTGACGGAGATATGGGGATATAAGACTGCTCGTAAGGTCATCTTCACTACATTGCTTTGCAATATCGTGATGGTGCTTTGCACGCAGATAGGTGTGTGGTTGCCTTCGCCTGATTATTTGGATGCTACAGCTGAAGCATACAATACGATGTTTAGTTATGTACCACGAATTGTAGTAGCTTCGTTGACTGGATTCTTGTTGGGCGAACTCAGCAATGCCTGGTTGATGGATAAGATCAAGAAGTGGACTAAGGGCAGAAGACTTTGGGTACGAACAATAGGTAGTTCGGCTGTGGCGTATTGGTTTGATTCGCTACCATTTGTATTGATTGCCTTTGCAGGAACTGTATCCACACGCGATTTATTGCTGATGATTGCTTTTCAATATGCATCGAAATTGCTCATTGAGGCAGTGCTAGGTACCCCAATGGCGTATATAGTGATTAAGGCGATAAACAAGCATACCACCGCCTATTCTCTAAAGAGAAGGGAGGATGAATATCCTCGCAAATAAAGTCCTTCCCTTTAGGGGAAGATTTAGGAGAGGCTTATGGAACGATATGCTATCATACATACGATATTACCTCGCGAGTTTGTGCTGCTGCAAGGAACGGGGTGCAGATGGAAGAAATGTACCTTCTGTGACTATCATGCAGATGTGAGTGATAATCCGTTTACTGTGAACAAAGGGGTGTTAGCACAGGTACAAGGCATGTATGGGGTGTTGGATGTGATCAACTCGGGTTCGGCGATGGAGTTAGACGAACAGACTATCGAGATGATTAAGGAGGTTGTGCGAGAGAAGCAGATTCATACGCTGTGGTTTGAGGCGCACTATATGTATCGGCATAAATTGGCGAAGTTTGCGGAGCAGTTTGATGAGGTAGAGGTGAAGTTCCGTTGTGGGGTAGAGAGCTTTGATAGCTGTTTGCGTGAGCGATGGAACAAAGGTATTGCAGCGAGTGTAACAGCACAGGATGTAGCAAAACATTTTCAAGGAGTATGCTTATTGTGTTGTACGCAAGGCGATAGTAAGGAGCGTATATTGAAGGATATAGCGCTGGCGGAGCAGTATTTTGAATACGCGAGCGTGAACGTATTCTGTGAGAATTCTACCAGTCTCAAGCGAGATAATGCCTTAGCAAAATGGTTCGTAGAAGAAGTATATCCAAACTTAAAAGATTCGAATAAGATAGAAGTATTAGTGGAGAATACGGACTTAGGAGTCGGGTAGGATAATACTACCATTTTTTTATATACTTGCAGCTATTTAATGGTCATTTGTTAGATGTTTACATAAAATAAGCACCATCTCTTTAAAAAGATGGTGCTTATTTCGTATCTACGTTTGTTCAGCAACTTAGTCAATAAATTGTACTTTGTTGATGTCGCGTGGCTTAGCAGCAGGGGATTCATTGGCATAGCCAAATCCGATGCAGAGGCTGAGCTCGTAATTCGCGCTGAAGCCCAGCATAGCCAGTATCTCTGCGCTATTTTCAGCATCGTTGATAAAGCGAACAGGGCTACCTAAGCAGATAGAACCTACGCCCAAAGATTGTGCCGCTAACATCATGTTTCCTGCAAGCAGACCACAGTCGTAAGCTGAGAAGTCATAGCCCAAATCACGAGCGATGAAGGTCATGACTGGTGCACCACGCATGCAACCGCATACCATCTCTGCAGAGAGAGCAGGGTTGCCTACTACCATAAGGTCTTGCACCTTTTGCAGGGTGGTTGGATTGTCGATGATACGTACTTCCCAAGACTGTTTGTTCTGACCATTAGCGGCATTGATGCCGCAGGTCATAATTTGCATCATCGTGTCGCGCGCTACAGGTGTAGCATGGTACTGACGAATGCTTCGGCGTGCCATAATGGCGTTGATGACTTCATTGTTCATAGGTTCTTGTGTTTTGGGAGCTGTACATGACAGCATTGCAAATGCCAAAAATGGCAATAATAAAATCTTTTTCATAATCTTAGTCTTTAAACTATAAACTTTAAACTCAAACTAACGATACTTCCCTTCGTTGGTATCATCAAGGATACTAAGATAACTCTCATAGCGAGAGAGGGCTATCTTACCGTCTACAACCGCTTGATACACAGCGCATCCTGGTTCGCCAGTATGCAGGCAGTTGGAATAGCGGCACTCGCGGCTTATGCGGAAAATCTCACGAAAATAATGGCAAATCTCCTCTTTCTCAACATCCAACATACCAAACCCCTTGATACCAGGTGTGTCAATTATCCAAGAATTAGTATTCACGGTATCTTCTCCTAAACTCCTCAACTCCTCAACTCCTAAACTACCTAAAGGATACATTTCGGAGAAAGTGGTAGTGTGCATACCCTTGTGATGTGCAGAAGATATGGCACCCGTGCGAGCAATATCTTTGCCCAAAATGGCATTCAATAGGGTAGATTTTCCGACACCCGAATTACCAGAAAGAAGTGTAATGCGGTTTTGGAATATATCAGCGACCTCCGAGTTATCTAATGCTTTTGCCGAAATAGCGTAGGTAGGATAGTCAAGGGATTCGTATAGTTGGCGAAGCTCAGTAAGTGTTTGCTGTTCCTCGTCGGAGAGCAGGTCTATCTTGTTAAAAATTAAGCAAGCAGGTACACGATATGCTTCGCAGGTAGCGAGGAAACGGTCGATGAACGTAGTTGATGTCTTTGGATGATTGATGGTAACAATCAACGCTGCCATATCCACATTGGCAGCCAAGATATGCGAAGCATAGCTAAGATTGGTACTGCGGCGGATGATGTAGTTCTTGCGATCGTATAGTTCGGTAATCCAATTGGTACCATCTTCCAACTGCGTGACCTCTACATGATCACCTATTGCTATAGGATTAGTCGAGCGAATGCCGCGAATGCGAAAATTACCTTTCACGTGGCAGTCAGCTGTTGTACCGTCTGGGAAAAATACTCCGTAACTAGTACCCGTTGATTTTATTACAAGTCCTTTCATTGGTTAAAATGCTTCTGTTGCGGTAAGGTAGAAGCTATAAGCATTTATATTATTCCATCGCGGATCAACATTGCTGCGCGCAACATCGAAACGGATATTTACTTTTGCCTTATTGATAGTGGCACGTAGTCCGAGTCCATAACCTACCTTAGGTACTTCCCAGTGCCAATTATGATAGTCATATACATCTCCTATACCAGCAAAGACGGCGGCGCGGAAGATACTCCAAATCGGTATGCGGAGTTCGGCTTGCAAAGCCATCATAATGTCGTCGCGGAACATATCGCTATTGATACCTCTAATACCGTCTTGACCACCAAGACGTGGAAGCATCGGGTATAGCGTTAGGTACGAAATATCGTATTCTGACAACATCATTTGTGCTTTGAATTGCCATGCAAATACGAGGTCGCAAGGTAGTGGGACATAGTGTCGGAAGTCGGCAGATAGCAAGCCATTGATGGTAGCTTGTTGCCCTGCGGGGATCTCTATGCGGTTGGTATATGCGGCGGCAGCGGATAGTTTAGCAAAGATACCCTTGGTGGGGTAAAACACATTATCGCGTGAGTCGTATTGGGCTATTGCTCCTAATGCCACTTGCACGAGTGGGTGAACGGTAGAGTAGGTATCTTGGATGTTAAATTGGGCGATGAGTATGTCTGCCATTGGTCCTACAGCAATGTGTTTCCCTACATAAATCGGTGCTTGGATATTGAGGTAGCCGCGCTGCAATTGGTAAGGTGTACCCTTGCGTAGCATACCAATATTGGTATTGCCTTGGTTAGCAAAATGGGAGTCATGGTAAGTGCCGTAGTAGGTAGCCGGTCGGTTGCTGTAGCCTGCCTTGAATGTCAATTGCCAAGGCAGTTTATGGCCAAAGTACAGTGTTCCTTGTCCATTGATATACCATTGATGGTTAAGCGAATAGGTGCCATCAAGTTGCACGATAGAGGTGCGCTCTTGGTTGGGTAGGCGAAAATATCCTTGTGCTGCAGCTCCAAACTCCCAGGTGGATTCGGGTGAATAGTTCACCACGGGAATACCCATTGCGGGTAAGTTAAGTAGACTATCAAGCGAAATAGCATGAGACATTGGGATAACCAATGCCCATGCTATTGTTAGTATGAGTAATCGCTTTGCGATGATTGTTAGGCGAAAAGGTGATAAGGCAAATAGGCGAGAGGCTAGAACTGGCAGCCATGCTGCCCTTGCCTTTAACCTCTAACCTTTAACCTCTAACCTAAACTTACACGGTCATGATTTCTTTCTCTTTCGCTGCGTAAACTTCGTCAATGCGCTTCACATATTTATCGTGAAGTTTTTGTGCCTCGTTCTCCGCATCTTTCTCTGCATCCTCTGGTAAACCTTCTTTGATTTGCTTTTTGAGGGTGTCAATAGCATCACGACGAGCATTACGCACGCTCACTTTCGCATTTTCCGCTTCGCCTTTACATTGCTTAGCTAACTCTTTGCGACGCTCCTCAGTCAATGGTGGAATCATCAGTCGGATGCATTCGCCATTGTTGTTAGGTGCCAAACCGATGTTAGAGTTGATGATAGCACGCTCAATTTCTGGAAGCATTTTCTTCTCCCATGGTTGAATTTGGATAGTACGAGCATCAGGTGTAGTTACGGTTGCTACATTGGCGATTGGTGACATTTGACCATAGTATTCTACTTTTACTGGGTCAAGGATTCGTCCACTAGCTTTGCCTGCACGGATATGTGCCAAAGCATCGTCAAGATACATGACAGCAGATTCCATCAATTCCTCTGCCTCATTCAGAATTTGTTTTGGTTCTAACATGATTATTAGGGTTTTACAAGTGTTCCTATTTGTTGTCCGTTCATTACTTTCTCCAAGTTGCCTACGGTGTCCATATCAAAGACATAGATTGGCATGTTATTCTCGCGGCACATGGTAATAGCGGTGAGATCCATTACTTTGAGCTTCATATCAAGGATCTCATCGTAGGTGATTTGGGTATACTTAGTAGCCGTAGGGTCTTTTTCTGGATCTGCAGTATAGATACCATCCACGCGTGTTCCCTTCATCATTACATCTGCCTTGAGTTCGATTGCTCGAAGCACGGAAGCAGTATCTGTGGTAAAATATGGGTTACCTGTACCACCCGCAATAATTACGATATTGCCTTTGTTGAGTAGGCGGATAGCCTTGTCTGTGCTGTATAGTTCGCCTACGGGCTCCATACGGACACTAGTCAGTACGCGTACTTTTTGTCCAATAGCCTCTAATGCCGAACTGAGCGCAAGTGAATTGATGACTGTTGCCAACATACCCATTTGGTCGCCTTTTACACGGTCAAAACCTTTTTGTGATCCGCTCAATCCGCGGAAGATGTTACCACCGCCAATCACGATAGCCACTTGTACACCAGTATTGGCAATGTTACGTATTTGGTCTGCATAGTCGGCAAGTCGCTGAGGATCAATGCCATATTGTTGTGCGCCCATAAGGCTCTCGCCTGAAAGTTTTAAGAGTATTCGTTTATACATAAAAATAGTTATTTATAATTGCGTGCAAAGGTACAATAAAAAAATTATATTTGCAAGGTCATTCCAACAAAATTATATTTCTCTATCTCAAAATTCTGCAC
Source organism: uncultured Bacteroidales bacterium (assembly GCA_937901225.1). Lineage (GTDB taxonomy): Bacteria > Bacteroidota > Bacteroidia > Bacteroidales > Paludibacteraceae > Colicola. Next base: position 3,221 of record CALCGX010000021.1, on the reverse strand, counting down.
TATTACCTGTATATTAATCGTGTGGTATCAGTTTTGAGGATATATATTCCTTTATATGGAACTTGTAGTTGGTTGATATTGCATTCGTCACATTTATCCACTATATTTCCTTGGAGATCATACAATATAGCTCCTGTGGCAGTAGAAAATAGCTCTGTCCCGCTACTAATACTAGCGGTAAAGGGTATCTCTAAAGCAGGACCAGCATAAGTCTTTTTGTCGTCGTTCATAGGTCTTACCCAGAATGTATAACGTCCTGCTTCAGGCACTGTAGCCGTTAGGGTAGTGCGGTTGATTATGTTTTCCGCAATCTTTTTGTCGTTTTTGTTATAAAGACGAATTTTGAAATAGGCAGCTTCGCTCTCCCATGATACATTCATCTTTAATCCATCAGTGGTCAGCTGACAGTTGTGTATTGGAGTTCCTTCTGGCCTGTGATGCTCATAGAGGGTGCCAATCACCTCTATGTTTTTCTCTTCGCTAGGTATCTGCGCAAGAATCACAATCTCATCGCCGTTTTGCAGTTCCTCTCCGGTGGTATAATCCTGATGATTCATCCATTGTAGTTGATTGCAAAGTAAGCTGTTTTCTTTATCACCGTTGTCTGAAATCATGCAGTTGGCATATTGCTGCGTGATGATTTCGTCGGGTGTGCTGAGCATGTTAGAGATGGTACCTTTCACCAAATAGAGCATGCTGTTGATATTATTTCTCTCCTTGGCAAGATTGATAGCCTCGGATGCTGATAAGGCTGTCGCTGGTTGGTATGTAACTTCCTCTGCATATGGCAGATAATTGCCATCGCTCAGCTGACTCCATGTGCAGGAATCGATAACTGCGTAGCCTACATATTGGAAGAAATTGACCGTCATGATATAATGTACCCCCAGCTTGCCATTGGGTTCTTGCAGCAAGGTGAACTGCAGTTCGGTAGGGGTATATTGTTGGCACTCTTCCCCATTGCCGAAGGCACAAACCACCTTAGATAGGTGGATGCTACTGCTGGCGGCAGCGCTCTTCTTGTCTAGTACATAGGAGCCAATCACGGAATTATCGCTATTGGCATTGAGTTGGCAGCGTATGAGTATCTCGTTGCTGCTAGTGTTTTGCCAGAAGGCTGGCGAATATAGATCCATCTCCCATGAGTTGGTGCCCGCTATATGGCTGAAATCTGCTTGCAAGGTGTCAGGCAGTTGGGGTGTAGTTTCCTCGTGGAAGAAGATACTATCAGCTGTCAGGGTGAATGGATAGCGCGTAGCTCCTTTGCCTGCTACCAAGATAGGGTAGATCTCCTCCGCCTCATTGATCAGGCCTATTGCAAGCTCGTATTCGCCAGCAGCGAGTGAAGCGGGCAATTGTTCGGAGATAGGGAAGTGTGTGTAATAGTAGCCTGGTTTTAGGTTAATTTTATGAGGTGTGATTTGGCTCACCAATTGTTGGTTGGTGTCATACACAAAGAACCCGATATATCCATTTGCACTGGCAAGTCCTTGACTAGCAAAGATAGAGTGCTCAAATTGGATATACCCATCTCTTCGGTCTTTTGCCTTGCTAGTGCGCACTTGTCCGTCTGCGCTGATCAGTGGCTTAGGCGTGCCTCCTTGATCGGGGCGCAAGTTGGTATAGGCACAGACATCCACCGTAAAGGCCAAGTTCTGCGCACTACCACCCGTACCATGTTGGCCTGGATCCAAGGCAGAAAGCGAATAATAGCCATCGCCTGTGCCATTCCATCCCCAATTGATGTGCAGATAACCATTGCTCTGCATACCATCGCAGACAAAGGCATGCCCCTCGTAGTTGACGGTAGTACCGCTCATGTAAATAGGTAGTCCTTGTTGCAAATCAGTAGCAATAGCTGTCAGAATCTTGTCTTCGGACATATAATCCTTGAGCAAAGGTGTCAAGCCCGCATCGTAGCCAAAGTATGTATGCATAGCCTGCAGAGCTATTTGCGATACCGCTCCACTGGCCGAAGGAGAATATCCCATATTGCAAGATACTCCCACGTGGTACATCAGTTCGGCTACAGCGTCAGCTTGCTCCTGAGTATAGGATTTGTTGTATCGGGGAATCATATTTTCCCAGTCGTATGTAGCTTGAGAGAAGTCCACGCTGAGCTGAGTACCATTTCTCAATCGATAGGAGTGGCTGCCTATTCCATGAGTAGGGTACTGGTGCTTGTACATGATTTGGCTAAGTGCTGTGGCTACACAGCCTGCCACCGAGCGCTCGCCATCGACTATTGGACACATGTTATTGAATGGCTTGCCTTGTCCCCATTGCGTTTCTCCCAAGAGAGGAGCAATATCGGGATATTGCGTATTCAGAGAGGGGTTGGCAGCTGCTCGTTGGGGGAATTTGGCAGCGTATGCCAATTCTTCGGCATACATCTGCAACCATAGTTGCATGTTGCACGGAATATCATCGGTGTTGAAACTGCCGTGATCGGCATATCCGAGAATGGTACGTGCATTATCTATTGCGGAGATCAATACAAATCCTTCCTGTTGTTGGTCATTAAAGACATAGAATGCTGGGGCCGTATTATCAACTTGATATTGTGTATGTGCTAGTTCCACATGCGTGTCTATCCCCGCTGATTGATTCGCGCGCTGAATGCGTAGCATAGGTGTTGCTGATAAGCGGCGTTGATAGATAAAATCACTAGCAATCTGTGCTGCCTCCTGAGGAGTGCGTGCAAATAAGGAACACGCACATAGTATAATAGATAGGATAGTATATATTCTCTGCATCCTTGTTTTTTGCGGAATCAAATCCGATTATTCTTCCTTTTTATACCAACTAGCGTACATTGCGTAGTTGTGTGCAATTTTTTGATTGATTTCTTCACAGCATTTACTTCTTTTAATATCATCTGTAAATTCCTCGACTTTGAGATAACTAATGCCCCAACCAGGTTCAACGGGATTTGCATTGTTTTTATCATAAATTTTTTCGCAGGTTGAATCAACCGAGTCCGAAAGACAGTCGAGCAAAGATATTCCCATAGTAATAGTACGAACGTCAAAATGTTCGTTTTTTACCATATTTATGGTTTCTAAAATATCTGTGGTATTGATCATATTTATCAGTCCTTATCGTAAATTAGATGCGGTGCATGGAGTTGAAGATGTCCTCGTGCATGACGCGGATCTCCAGATTCAGTTCCTTGCCCATCTGATCCATCACATCGGAGAACTCCTTGAAACTGCACTTGA